>JAZPZZ010000141.1:0-7868 GCA_045544935.1 Oscillospiraceae bacterium | reverse complement strand
GGCCTGACGCTCGGCAGGAAGCCGGCCGCCGAAGTACTTTTCGACCATGGCGGTGGTGCGGGAGACGAGGTTGCCGAGGTCGTTGGCGAGGTCAACATTGATGGTGTTGATGAGCAGCTCGTTGGAGAAGTTGCCGTCGGAGCCGAAGGGGAAGGTGCGCATGAGGAAGAAGCGCAGAGCATCCACGCCGAAACGCTCGGCGAGAATATAGGGATCGACCACGTTGCCCTTGGACTTACTCATCTTGCCGCCGTCGATGACAAGCCAGCCGTGGCCGTAGACGTGCTTGGGCAGGGGCTCTTCAATACTCATGAGCATGGCGGGCCAGATGATGGAGTGGAAGCGCACGATCTCCTTGCCGACGATGTGCACGGCGGGCCAGTAGCGGTTGTAATCGTCATACTTGTCGTTGAGGTAGCCGAGGGCCGTGATATAGTTCGAGAGCGCGTCGACCCAGACGTAGACGACGTGGCCGGGATCAAAATCGACCGGGATGCCCCAGGAGAAGCTCGTGCGGGAGACGCAGAGGTCCTCGAGGCCGGGGTCGATGAAGTTCTTGATCATCTCATTGACGCGGCTCATCGGCTGCAGGAACTCGCCCGTGAGCAGCAGCTCCTTGACGGGCTGGGCGTACTTGCTCAGGCGGAAGAAATAGGCCTCCTCCTCGGCGTACTTGACCTCGCGGCCGCAGTCGGGGCACTTGCCGTCGACCAGCTGGCTCTCGGTCCAGAAGCTCTCGCACGGCGTGCAGTACATGCCGGAATACTTGCCCTTGTAGATATCGCCGTTGTCATACATCTTGCGGAAGATGCGCTGGATGGACGTGACGTGATAGTCGTCCGTGGTGCGGATGAAGCGGTCGTTGGAGATGTTCATCAGCTTCCACAGATCGAGGATGCCGCCCTCGCCCTCGACGATGTTGTCGACAAACTGCTGCGGCGTAACGCCGGCTTCCCTGGCCTTCTCCTCGATCTTCTGGCCGTGCTCGTCCGTGCCGGTGAGGAACATGACGTCATAGCCGCGCAGACGCTTATAGCGCGCGAAGGAGTCGGTGGCCACGGTGCAGTAGGTGTGGCCGATGTGCAGCTTGTCGGAGGGGTAGTAAATGGGAGTGGTAATATAGAAGGTGGGTTTGCTCATGTGCTTCGTCTCCTGTCTCTCCCCCCGCGCCGAATGGGGCGCGGGGTATTTATTCGGAATGGTGGGTTTATTCGCCGCCCTCGGCGGGCTCGTCGACCGGAACCTCCGGCGTGGGCTCGACGGGAGCCGGCGTCGGTTCGGGAACCGGTTCGGGCGTCGGCGTCGGCGCGGGCGTGGGCTCGACAGGCGTCGGCGTGGTGACCGGTCTCGGCACGGGCGTGGGCTTCGTCTCCTCATGGCTGTGGTAGACGCTCACAGCCTCCTGCGTGCGCGTGAGCAGGTTGCCGTTCTTGTCATACACATTGCGGTAGGTCGTGGTGGTCATGCCGCTGGTGGTGGAGTCCATCTTGACGGTGCTGCCGTCCACGTTGGTGCCCCAGATCTCCACCGTGACGGAGCCGCCGGAAACATAGGCGACGATCTTCACGGGGAAGGTGCGGTCATTTTCAAAGCGGAAGTCCGGCGCGCCCCAGCTGACCGTCGCGTCCAGACCGGACTCGATGTAGGCCACGGGGAAATAGTGGTTGGTGCGGGCCGTGATCTTGAGGTTGGAATAGAGCGTGCAGTAATACAGCGTGGAGGACACCTGGCAGATGCCGCCGCCGACCTCATTGACCACCTCGCCGTTGGCATAGGCGCCGGCCTCGCGGAAGCCGCGGGCAGTGGTGCGCTGGCCGACCGTCTCGTTATAGGAGAAGGTCTTGCCCGGCTCAACGATGACGCCGTTGATCTTCTGCGCGGCGAGCGTGATGTTGGTGATGCGGGCCGAGGAGCTGCCGGAGAGAGACGTGGTCTTGCTCGCGAGCTTGTCGGCATAGAGCTCGGTGACGTTCTCCTTCTTGAACTCGGGCTCCGTCACCTCGAGCGGGATCTCCACGAGATCGCCGGGCTTGGCGTCCTTCCAGAGGCGCTTGGCCTCCTTGACGTCGAACTCGACGCCGGGCTTGCCCTCGACGATTTCCTTCTTCTCGGTGTCGTAGCTGGCATTCTCCGGCTCGCCGCAGACCTCGTCATGCAGCTTGTCGAGATCCACGTCCTTGACCTCGCTCGCGTCGTCCAGCTTCTTGATGCAGCTGATTTCATGCTTGCCGCTCTCGAGCGCCTCGAGCACCTGGCTGTAGACCTCGTCGGTCTCCACCATGAGCAGGTCGCCGCCCTTGACGATGCGCAGGACCTTCTTGTCGGTATCGACCTCCATGTTGCCTTCGGTCATGGCTTCGTTGGCCTTCTCCACGGCCTTTTTGACCTGCGCGCGCAGCGCGGAGGAATCCGGCTCGGCGGTCAGGTCGTCCGCGAGCTCATAGCCGGAGAAGGACGTGCGGACATAAGTGATGAAATTGGTCAGAAGATTGCCGTCGCGGCCATAATCCCAGGCGGCCTGCGCGGCCTCCTTGGCCGTGGCGGTCCAGCCGACGTCCTTGGCATGGATCTCGAGATCCACGCTCGCGGGAAGCGCGGCCTTGAGCACGACGGCGTCGGGGCCGTCCCAGCCGGACTTCCTGACCACGTCGGCGGCCTCGTCCACCGTCATGGCGGAGACGTTCTCGCCTTGAATCGAAACCCTGGGGAAAATGGTGGTGCGGCGGGAGACGGCAAAAGCGCTGCCGAGCACACCGACGCAGAGCACCGCCGCGATGATCGCGGCGATCAGACCGCCGCGGCGGCGGCGCGGACGGTCCTCGTCCTCGTCGTCGTCATAATCCTCCTCATCCTCCGGTTCATCGACCGGGGGAACGGGCGGAACGAACGAATCTTCCGGAACGTCGGCCGCAAAGGCGGATTCCAGCTGGGCGTCCAGCCGGTCAAACAGCGCCTGATCGGAGGGATCGTCCCCCTTTGCGCTGCTGAGCAGCACGGAGGCGAGATCCGCGTTCGTATCCTCCTCGGAGCGGGTGTTGGAGATCAGAAATGCCGCCATATCCATCGGCGAATCGGACTCCGCGTCCGGCTCCTGCGTGAGCGCGCGCAGGAGCTCCTCGCTGGGAGAGGGCTCCGGCTCGACGATCGGCTCGAGGGTGAGCTCCGGTTCCGGCTCGGGCTCGGGGATCGGCTCCGGCTCGATGACCGGTGCGCGCGTGATCTCCGGCTCCGGCTCGGCGGCCGGCTCGGGAACGATCTCCGGCTCCGGCTCGGCGGCCGGCTCGGGCTCGACGATCGGCTCGGGCTCAACAACCGGCTCCGGCTCAACGATCGGGGAACGGGCGAGCTCCGGTTCGGGTTCGGCGCTCGTCTCTTCCTCCCCGCCGAGGATGGCCGCGAACTCCTGCTCCAGATTTTCCTCTGCGGGCGTCTTGCTCTTATGATTGTTTTTCGAGCCGCGCAGGCCCTGATAGCGGCCGGAGGGGCCGCGATGGCGCGAACCGGCGGAGCGGTTTTCCCGCTCGCGGCTGTCGCCGCCGTTGACGCGGCGGGCCTCTTTTCCGGCGGCGAAGAAGTCCATGACCTCCGGCTCCGGATTCTGGCCGAGGTTCTTGTTGCTGTCGTTATTCATGCTTCATCATCCCTGTTCTTTCAACATGAGCTCTTCGATGGTTTTTCGTTTTTCCGGAAGTGTCTGGCGGGGCTGGCGCTCCACCTCGGGCTTGATCCACGGCGTCTGCTCGGCGCGGCGCGCGGTCTGCGCCTCGAGCAGCTTGCCGATGAGCTGATTCGAGAGGAGAAAGCCCTCCGGCGTAAAGTGCCAGCGTCCGTTTTCCTCCCTGGTCCAGCCGCTGCTCTGGAATTCCTCCAGCGTGCGCTGCAGCTGATCGAAGGAGTTATGATAAAAATGCTGATATTCTTCCTTGGTGATGCCCCACATCGTACGCATGCCGAGCATGAGGTATTCCGAGCCGCGCTCAAAGTCGCCGATCTGCTCATACTCGTCGATCATGTCGCCGGAGTGCAACACGCCCTGAATGTATGCCTCCAGATCGCGGACGTAGCTGTAGCGCACGCGGCCGACGCAGGAATGCGCCCCGGGGCCGAAGCCGAGATAATCCTCCAGCCGCCAATACTTGAGGTTGTGGCGGGATTCATAGCCGGGGATGCAGAAGTTGGAGATCTCATACTGGTGATAATCATACCGCGCGAGCGTCTCGACGGCGGCGAGATACATGTCCGCCTGCAGGTCCTCGTCCGGAATGAGCGGAGAGTCCTTGAGCTCGTACATGGGCGTGCCCGGCTCAAGCTTGAGGCCGTAGCAGCTCAGGTGCTCCGGATGGAGCTCCAGCGCGCGGGCGAGGCTCTCGGCCCAGTCGCCGGCGCTCTGGCTCGGCAGGCCGTAGATGAGATCGAGGCTGACGTTGTCGAACCCCTCCATGCGCGCGTGGCGCACGGCCATCTCCACCTGCTTGAAGTTGTGGCGGCGGCCGATCATCTTGAGGATGTCGTTGTTGGCCGACTGCATGCCGATGCTCAGACGGTTGACGCCGGCGCGGCGCAGAATGCGTGCCTCGCCCCGGGTGAGACTGTCGGGGTTGGCCTCGACGGTGATCTCGGCCGAGCGCATGAGAAGGCCGGAGCTTTTGATCTCATCGAGCACCTGCGCGATGCGGCGCGCGCCGTAAAAGCTCGGCGTGCCGCCGCCGAAATAGACCGTGTCGATATAGGCGGGGGCGATGCGCGGCACACACTCTCGGATGTGGGCGAGCAGAGCCTGCTGATAGCGCGGCATGTCGCCCTCACATCCGGCGCGGGAGTAGAAATCGCAGTAGCCGCATTTGCTGGCGCAGAACGGAATATGAATATAAAGACCCATTCTGGGTTCCATGCGAGCCATCGCCTCCCTTCTGAAAGTTGGTTTCGTTGTTACTGGATAAAGTCACATATCATTTCCGTATAAGCCGCGGGGTCCTCCAGCGGCTCGCCGGCGATGAGCAGGGCCTGCGCGTGCAGGATCTCGATGATCTTGGCGGCGCGGTCCTTGTCGCCCGCGTCAAAGGCCTCCTTCATGGCCTTGTAGGCGCGGTGATTGCCGTTGAACTCGAGCACGCGGATGGCCTTGAGGTGATCCGGCGCGCCGGGCATGTTGCGGAAGTAGCGCTCCATCTCGAAGGTGATGCCGCCCTCCGCCGTGAGGCAGACGGCGCCGGAGACGAGCTTGTGGCTCAGGATGGCGCGGTCGATTCTGTCGCCGAGCGTCTCCTTGACGAAGGCGAGCAGGTCCTTGGCCTCGGCCTCCTGCTTTTCGGTCTCCTGCTTCTGCTCCTCGGTCTCGAGGCCGAGATCCTCGACGGCGATGTTGCAGAAGGGCTTGCCGGCATAGCTCTTGAGCGTATCGACAAAGAACTCGTCGACCTGATTGATCATGCAGAGAATCTCATAGCCCTTCTGGTGCAGCTGCTCGGCCTGCGGGAGGGCGAGCAGACGGCGGATGTTGTCGCCGCAGGCGAAATAGATCTTCGACTGCTCGGCGGGCATGGAATCGACGTACTCCTGCAGGGAGACCATGCGGTCCTCGCTGACGTTGTAGAGCAGGAGGTCCTTCACCTCGTCGATCTTATCGCCGTACTCGCTGATGACGCCGGCGCGGAGCACCATGCCGAAGCTCTGATAGAACTGCTCGTACTTCGCCCGGTCGTTCTTCATCATCTTCGCGAGCTCGTTTTTCATCTTCTTGCCGAGGTTCGTGGCGATGAGCTTGAGCTGGCGGTCATGCTGCAGCATCTCGCGGGAGATGTTGAGGCTGAGATCCGGAGAATCCACAATGCCGCGCGCGAAGGCGTAGCAGTCGGGCAGCAGATCGGTGCACTTGTCCATGATCATGACGCCGGAGCTGTAGAGCTCGAGGCCCGGCTCGCTCTCGCGGGTGTAGAACTGCTGGGGCGTCTTGGAGGGGATGAAGATCAGCGCGCGATAGCTGATCATGCCCTCGGCGTTGACGCGGATGACGGCGAGCGGATCGTCGTTGTCGTGGAAGTGCTCTTTATAGAACGCGATGCACTCCTCGTCCGTCGCCTCGGCGCGGCTGCGCTGCCAGATGGGGACCATGGAGTTGATCGTCTCCTCGACGAAGCCGTTTTCCATCTTCATCTTCGGCTTGCCGTCTTCATCGACCTCGCCGGTCTCGACCATCTCGTTGTGCTCGACCTCCATGACGATCGGCCAGCGGACGTAGTCGGAATACTTGCGCACGAGCATCATGATCTTCCAGTTCTCCAGATAGGAGCTGTACTTCTCGCCGTCGGCATCCTCCTTGATGTGCATGATGACCTGCGTGCCGACGGTGTCCTTCTCCGCCTCGGAGATGGTATAGCCGTCCGTGCCGGTGGAGACCCACTCGTACGCCTGGTCGGAGCCGTAGGCCTTGGAGATGACGGTGACCTTATCGGAGACCATGAAGGAGGAATAGAAGCCGACGCCGAACTGACCGATGATGTCGATGGCGGCGTTCTCCTGCTCTTCCTCGTCGAGCCCGTCCTTGAAGCGGAGCGAGCCGCTGCGCGCGATGACGCCGAGGTTCTGCTCGAGCTCCTCCTTCGTCATGCCGATGCCGTTGTCGGAGACGGTGACGGTGCGCGCTTCCTTGTCCACGTCGATGCGGATTTTGAAGTCGCTGCGCTCCATGCCGACGTTCTCGTCCGTGAGAGAACGGTAGCAGAGCTTGTCGATCGCGTCGGACGCGTTGGAGATGATCTCACGCAGGAAGATCTCCTTGTGCGTGTAGATCGAGTTGATCATCATGTCCAAGAGCTTCTTGGACTCCGCTTTGAATTGCTTCTTTGCCATGTATATGCCTCCATAAAATTTAATTACAGAAGATAGAAAGATATAATAAGGGTATCATAAAAATACATGATATTATACCGCACATAGCGTTCAATTGCAACCGCATCCGTTGTAACTTTTTTATGAAGTTCTGCAAAGCTTTTTGGGCAAAACAGAAAACCCCGTCCGTGACGGGGTTTTGCTTATTTCTTAGCCTTTGCCTTGAACAGAATCGCGCAGAGCAGGGCGAAGAAGACCGCTGCGGTGATTCCTGCGGCGGAGGCGGTGAGGCCGCCGGTGAGCGCGCCGAGCCAGCCGTCTCGCTGCACGGCCTCGCGCACGCCCTTTGCCAGCAGATGGCCGAAGCCCGTGAGCGGCACCGTGGCGCCGGCGCCGGCAAAATCGACCAGCGGCTGATAGAGCCCGAGGGCGCTTAACACAACGCCCGCGACGACGTAGCCCGAGAGGATGCGCGCGGGCGTGAGCCGCGTGCGGTCGATGAGGATCTGTCCGAGCATGCACAGCACCCCGCCGACGAGAAACGCTTTGAGAAGCATCATTTGGCCCCCTCCCCTTCAATGCTGACGGCGTGGCAGACGGCGGGGATGCTCTCGCCCTGCATGGCGCTCACGGGGCTCATGAGCGCGCCCGTGGCGGCGAGGAGCACGCGGCGCACCTCGCCGGAGCGCAGGCGCTTTAAGAGATCTCCCGCCAGCACGGCCGCGCTGCAGCCCGCGCCGGAGCCGCCGGCGTGGACGTCCTGCTTTTCCCTGTCAAAAATGCGGCGTCCGCAGTCGTCATAGCGATCGCCGAGGCGCACGCCGTCGCGCTCGAAGAGATCCGCGACGATGGCATGGCCGACGTGCCCGAGGTCGCCCGTGAGGATGAGGTCATAGTCCTCCGGCGGACGCACGGCGTCAAAATGCGCGCGGAGCGTCTGATACGCTGCCGGCGCCATGGCGGCGCCCATATTCGCCATGTCCTTCACGCCGAGATCCGCGACGATCCCGGCGGTGAAATCCGTGATGCGCGGGCCTGCT
>JAZPZZ010000140.1:0-2662 GCA_045544935.1 Oscillospiraceae bacterium | reverse complement strand
GTGCCGCTGCCGCAGAAGGGATCGCAGAAGTCTCCCCTGCCCCGATAGCCGGCGACGTCCACGCAGGCGGCGGCGAGCGTTTCGCGCAGCGGCGCCGCGACGTGAGCGGGGCGATAGCCGCGCTTGTGCAGGCCGGTGCCGGTTGTGTCGAGATACAGGACGGCCTCGTCCTGCATGATGGAAAACTGGATCTGGTATTTCTCGCCGTCCTCCGGCAGCCAGTTCAAGCGATAGCGCTGGCCGAGGCGCGTGACGACGGCCTTCTTGATGATCTTCTGGCAGTCCGGAATGGAGTGGAGCGCGCTGTTGAGGCTGTAGCCCTTGACGGGGAAGGCGCCGTTTTTCGGAATGAAGCGCTCCCACGGAAGGGCGCGCGTGCCCTCGAAGAGCGCATCGAAGGTCTTGGCCTCAAAGCGGCCGAGCTCGATGAGCACGCGCTCGGCAAAGCGCGAGCGGAGGTTGACGCGGGCAACGGCGCTCTCATCGCCGGAAAAGCGGACGCGGCCGTTCTCCGGGCGGACGTTCTCGACGCCCATGTGGCGCAGCTCATTGCCCACGGGGCCCTCGAGCCCGAAGAGGCACGGCGCGCAGAGTTCAAGCTTCGGCATCGGGCGTGTTCTCCTCCTCGATGATCTCCACCTCGAGATCGGTGACGTCCTCGCCGGTCTCGGGGTCGGCCTCGGTGATCTCCACCTCGATGCCGTCCTCCTCGGCGCTCTCTTCCCCGGCGGCGGCCTCCGCCGCGGGCGCCTTCACGGCATAGCCCTTGGCGAGGATGCGGATGAGCTCATAGAGCGCATAGAGCAGGCACACGCCCGCCGCGGCCGTGAGGCCGACAACAGCGCCGATCGGGAGCTTGCCGACGTAGTCGACCGCGACCATATAGTCCGCGAGCGAGGCGGCGGCGTCCTGCTCGGCGGAGATGAGGCCGGACTGCTGCATCCACTCCTGATTGTCGGCAAACCAGCTGTAGAACTCGGCGGAGACGCTCTCAGGCATGGGCTGCACCGTGCCGCGCACGACGATGTACTTATCAATATACTGCGCGACGCCGTTTAAGAGCTCCTGCGTGGCGTCGACAATGCCCTGCTCGGACTCCAGCCAGCGCTGCGGGAAGCGGAAGGCGACGAGCTTGCCGTTGACGGGCACGGCGCCATAGCGCTCGCGCACGGTGTCGCCGCGATAGCCCTCGGCGAAGTTCTTGAGGATGAGATAAACCTCATGCTCCACATAGTCGCCGACCTGCGCGCCGGCAGGGGCCTCCTCCTCCGCGGAGCCCTCGGCATAGAGCATAGAGAGGTCGTCGGCCATGAGGCTCTTCGGCGTGCCGAGCATTTTGAAGACGCCGAAGCCGCTCACGGCGAGCAGCACAACAGCCGCCACCAGCGCGGCAATCAAGCGAGTCCAGGCTTTTTTGACCCGGATGGGATCGTTGGTTTTCATTGGGATTCTCCTTTTAGATGTGGTTCTCCCCTGCCGATTCCATCATGGCATCGAGCAGGGCGATGGCGACGGCGGATTCCATGACGGGAATCGCGCGCAGGGCGAGGCAGGGATCATGGCGGCCGTGGACGCGCAGGGGCGTCTCCTCCATGGTCTGGAGGTTCACGGTGCGCTGCTCGGCGGCGATGCTCGGCGTGGGGCGCAGGGCCATACGCACGACGAGCGGCATGCCGTTGGTGATGCCGCCGTTGATGCCGCCGGCGCGGTTGGTCTCGCAGACGATCCTGCCGTCCTGCAGGCGGAAGGGGTCGTTGGCCTCGGACCCGCGCTTGTCCGCAAAGCCGAAGCCGAGACCGAACTCCACGCCCTTGACGCCGGGGATGGCATAGAGGATGGAGGCGATGCGGCTCTCCATGCCGCCGAAGAGCAGACCGCCGACGCCGGCGGGCACGCCCTCGGCGCGGCACTCGAGCACGGAGCCGACGCTGTCGCCCGCGGCGCGGGCGTCGAGAATCTCGCGCTTCATCTCGAAGGTGAGATCATTGCCCTTCGCCGCGCCGATCTGCACGGCCTTCGCCGCGATCGAAACGCCGCGGCGCTCGAGAATCTGGCGGCAGACGGCGCCGGCAAAGACCATGCACGCCGTGAGGCGGCCGCTGAAGGGGCCGCCGCCGCGCAGGTCCATGCTGCCGCGAAACTTTACGAAAGCCGTATAGTCCGCGTGGCTCGGGCGCGGCGTCTCGGGGTGATAGTCCGAGGAGTGCTGGTCGCTGTTGCGGAAAATGGCCGTCAGCGGCGAGCCGGTGGTTTTGTTGTGATAGAGGCCGGAGAGGATCAGCGGCTCGTCGGTCTCCTTTCGCGGCGTGGTGAGGTCTCCCCCGCCGGGGGCGCGGCGGCGCATCTGCACGCGCACGGCCTCAAGATCGACGCTCTCCCCCGCCGGCAGCCCGTCGACGACAACGCCGATGCCGGGGCCGTGGCTCTCGCCGAAGATGGTCATGCGGATGAATTGTCCGTAGGTATTCATGAAATCGCTCCTTTAAGCGGATGACACATAATATATTAGAATACATCAATCTTTGCCGAAAAACAACACCAAACTCCCCCGCCTCGCAGAGTTCGTGCACAGCACGAACAAAATCAATCGTTTTTCCAGCGACATGTGCGGTGGAAAAACTCCCTCGGGCGAGCGCGACGCTCGCCCCTCGCTTCGACCAAA
>JAZPZZ010000139.1:0-20429 GCA_045544935.1 Oscillospiraceae bacterium | reverse complement strand
CGCGCACGCGCTCGGCGTTGTTCATCTTCGTCGCCGCCACGAGCAGCACGTCCTCGGGGCGTCTGCCGCTCCGGATCGCGGCGGCGTCCACGCGCGCACGCACCGCGGCGACGTTTTCGGTAATCTGGCTCATACTGATATTCCTTCTTCCAAAAAAGCCTCGCAGAGTTCGCGGCGCGGACGCCGCGAAGAAAATTCTGTAAAAAGTTTTTGACAGATTAGTTCACGACGTTGCCGTCTTTGAGATCCTTGCCCGAGACGATCAGCTCGTTGCCGGCGCGGAGGCTGCCGCCCTCGCTCCCGGCCTCAACGAGGTAGAAGTCCTCGCCGGTGTAGAGAATGTCAACGGTCTTTCGCTCCATCTGTCCGGCGCTCACGGTGTAGACCACCGTCTTGCCGTCCTCCACGTGCACGGCCTTCTTCGGCACGCGCAGTCCGCTGTAGGAGCGGAAGACGACCTCCGCCTCCGCGAGGCGCAGGCTCAGCGTCTCCGCCAGCGCGGAGGAGCAGCGGAACACCACCGCCACCTGTCCGGCGCGGTCCGTCGGGCTGATCGAGCGCACCGTGGCGCGCACGGTGCGGCTGCTGCGGTAGCCGAAGTCCAGACTCGTCACGTCGCCGACGCGGAGCCGGTCGGCGTCCTTCTCGGCCATGACGGCGGCGTAGTACCAGGCGTGGTTCGTCACGATCTTGCCCACCACGTCGTCGGCGACCTCACTGCCTTGTCCGCGCAGGTTTTCCACGCCCTCGGGACTGATGCCGTCGAGCACGGCGGGGGTGAGGGCTTCAAAGCCGTCGGTCTCGGCGGAGAAGACGCCCGCCGCCGGTGCGTAGAGATAGTCCTTCGCGCCGAGCGAGGCGCGCAGCGTCTCCAGCTCGTCGAGCAGGGAGGAGAGCTCCTGCTCGCTGTTTTCGGCCGCGCCGCCGCGCAGCAGCGTCGAGAGCGTGGCCACGCTGCTGTCGAGCTCGCCCGCGTCCTCCTCCATCGAGGCCTCCGCCAAACGGTAGACAGCAGTGCGCACGGCGGTCTCCTGCTCGGCGTTGTCCGAGGCGGTGGTGAGGCGCGAGAGCAGGCCGCGCAGATAGTTGATCTCCGTCTCCACCTCAGCCGCGCGGTGCGCCGTGTCAAGACTGCTCTGGTTCTGCACGGCCACGGCCACGGCGCTGTTCGCCGCGACCTCCTCGCCGTTTTCCGCGAGCAGGGAGACGTAGGGCTTGTCCGTCGTGAGCAGCTTCTCCGCGCGCACGATCACGCCGGAGGTGTTGCCCGATTCGGTCACCGTGATGTAGGTGACGGGCTCGGTCTCATACCGGCCGGTCACCTGCCGCACCACGGGGATGGCGATGTACAGCGAGAGCAGCACGACCAGAACCGCCGCCACGGCCTTGCCGAGCGTGTCCCAGAGATCCTTGTGTTTTCTCACTGTTCATCACCGCCTTTCGAGAGTGGAGCTTGGAGTGAAGGTATCGCCTGACGGCGATGGATCGGAATTCAAATCGTTTGCGTCAGCAAACACTTTTAAACTCCACGCTCCGCCTTCCACACTCCACACTATTATGTTTCTGCCAAGTTTACATTTTTCGCAGGCACAATCGTCGAAATCGCGTGCTTATAGATGACCTGCTGCTTGCCTTCGCTTTCCAGAAGGACCACGAAGCTGTCAAAGCCCCGGATCGTGCCGCGCATCTGAAAGCCGTTGACGAGAAACACCGTCACGCCAACGCGCTCCGTCCGCGCCCGATTGAGGAAGCCCTCCTGAAGGTTCTGTGTCTTTTGCATGGTGCGCTCCTTCCTCCCGGAGCGACACTATTTTTATATTTTAACATATAATTCCGCTCCGTGAAATAGTGAATTTCTACAAATCCCGCCGACGAACGGCGGGACTTGTATCACGGACTATTCTATTCCACGGCTGCGGAGGAATGCTGTCGAATGCTGCAGGGCCTCGTCCAAATCCGGTCTGCTGCCGAAGCGATGCCACTCGATCTCCTTGTCCCGGCGGAACCACGTGAGCTGCCGCTTGGCGTAGCGGCGCGATTCCTGCTGAATGAGCGTGCGGGCTTCCTCGGCGGAGCACGCGCCGCGCAGAGCGGCCACAGCCTCTTTATATCCGATCGCCTGCATGGCGGTGCAGGTGTCCGGCACGCCGGAAGAGAGCAGCGCGCGCACCTCGTCCATGAGTCCCTGCTCGAACATGAGATCCACGCGGCGGTCGATCCGGCCGTAGAGATCCTGCCGGTTTTCAAAGTCGAGCGCGAGCTTCGCCGCGTCCCAACGCGGCGGGATCGCCTTCGTCTCCTTATCGTGCTCGGTGATCGTCTTTCCCGTGAGGATGAAGACCTCCAGCGCGCGGACGATGCGCTTTTTGTCGCCGGGATGGAGCTTTTCCGCCCGCTCGGGGTCCACCTTGCGCAGCTCGCCGAGGAGCCCCGCCGCGCCGATCTCGTCGTAGCGCTCGCTCAACTCCTGCCGCAGCGCTGCGTTCACCGGCCCGCCTGCGAAGGTGCGGCCGGAGAGGAGGGAGTCGATATAAAGCCCCGTCCCGCCCACGACAACGGGCAGCTTCCCGCGCGCGAGAATGTTCTCCACGCACGCTGCAGCCTCTTCCACATAGCGGGCAACGGACCAGTTTTCCTCCGGCTCGGCCACGTCGATCATGTGGTGGGGGATTCCCTGCATCTCCTCGGGGGTGGGCTTCGCCGTGCCGATCGTCATGCGGCGGTAGATCTGCATCGAGTCCGCCGAGACGACCTCGCCGTGCAGTTTTTGGCACAAAGCCACGCCCAGAGCCGTCTTTCCGGAGGCGGTCGGGCCGGTAATGACTACAATTTTTGCCGCCATAGGGCGATTTCTCCTTTTTTCATCAAAATAGGACTATGCAAATTATTAGAAAAGTGTTAGAATCCACTCAACACTGTACTTTTTGAAGGAGTGCTCACGTTTGAAGATTAAAATTTCCGCGGACAGCACCTGCGATCTGTCCCCGGCGCTGAATGCGCAGTACGGCGTTGATATCACGCCGCTCTACATCGTGCGCGGCGAGGAGACGCTGCGCGACGGCATCGATATCGTCCCCGAGGAGATCTATGACTATGTGCGCAAAACCGGCCAGCTCTGCCACACCGCGGCCGTGAACGTCTCGGATTATATCACGTTTTTCAAAAAGCAGCTCGAGGAGCATGACGCGGTCATCCACTTCACCATCTCGAGCGACATGTCCGGCTGCTACCAGAACGCCTGCATCGCCGCGCAGGATTTCCCCGGCAGGGTCTTTCCGGTCGACTCCCGCAATCTCTCCACCGGCATCGGTCACCTTGTGCTCGATGCGGCCGACATGGCCGCGGAAGGGAAGATGACCGCGCAGGAGATCGTGGACGTGCTCAATGAGAAGAAGGCGAAGCTCGACGTCAGCTTCGTGCTCGACACGCTCGAGTTTCTCAAGGCCGGCGGCCGCTGCAGCGCCGTCGCCGCCTTCGGCGCGAACCTGCTCGGCCTCAAGCCCTCCATCGAGGTGAAGGACGGCGGCATGGGCGTCGGCAAAAAGTACCGCGGCAACATCAATAAGTGCTATGTGCAGTATATCAAAGACCGGCTCTCCGGCCGCGACGATATCGACACCAAGCGCATCTTCATCACCGACTCCGGCCTCTCCGAGGAAGTGCGCCGCGAACTCGAGGCGGTCGTGCGCAGCTGCCAGCCCTTCGAGGAAGTGCACCACACGCAGGCCGGCTGCACCGTCAGCCAGCACTGCGGCCCCGGCTGCATGGGAATTTTGTATTATCACAAGTGAGCTGAAAAGGAATCCAATGCCTCCGCCAAGGGAACCCGCGGCGGAGGTTTTTATCGTTAGGAGTGAGGAGTTGTCTAAGCTTGTCATTCTGAGCGGAGCACGGAGTGCGGAGTCGAAGAATCTTGGCAGAGCGGTAAACCAGACGCTGGATGTTCTCTCTTGCTGCGCTGCCAAGATCCTTCGACAAGCTCAGGATGACAAGTCTTTGCTGCGCAGCAACTACTTGTCAACTCCTGACTCCTGACTCCTAACTAATTTTCATTATACCCCGCCGTCTCCGACCCCGTCAACGACGAACCAATCACGTAAAAATATGAACATATTTGATTTAAATGGTCAAAGTGAGCCCGCTAAAATCGTGCAAGTCTCCAAAAATGATTTTTTCGGCTCCGGGCGGCATTGACTTTTTTCCTTTGTGGTAGTAAAGTGTACACCGTTCCGGAGATTTTCTTGTCTCCGGGCAAAATGTGTAATGAGGAAGGACAAAATATCATGAAAAAGTTTTTCGCTCTGGCGCTTGCACTCGTGATGCTGCTGGGTCTGGCAGCCTGCGGCAGCAAGACCGAACCGGCCGCCGACGGCAGCGCCGCCGAGGCTGCGACCCCCAAGGACGACGCGTTCGTCGTCGGCATCTGCCAGCTCGTGACGCACGACGCACTCGACGCGGCGACGAAGGGCTTCAAGGACGTCCTCGTCGAGGAATTCGGCGCTGACGGCGTCGTCTTCGAGGAGCAGAACGCCGCGGGCGACTCCGCCACCTGCTCCACCATCTGCGACGGCTTCGCCTCCGAGGGCGTCGACCTGATCATGGCCAACGCTACCCCCGCTCTGGTCGCCGCCGCCACCGCCACCGATTCCATCCCCGTGCTGGGCACCTCCATCACCGAGTACGGCGTGGCGCTGCAGATCGAGAACTTCACCGGCGTGGTCGGCACGAACGTCTCCGGCACCAGCGACCTGGCTCCGCTCGATGAGCAGGCTGCGATGGTCACCGAGTTCTGCCCGGACGCCAAGACCGCCGGCATCCTCTACTGCTCGGCCGAGGCCAACTCCATCTATCAGGCCGACGTGGTGAAGGCTGAGCTCGAGAAGGCCGGTCTCACCGTGAACGTCTACACCTTCGCCGATTCCAACGACGTTGCCTCCGTCACGCAGTCCGCCTGCGACGAGTGCGACGTGCTCTACATCCCCACCGATAACACCGCCGCCTCCTGCGCCGAGGCGATCAACAACGTCGCGCAGCCTGCGGGCGTGCCGATCATCGCCGGCGAGGAAGGCCTCTGCAAGGGCTGCGGCATCGCGACCCTGTCCATCAGCTACTATGAGCTCGGCCGCGCCACCGGCGAGATGGCCGTCAAGATCCTCAAGGGCGAGGCCAACGTCTCCGAGATGGAGATCGGCTATGACATGAACCCCGTGCCGAAGTACAACGCCGCGCTCTGCGAGGCGCTCGGCATCACCGTTCCCGAAGGCTACACCGCCATCGAGGGCTAAAATCAAACAATCCGGAAAATGCCGCACTCCGGTGCGGCGTTTTCCTTGAAAAGAGGAAAACCATTTATGAGTCTAGGAGCTTATTTTGCCTCCCTGAGCATCCCGAATCTGATCGGGCGTCTGCCGGGCGGCGTGGCGCAGGGCCTCATCTGGGGCATCATGGCGCTCGGCGTGTATATCACGTTCCGCCTGCTCGACGTCGCGGATCTGACGGTGGACGGCTCGTTCACCACCGGCGGCGCCGTCACCGTGATGCTCACGCTCGCGGGCTGCCCGATGTGGCTGGCGCTGCTGGCCGCGCTCGCGGCTGGTCTGCTTGCCGGTCTCGTGACGGGTCTGCTGCACACCAAGCTCGGCATCCCCGCCATTCTCGCCGGCATTCTCACGCAGTTTGCGCTCTATTCGATCAACCTGCACATCATGGACATGCACGCCAACCAGAGTGTGAACCCGGATCAGTTCCGCCTTCTGCTCTCGGGCCGCAATGTGCCGCAGAGCATCGTGGTCGGTCTCGTGTTCGTCGCGGCGATTATCGCCGTGCTCTATTGGTATTTCGGCACCGAGCAGGGCAGCGCCATGCGCGCCACCGGCTCCAACCCGAACATGAGCCGCGCGCAGGGCATCAACATTGACACCATGAAGGTGCTGGGCCTCAGCCTCTCCAACGGCCTCGTCGCTCTCTCCGGCGGTCTCATGGCGCAGTATCAGGGCTTTGCCGACGTGAATATGGGCCGCGGCGCGATCGTCATCGGCCTCGCCGCCGTCATCATCGGCGAGGTGCTGTGCGACGCCTTCTTCCGCAAGGGCAGCAGCTTCTGGGTCCGCCTCGGCTTCGTGGCCTTCGGCGGCGTGGTGTATTATATCGTCATGGTCATCGTGCTGTGGCTGCGCCTGAACTCCAACGACCTGAAGCTCTTCACCGCCGTGCTCGTGGCGATCTTCCTCGCCGTGCCTTATCTGCAGGGCCAGCGCCGCAGCTCCTTCCGCGCGGCCGCCAAACACGCCGCCGCGGCCAAGAAAGGGGGAGACGCAAATGCTTAAGCTCCATCAGGTCTCCAAGACCTTCAACCCCGGCACGATCAACGAGAAGAAGGCTCTCAAGGGCATCGATCTCCATCTCAAGCCGGGCGACTTCGTCACCGTCATCGGCGGCAACGGCGCCGGCAAGAGCACCATGCTCAACGCCGTCGCGGGCGTCTGGCCGGTGGACGGCGGCAGCGTCGTCATCGACGGCGTGGACGTCACGGGCATGCCCGAGCATGTGCGCGCACAGTATATCGGCCGCGTCTTCCAGGACCCCATGACCGGCACCGCGCCGAACATGCAGATCGAGGAAAACCTCGCCCTCGCCTCCCGCCGCGGCAGACGGCGCGGCCTGCGCTGGGGCGTCACGAATCCGGAGCGCGAGGAATACCACGAAAAGCTCAAGATCCTCGGCCTTGGTCTGGAGGACCGGCTCACGGCGAAGGTCGGCCTGCTCTCCGGCGGCCAGCGCCAGGCGCTCACGCTCCTGATGGCCACGCTCCGCCGCCCGAAGCTCCTCCTGCTCGATGAGCACACCGCCGCGCTCGACCCCGCCACCGCCGCCAAGGTGCTCGAAATCACCGACAAGCTCGTCGGCGAGAATAATCTCACCACCCTCATGATCACCCACAACATGAAAGACGCCATTCGCCACGGCAACCGGCTGATCATGATGAATGAGGGCAGAATCATCTTCGACGTCTCCGGCGAGGAGAAGGCGAAGCTCACCAAGGCCGATCTCATGGACAAGTTCGCCGAGATCGCAGGAGCTGGACTCGAGAGTGACGAAATCTTACTCAGCTAAAGCTCAAAATGAGAGCCTGCATTGCAGGCTCTCATTTTGTATTTACGAAATACAAAAAATTCCTTAATCCCTATTGACATGGTAGGAAAATAGTGCTATGATACGGTCAATCCAAACGTAAGGAGGCGCCGCAGATGTTTCTTGCCAACAGCCGCAAGCAGAATATCTGGTGTTGTCGAATGCTTTGCTCCCGGGCATCTGGACTTGGGCTTGAGGCATCCGGCTGGACTTCTGCGCGCCTCAGCGCCCCTCGATGTTAGAGTTGTCAGCAAGGTTGCATTTGCTGCGTGCCCGGGAGCTTGTGTGAAGCTGCCGGGCTTTTTTGCGCGCAAAGACACATTTGGATTCTGAAAAGGAGCATATCACCATGAGTAACTATCGTTTTGAAACGCTGCAGCTGCACGTCGGTCAGGAGCAGGCCGATCCGGCCACCGACTCCCGCGCCGTGCCGATCTATCAGACCACGTCCTTCGTCTTCCACAACTCCGCCCACGCGGCGGCGCGCTTCGGTCTGACGGACGCGGGCAACATTTACGGCCGCCTCACGAACTCCACGCAGGACGTGCTGGAGAAGCGCATCGCGGCCCTCGAGGGCGGCGTCGGCGCGCTGGCGCTGGCCTCCGGCGCGGCTGCCGTGACCTACGTCATCCAGGCGCTCGCGCAGCAGGGCGATCACATCGTGGCGCAGAAGACGATCTACGGCGGCAGCTACAACCTCCTCGCGCACACCCTGCCGCTCTACGGCATCGAGACCACCTTCGTCGATGCGCACGATCTCGCGGCCGTCGAGGCGGCGATCCGCCCGAACACGAAGGCGATCTATCTCGAGACGCTCGGCAACCCGAACTCCGACATTCCCGACCTCGATGAGATCGGCTGCCTCGCGCACCGGCACGGCATCCCCCTCGTGGTGGACAACACCTTCGGCACGCCGTACCTCATCCGCCCGATCGAGCACGGCGCGGACATTGTGCTGCATTCGGCCACGAAGTTCCTCGGCGGCCACGGCACGACGCTCGGCGGCGTCGTGGTCGACTCCGGCCGCTTCGACTGGAAGGCGAGCGGGAAGTACGCCCCGATCGCGGAGGCCAACCCGAGCTACCACGGCATCTCCTTCGTGGACGCGGCGGGGAAGGCCGCCTTCATCACCTATCTGCGCGCAATATTGCTGCGCGATACCGGCGCCGCCATCTCGCCGTTCAACGCCTTCCTGCTTCTGCAGGGCGTGGAAACGCTCTCGCTCCGCCTCGAGCGCCACGCCGAGAACGCGAAGAAGGTCGTCGAATACCTCGCCGCGCACCCGCAGGTCGAGAAGGTCAACCACCCCTCGCTGCCGGATCATCCGGACCACGCGCTCTATGAGCGCTATTTCCCGAACGGCGGCGCGTCCATCTTCACGTTCGATATCAAGGGCGGGCAAGCCGAGGCCCACGCCTTCATCGACGCGCTGGAGATCTTCTCCCTGCTCGCGAACGTCGCGGACGTGAAGTCCCTCGTCATCCATCCGGCCACGACGACGCACTCCCAGCTCACCGCCGAGGAGCTCGCCGATCAGGGCATCGGTCAGAACACCATCCGCCTCTCCATCGGCACCGAGCACATCGACGACATTCTCGCCGATCTCGAAAAGGGCTTCGCCGCCGCGGCGCAAGGTTGACAAACCGAAACCATAGAATTTATATTGTACAGGAAACCATAAGGAGGAAATCATCATGTCCAACATTTATCAATCCGCCGACCAGCTCATCGGGAACACCCCGCTGCTGGAGGTCACGAATATCGAAAAGAAGCTCGGCCTCGAGGCGAAGGTCCTCGTCAAGCTCGAGTATCTCAACCCCGCCGGCAGCGTCAAGGACCGCGTGGCGAAGGCCATGATCGAGGACGCGGAGGCGAAGGGCCTCCTAAAGCCCGGCTCCGTCATCATCGAGCCCACCTCCGGCAACACCGGCATCGGCCTCGCCTTCATCGCCGCCGCGAAGGGCTACCGCATCATCCTCACCATGCCGGAGACGATGAGCGTCGAGCGCCGCAACATCCTCAAGGCCTACGGCGCCGAGCTCGTCCTCACCGAGGGCGCCAAGGGCATGAAGGGCGCCATCGCGAAGGCTGAGGAGCTCGCCAAGGAAATCCCCGGCGGCTTCATCCCCGGTCAGTTCGTCAATCCCGCGAACCCCGCCGTTCATAAGGCCACGACCGGCCCGGAGATCTGGCGCGATACCGACGGCAAGGTCGATGTCTTCATCGCCGGCGTCGGCACCGGCGGCACGGTCACGGGCGTGGGCGAGTATCTCAAGGAGCAGAATCCTGCCGTGCGCGTCGTCGCGCTTGAGCCGAAGGATTCCCCCGTCCTCTCCGAGGGCAGAGCGGGCTCTCATAAGATTCAGGGCATCGGCGCGGGCTTCGTGCCGGATGTGCTGAACACCGCCGTGTACGACGAGGTCTTCCAGGCCGACCATCTGGACGCCTTCGCCGCCGCGAAGCTCCTCGCGAAGGAGGAGGGCGTCTCCGTCGGTATCTCCTCGGGCGCCGCGCTCCACGGCGCGATCGAGCTCGCCAAGCGTCCGGAGAACAAGGGCAAGACCATCGTCGCCCTGCTCCCCGACAGCGGCGACCGCTACTATTCCACGCCGCTCTTCACGGAGTAACACCGTGTCATCCTGAGCGGAGCGCGTTAGCGCGGAGTCGAAGGATCTTGGATTGGAAGCAAAACAGAACCACCAGTGTCTGTTGATCTGCTCTGCCAAGATTCTTCGACTCCGCTTCGCTTCGCTCAGAATGACAGGGGGAGAAAACGGAAGCACAATTGCCATTTCCTCCCGTTTCTGGTACACTGAACGTATAACTTTATCATCACCACAGCGTTCGCTGTGCAACACAAAGCAATGCTTTGTGTTGGGATATTTGCATTGAAAATGCAAATATCGGATGATGACGTTACAACGGTGTATTCAAATTGCGTGGTTTTCACGCAATTTGGCGGGCTTTGCCCGCCTACCTCCGCTTTGCGGAGGTGAATACTTAGTTATCAGAAAACGGGAGGAATTTTTATGAAAATTCTCATGGTCAACGGCAGCCCGCACAAAGACGGCTGCACCGCCCGCGCGCTCCGGGAGATGGAGACCGTCTTCGCCGCCGCGGGCGTCGAGGTGGAAGTGATGACGCTCGGCACGAGGGAGGTGCGCGGCTGCGTCGCCTGCGGTTCCTGCAAGCAGACGGGGCGCTGCGTCTTTTCGGACGCGGTGAACGAGTTTCTGGAGAGAGCGGAGACGGCGGACGGCTTTGTCTTCGGCTCGCCCGTGCATTTCGCGTCGCTCTCCGGCAGCATGACCGCGTTTATGGACCGCGTGCTCTTTGCCGGGTCTGAGCAGCTGAAAAACAAGCCCGCGGCCTGCCTCGTCTCGGCCCGCCGCGCCGGCACGACCGCCGCGCTCGACCAGCTGCTGAAATACCCGATGTACGCCAACATGCCCATCGTCGCCTCGCGCTATTGGCCGATGGTGCACGGCAACGCCGCCGCCGACGTCGAGCAGGACCTCGAGGGTCTGCAGATCATGCGCCAGATGGCGCGCAACATGGTCTGGATGCTGCAGTGCATCCAAGCCGGCAAAGCAGCCGGCGTCCCGCTCCCCGAGCACGAGGCAGAGCGGATTGCGACGAACTTTATCCGATGAAAAAATCCCCCGGATTTCCGGGGGATTTTTTGCGGGTCGTCGAGGACGCCGACCCCTACGAAATGGCCTCGCAGAGTTTGCCCGATAGGGCAAATAAATGAAATCCGTTTTTCCGGCGACATGTGCGGCGGAAAAACTCCCTGAGGCGAAGCGTCACGCGAGCCCTCGCGCCGACCAACCGAAGGGCGATGGAGCGCGAGTATTTCAAAAGAGAGCCGCATTGCGGCTCTCTTTTGATTATTTTTTCATCGCAATGGAAGAATTCCGGTATTCCGGCTCGTCCGTGACCTCGCGGATGACCTTCAGCTGCGGCGGGATTCTGACCTCGTCGTCCGTGCCGCAGAGCTCGATCTCCAGCAGCGCCTTGTCGTTCCAGAAGGGGAAGACGTCGATCTCAAAATACTGCTCGTCCCATGTGAGACACCAGCGCGTCTTTTCGATCGTGCGGCGGTTGGGATCCGCGTATTTTAAGAGCTCCTCGTATTCCTCCTTTTTCAGCCGCTGCTCCACCTCGATGCGCTCCATGTTCGTGATCGAGCGCTTGGTGGTTTTATAGTAGATATAGCCCCCGGCCTCGCCGCGGCGGCGAAGGCGGATGCGCTCGCCGTTGAGGGGCCGCAGATACGTCTGCGTGATCTCCACGCTGTGCGCGTTCGGGAGGCTCTCCAGCCAGTCGAGATCGGGATATTCGATGAGGAACTTCCGCTCGATCTCGAGCGGCTCCGGCTCGCCGAGAAAGCGCTTGATCTCCGCAATGAGGTGGTCGAGCTTCTTTTCAAAGCTGTCCTCGCTGCCGATCACGCGAAAATGCGGATGTCCCGTCCAGGCGGCGATGTCCTTGTCGTCGAGCTCGATCGCCTGCTGGATGGTCTCAATGCGCGCCTGATTGTTCTCGAGCGTGTAGAATTTCTCGGCGCCCTTCGCCGCCGTCACGAGATGGAACACCGCGTCGTACCCGTCGCGCAGGGCGACCTCCGTCGTGCCGAGATCGCGCAGGATGCCCTGAAATTCCTCCTCGGTCATGTAGGCCTTGTTGCCCATGTTGCCGCGGTCGCAGACGATGAGAATTTTATCGTTCGGCATCGTGCGTGCCGCCTGCTCGAAGATCTGCTCGCGGAAGGCCTGCGTGGCGACGTGGCATTTCTGGTATTCCAGATTCGAGCCGCACGTCCACGGGGCGACGCCGCCGCTAATCAGCGAGGTCGCGACCTCCGGCACGAACAGCACCGTGTACCCGAGGTCGGAAAAGACCTCTTTGATGCGGCCGAGGGCGCCGGTTTTCCCCGCACCGGGCCCGCCGGTGATGACGATTTTGGTGATGGCCATCTCTTTTTCTCCTCTCGTTTCCCAAGTCAAGTTCAGTTTACATGACGCAGGACATTTTTTCAACCGTTTTTGACGGAAACCGACGGCGCGGCAGCCGTTGATTTTGTTGCATTTTTTCAAAAGTTTTCATTGACCTTTCATTTCCTTTGTGTTATAGTATCTCTACCTGTCGGACGAGAGGGTTTCTTTTTGTGCGCAAAAATGCCCGGAAAGGTCCGTCTTTTCGCCCCATACAGGGAGGCAAATCGCAGCGATGCGAAATCTAAAAGGAGGTGCCGAAACCATGGCGAAAGCTGGAGCTCGCGTGAAGGTCACGCTGAGATGCGCGGAGTGCAAGCAGAGGAACTACAACACCGTGAAGAACAAGAAGAACACCACGGAAAAGTTGGAAATGAGCAAGTACTGCCCCTTCTGCCGTAAGCACACCAAGCACACGGAAACGAAGTAAGGACTTTCGAAAGGAGTAGTATCAAATGGCTGAGAACAAAAAGGAAGTCAGCACTGCTGCCGTCAAGAAAGTCGATACCAAGCTCGGCTTCGGAGGGCGGACCGCGAAGTGGTTCCGCGAAATGCGCAGCGAGCTGAAAAAAGTCGTTTGGCCCACCCCCAAGCAGCTTGTGAACAACACCGGCGTGTCGCTGGTGGTCATGGCCGGATCCGCCGTCGTCCTCTGGGCGTTCGACTTCATCGCGGATCAGGGCGTGCAGCTGCTGCTGAAGATCGGCGGCTGAGCCAATGGCAGACAATGCAAAGTGGTATGTGGTCCACACATACTCCAGTTATGAAAACAGCGTTGCAGCGTCCATCATGAAGGCGGTCGAGAACCGTCACATGCAGGACCTGATCCATGAGGTGAAGATCCCCATGGAGACCGTCACGGAGATCACCGAGAGCGGTGTGAAGAAGACGGTCGAGCGCAAGGTCTTCCCCGGCTATGTGCTGGTGAAGATGGTCCTGACGGACGAGAGCTGGCACCTGGTGCACAATGTGCGCGGCGCCGCCGGCTTCGTCGGCGCGGACGGCAAGGCCATCCCGCTCACGGAGGACGAGATCATCGCCCTCGGCGTGGAGCATCGCGAGGTCGTCGTCGGCATCAACGTCGGAGACCGGGTCCGCATCACGGACGGCCCCATGGAGGGCTATTTCGGTACCGTGGAAGAGCTGGACGTGGAGAAGGAGCGCGTGCGCGTTGCCGTTTCCATGTTCGGACGCGAGACCCCCGTGGACCTCGATCTCGATCAGGTCGAGGCCGACAAAGAATAATTTAGAAAGAGGTGCTTAACCTTGGCACAGAAAGTAGTTGGATACGTCAGATTCCAGGTTCCCGCCGGCAAAGCCACTCCGGCTCCCCCGGTCGGCCCTGCCCTTGGTCAGTACGGCATCAACATCGGCCAGTTCACCAAGGACTTTAACGAGCGTACCAAGGGCGACATGGGCATGATGATCCCCGTCGTCATCACGGTTTACGCCGACCGCAGCTTTAGCTTCATCACCAAGACTCCCCCCGCCGCCCTCCTGATCAAGAAGGCCTGCGGCATCGAGACCGCCTCCGGCGTGCCTCAGAGAGACAAGGTCGCCACCATCAGCAAGGAAGATCTGCGCAAGATCGCCGAGCAGAAGATGCCCGACCTCAACTGTACCGATATCGAATCCGCCATGAGCATGATCGCCGGCACCTGCCGCAGCATGGGCGTACTCGTCGGCGAGTAAGAACCGCCAGTCGTGGGAGGATACCCATCCGACGAACCACATTACTAGGAGGAAACCAAATTGTTCAGAGGTAAAAAATATAAAGAGAGCGCAAAGCTCATTGATAAGCAGATGCAGTACGAGCCCCTGCAGGCTTTTGATCTTGTGACCAAGGCGTCCAAGGCGAAGTTCGACGAGACCGTTGAGCTCCATGTGAAGCTCGGCGTTGACTCCCGCCACGCTGACCAGCAGGTCCGCGGCGCCATCGTCCTGCCCCACGGCACCGGCAAGACCGTCCGCGTGCTCGTGTTCTGCAAGGAAGAGCGCATCCAGGAAGCCCTCGACGCGGGCGCCGATTACGCCGGCGGCATGGATCTCGTGCAGAAGATCCAGGGCGAGAACTGGTTTGAGTTCGACACCGTCATCGCTTCTCCCGACATGATGGGCACCGTTGGCCGTCTCGGTAAGGTCCTCGGCCCGAAGGGCCTCATGCCGTCCCCGAAGGCCGGCACCGTGACCCCGAACATTGCCAACGCCGTCAAGGAAGCCAAGGCCGGTAAGATCGAGTATCGTCTCGATAAGACCAACATCATCCACTGCCCGATCGGCAAGGTCAGCTTCGGCGCTGAGAAGCTCAACGAGAACTACGAAGCGCTCATCGGCGCGATCATCAAGGCCAAGCCCGCGGCTGCCAAGGGCCAGTATATCCGCTCTTGCGTCACCGCCTCCACCATGGGCCCCGGCGTGAAAATTCAGACCAAGATCTAACGATTCAAAAAGAGAGCCCGCCGAGAGCGGGCTCTCTTTTTTAGGAGGAGTTATTATGGTTGAAGTTGTTGCAGCGCTTATTTGGGATGGGCCGCGGTTTTTGATCTGTCAGCGGCCGGCGCATAAGGCTCGTGGCCTGCTCTGGGAGTTCGTCGGCGGCAAGGTCGAGCCGGGGGAGACGAAGGAGGAGGCTCTCCGCCGCGAATGCCGCGAGGAGCTCGCGATCGACCTTGCCCTCGGCGCGGAGTTCATGGCCGTCCGGCACGTCTATCCCGATATTACCGTGCACCTCACGCTCTTCGAGGCCACCATCGCCGCCGGAACGCCGCAGCTGCTGGAGCACAACGCGATCGCATGGATTACCCCGGAGGAGATCCCGAATTACGAGTTCTGCCCCGCGGACGAGGAGATCCTCGAGCGGATCATCCGCACCAAAACAGAACCGTAGGGGAGGGGCTTGCCCCTCCCGCAAAAAAGGCGCTGCCGCAGCAGCGCCTTTTCCGTTTTCTTTTATCCCTTTTTCCTTCTGTGCGCCTTCAGAATCAGCAGCACGAGCAGCGCCCCGTAGACCGCCGCGAGCGCGAGCGTCACGAAGCACATCAGATCGCTCTTCGGCGCGAGACCGACGAGGATGAGCACCGGCGCGCCGAGGATGATGCCGAAGCTGCTGCCGGTGATGAGGTTGTTCGCCGCGGGCGTCGAGAGATCGGGGTCGATCTCGCGCAGCAGCAGCACGCCGGAGCTGATCGTGCCGGTCAGCATGCCGAACATGGAGATGAGCCCCTCGTAGTAATAGTCGGGGTAGACCTTCCGGCAGACAAATCGCAGATGCAGCCACGTTACGACGCCGCCGAGAATCGCCAGCAGCAAAAACGGCACCCACAGCCCGCGGATATCCTCCAGCTCGATCGAGGCGATGCCCGCCACGATCATGATATCGAAGAAGAAGCCGGAGATGCGGTTCAGGAGGTAGTTGTTCTGATACTGCCGCTGTATGAGCCCGGCCTTCCTGCCCTTCTCGAGCAGGACGCGCACGCCGATCGCGAGCGCCGAGCCGATGATGAAGTTGAAGCCCCAGATGAGCGTGTTCACCGTGCCGGCAAGGCCCGGCGCCGCGGCGGCAAGGCCGCCCGTGATGCCCTTGGAGACGAGATACGTCACGAGATAGATCAGCGCCACCATGGCGATCTGCACGGAGAGCTTGTCGATCGAATCCGAGACCGGAATCTCGTTCTTGTCCTGGAAGAAGTCGACCGTGGGCTCGGCGCCCGCCCCGTCGCGCCGCGCGCGGAGCCTGCCGCGCCGCGTGAGAATGTTCAGGATGATCACGCCCACGATGCAGGCCACGAGATAGCCTGCCGCCGCGATCGAAAGGCCGAAGCTGCGCCCGCCGGCAAAGCCGAGAGATTCATAGCTCGAGCCGATGTTATTCGCCTGCCCGGGGCCCTGCCCGTAGCCCATCGGCAGGAGCAGACCCGCCGCCTTGAACAGCCGGGGCATAAAGGTATAGCCGAGGAAGATCGTGATGATCAGACCCGTCACGCCCTGCACGAGGTAGGTGCTCACGATCACGGCGCCGCTCTTGAGCCCCGTGAGATCGCCGCTGCCCGTCTTCTCGGGCGGCACGCGCAGACTCATCGCGATGAAGCCGAGCGCGATGCCGTGGTAGACGAGCATTTCCATCATGGTGTTGTCGATATGGACGAGGCCGGTGTATTTCAGAATCAGCAGCAGGAAGCCCGCCAGCACCGCCACCGGCATCAGACTCCGGCGCACGAAGCCGAGCTTCTGCCGCAGCAGCTGCGCGAGCAGGATCACGCCCGCGATGAGGCCGAGCTGAATGATGATGTTCCAGAGCGCCAGATTCTCCGCGGAATAGTTCATTTGATACCCTCCCTGCTGTGACGCCAGGGCGCCAGATATTTGCGCAGATTCACGTCGTGCTGCGCGCGAATCTGCCAGTATTCGCCGTTCACGTTTAAGAGCAGCAGATGGCTGAGCACCATCGCCATGTTGTCGATGTCCTTCAGAGGGAAGGTCCGCAGCCCGCAGACGATCCGGTCGGCATACTGCGTGAGCTTCCCGCCGCCCATCGGCCGGTCGGTGTGGTCAGAGAGCACGCGCGTGAGCACGAAGTCATCGTCCGAGAAGAGCACGTCGTCCGCCTCGTGCACGAAGTCGTCCTCGCACAGCGTCACGCGCTGCCAGTCCTCCCAGTCCGCGATCGTCTGAAACGGGACCGGCGGGTCGAATGTGCCGAATTCGGTGTACCGCCAGCGCCTGCCGCAGGCGCAGGAGAGCGTGTCGCCCTTCGAGGAGAGCCCGTCCGTCCGCCGGCAGGCGGGGCAGAGGTAGATCGCCCGCTCGAGCCCCTCGGCGATGTTCTTCCCGCGGTAGCGCACGGGGTACTGCCGCTGCCGGCTCCACGCGTCCTCGGAGATATCGCGCTGGATGGCCGCCGTGACTTCTTTCGCCGTCATGGTCTTGAGCTGCTCGGGGGAGTAGACGTTCACCACGCCGCCGCGCACTCTGCCGCGCCGGATGCCGCGGCCCCAGCGGGGGAGGCTCAGGTAAGCGCCCTCGAGCCGGTAGGTGATGAGCGACGCGCCGGAAGATTTGGCGAGCTTTCCCGTCGCAGGGAAGATCGGCGCGGTGCGCCCGTCCCAGCTCTGCTCGCCCTCGGCGAAGAGGCCGACGGACTGCCCGTCCTTCAGCCGGCGCAGGCAGACCTTCACGGTCTCAAAGCCGGAGGAGGCCTTGCGCCGCGGAATCGGCGCCACGAGATACTCCAGCGCCTTCGACACGAGCCCCATGCGGAACAAATGCTCGCTCGCCACATAGTAGAGCTGCTTGTGCTTCAGACTCATGGCCACGAGCAGCGGGTCCCACGCGCTCACGTGGTTCGATACCAGCAGACACGGCCCGTCCACGCGTACCTCGTCGTGCGTGAGATTAAACTTGCTGCTGACCAGGGCGTGAATCGGCCCGTACAGCGTCCGCCAGACCAGTGCATGGCGTTCCTGCTCCGTCATCGGGCGTCACCTCCCGCAAATACTTAATTTATCTTAACTATATCATGCGCGCGCTTTAGACGCAAGAACAGAGTTTTTTCTCCTTTGGCGGCAAAAAAAGAGTGTCATCCTGAGCGGAGCGCGTCAGCGCGCAGTCGAAGGATCTTGGATTGGCAGTAAAACAGAACCATATGCTTCTATTGTTCTGCGTTGCCAGGATCCTTCGACTCCGCTTCGCTCCGCTCAGGATGACATGAAAGATTTACCCCTCGCACTCCCGGATGCACGCGAGAAACGTGTCCCCATACAGCGCGGCCTTCTTCGCGCCGACGCCGGAGACGGTGAGAAATTCGTCCATCGTCGTCGGGCGCACCTCGCACATGCTGCGCAGCGTCGCATCGGAAAAGACCATGTAGGGCTTGAGGTTCCGCTCTCTCGCGACGGCGAGACGCAGCTGGCGCAGCGCCTCGAAGAGCGCGGGAACTTCCACGTCTTCGTTTCGCTTTGCACGCAGCGCCTTTTTCACGACGGCCGCCGCGTCCTCGCGCGGCAGACCGAGACAGACGGAGCAGTGTCCGCACCGGCCCGACCGCCGCTCGCCGAAATAGCGCAGCAGATGGTTTCTCAGGCAGCCGTCCTCCAGCGCGTAGGCGCGCATCTGATAGAGCCGGTTTCGGTCCAGCCGCCGCACCGCGTCCTGTTCGTCCGCGGTCAGGTTCGGGTTCGGCTCGGAGTGCTCGATCAGATACCGCTGCGTCATCACGTCGCCGGGATTGTAGAGCAGAATGCAGTCGGCCTCCGCGCCGTCGCGCCCCGCGCGGCCAGCTTCCTGATAGTAGGCCTCCACGCTCGCGGGCATGTTGTAGTGGATCACATAGCGGACGTCCGGCTTGTCAATCCCCATGCCGAAGGCGTTCGTCGCCGCCATGATCTGCACGCGGTCGTGGAGAAAATCCTCCTGCGAGCGTGTCCGCTCAGCCTTGTCCAGCCCGGCGTGGTACATTCCCGCGGCGTAGCCCTCCTCCCGCAGCAGCTGGCACACGGCCTCGACCTTCTTGCGCGTCGCGCAATAAATGATGCCGGACTCGCGCGGGTGCCGCTCAATCTCCTGCAGAAGCGCGCGGTTTTTGTTCTTCGGCTGCCGCACGGCGAAATAGAGGTTCGGCCGGTCAAAGCCCGTCGCCGCCGTGACGGGGTCGCGCAGTCCGAGCGCGTTTACGATATCGCGCTTGACCTGCGCTGTGGCCGTCGCGGTGTAGGCCCCCAAGACGGGTCTCTTCGGCAGCGCCGCGAGAAATTCCGGAATGCGCAGATAGTCCGGCCGGAAATCCTGCCCCCACTGGGAGATGCAGTGCGCCTCGTCCACCGCCACGAACGCGATCGGCAGCCTTGCGCACAAATCCTGAAACCCCGGCAGCGCGAGGCGCTCCGGGGCGACGTATACGAGCTTGTAGCGCCCGGCCTCCAGACGCCGCAGCGCCTCGCGAAACTGGGCGGGGGAGAGCGAGCTGTTGAGATAGGCGGCCGGCGCGCCCGCCTGCACCAGCGCCGTGACCTGATCCTGCATCAGGGAGATGAGCGGCGAGATGACGAGCGTGATGCCCTCCGTCAGCAGCGCCGGAATCTGGTAGCACAGGCTCTTGCCTGCGCCCGTCGGCATCACGCCGAAGGCGTCCCTTCCCAAGAGCACGGCGTCGATCAGCTCCTCCTGTCCGGGGCGAAAGGCGTCATAGCCGAAATAGCGCGATAAAACTTCTCTCTTCTCCATCGGCGTCCTCAGTGCTTCAAATCGCGCATCATCAGCTCCGCCACGCCCTGCACGCGCAGCTCCTCGGGGTAGATGTCCGCGAAGGCGGGGTTCTCCGGGTGGAGATAATAGCGCTCGCCGTCGTGCTTCAGGCGCTTGAGCGTTGTCTGCCCCTCGTCGTCCACGGCCACGACGATCTGGCCCACCGAGGCCGTCGGCGTTCTGCGGATGACGACGAGATCGCCGTCATAGATCCCCGCGCGGATCATGGATTCGCCGTAGACGCGCAGCGCGAAATATTCGCTGCTGCCGAGGAGACTCAGCGGCACCTCCACGAAGCCCTCGCGCACCTCCTCCGCGGCCGTGAGCGTGCCCGCGGCGACGCGGCCGATGATCGGCAGGGAAACGAGCTGGGCAGCCGTCCGCTCGCGGATGTGCTCCGTCACGATGCCGCCGCGCCCGTCATACTGCAGCCGGCCATGCGCGTCCATCTCGCGCAGATAGCTCGAGGCCGTCTGCCGCGAGAGACCCGTGCCGTTCTCGATCTCGCGCATCGAGGGCGTGCGCAGATGCTGGTCGAAAAAGTCGTCCACAAAGCGGATGATCCGCTCCATGGTCTCCGGATTTTTGGTTCTCATCAGCGTCCTCCTTCCTCTAACGATGACACTTGTCACAGGATATTCTACTCGAAACGCTGACAAATGTCAACAGAAAACACGCTCTTTTCAGCGGTCGGAAGATGTGGTATAATAACTTTGTTCAAACGAATTCGCAGGAAAGGAGGACCACTCTGATGATGACTGTTGAGGAAATTCGCGGTCTGGGTCTGAGCGAGGAGGCCATCGCCGAGCTCACCGGCGGCGCCGACAAGATCGAGCTCGTGCGCGACGGTATGCCCTGCCCGCTCTGCGGCCTGACCGAGACGATCTGGTTTGCCCCCGCCACGGGCAAGCACGTCTGCATGGACTGCCATTATGTTTTTTAACGCGCTCCCGCGCCCAAAATGAGAGCCCGCCACGCTGTGGCGGGGTCTCATTTTGATACTCGCACTTATCGCGCGGGGCTGCGTCGCGACAAGCTCCACATCCCTTGCTTCCCCGCGAG
>JAZPZZ010000138.1:0-12355 GCA_045544935.1 Oscillospiraceae bacterium | reverse complement strand
GGCTGAGCTCGATCCCGCGCACCTTCGCGTCGGTGTGCTGGCGGATTTTGTCCGCGAGCATGGCGGCGGGGCCGCCGAGCTGCACGTGGCCGAAGCCGTCCGTCGCGGCGGTCTGCGCCTCGGAGACGGAGGTGTCGTCGGCATAGTGGATGCCCTCGGAAACCGCGATGAGCACCTTGCCCTTTTCGCGGTAGACGCGGTCGATATCGGAGAGGAACTTGTCCATATCGAAGTCCGTCTCCGGGAGATACACGAGATCCGGTCCCGCGCCGTAGGCGGTGGCCAGCTGCGCGCTCGCGGCGAGCCAGCCGGCATGGCGGCCCATGATCTCGATGACGTTGATGACGCCGTTATCGTACACGCGGGTGTCCTTGCTGATCTCCATGCAGGTCGTCGCGATCAGCTTCGCGGCGCTGCCGAAGCCGGGGCAGTGATCCGTGCCGAAGAGGTCGTTGTCGACCGTCTTCGGGACGCCGATCACGCGGCAGGGATAGCCGACGGACTCCATATAGCGGCTGATCTTGTTGCAGGTGTCCATGGAGTCGTTGCCGCCGTTGTAGAAGAAATAGCGTACGTTGTACTTTTGGAAAATCTCAAGAATGCGCTTGTAGTCCGTGTCGTCGGCCTCGGGGTCCTTGATCTTGTAGCGGCAGGAGCCGAGCTCGGAGGACGGGGTGTTTAAGAGCAGACGCAGCTCTTCGGGATCCTCCTCGTCCATCACATAGAGCCGGTCGGCCAGCACGCCCTTGATGCCGTAGGCAGCGCCGTAGACCTTCGTGATCTCCTCGGCCTCGAGGGCCGCCTTGATCACGCCGTAGGCGCTCGCGTTGATGACGGCGGTGGGCCCGCCGGACTGACCGAAAATGCAGGAGCCGATCAATCGTTCAGACATATCTTATCCCTCCGCAGATTCTACCAATTCTTTTGCCGTGCGCGCTACGTTTTCCGCGCAGAGGCCGAAATCCTTCAGCAGCTCGCCCGCCGGGCCGGAGTGGCCGAAGCAGTCATTCACGCCGATGCGCCGCACCGGAACGGGACAGCGCTCGCTGAGCAGCGCGCAGACCGCCTCGCCGAGACCGCCGACGACGGAGTGCTCCTCGCAGGTGATGATCCGGCCGCAGTCCTTCGCAGCCTGCAGAACCAACGCCTCGTCCAGGGGCTTGATCGTGCCGAGATGGATCACGCGGGCCTGGATTCCCTGCGCCGAAAGCTGCTCGGCAGCCACCAGCGCCTCATAGGTCATGAGTCCGGTCGCAAGAATTGCGACATCCGTACCGTCGCGCAGAACCTCACCCTTGCCGATATGGAAGCGATACGTCTCCGCATCGTGGAAGACCGGCACTGCCGAGCGCCCGAAGCGCAGATATACGGGGCCTTCATGCTCGTAGACTGCCTGCACCATCGCGCGGGCCTCCACATCGTCGGCAGGGCAGAGCACGGTCATACCGGGAATGCTGCGCATGAGGGCAAAGTCCTCACAGCACTGGTGGGATGCGCCATCCTCGCCGACGGAGATGCCGCCGTGTGTTGCGGCGATCTTCACATTCAGGTGCGGATAGCCGATGGAATTGCGGATCTGCTCAAAGGCCCGACCTGCGGCGAACATGGCAAAGGTGGAGGCGAAGGGCACCATGCCCATCGCGGCGGCGCCGGCGGCAACCGCCATCATATTCCCCTCAGCGATGCCGCAGTTATAGTGCCGATCCGGACGTGCCTGCTTCGCTTTGACGGTCTGTGTCGCCTTGGCGAGATCCGCGTCGAAGACGATCACATCGTCATGCGCCTGTACCAGCGCGGCGAGCGCCTCGCCATAGCTTGCGCGCGTGGCGATTTTTTTCAGTTCTGCCATCTTACATCGCCTCCACGTTCTCAAGCTGCGCGCGCAGCTCCGCCATAGCCTGCTCGTATTCTTCGTCGCTCGGCGCTTTGCCGTGCCAGCCGACCTGGTTTTCCATGAAGGAAACGCCCTTGCCCTTTACGGTTTTCAGCACAATCGCTGTGGGGCGGCCGGCGGTTTCGCGCGCCTCGCGGAAGGCGGCCTCGAGCTGATCAAAGTCGTGCCCGTCCACGGTCAGCACGTGCAGACCGAAGGCGGCGAGCTTTTCCACGATGGGGTATGGACTCATAACGTCCTTCACAGGGCCGTCGATCTGGAGGCCGTTGTTGTCGATGAGGACGCAGAGGTTGTCCAGTCCGTAGTGCGCGGAAAACATCAGCGCCTCCCAGACCTCGCCCTCTTCGAGCTCACCGTCGCCGAGCAGGGTATAAACGCGGCAGGTTTTTCCCTGCACCCTGGCAGCCAGCGCCATGCCGGCGGCGGCGGAAACGTCCTGACCGAGCGAGCCGGTGGACATATCGACGCCGGGCGTTTCGTTCATGTTGGGGTGTCCCTGCAGGCGGCTGCCGGACTTGCGCAGGGTTTTCAGCTCCTCCGCAGGGAAGAACCCGCGCAGCGCCAGCGCCGCGTAGAGCCCCGGGGCCGTGTGTCCCTTGGAGAGGACAAAGCGGTCTCGATCCGACCACCGAGGGTTGGCGCTGCTGACATTCAGCTCGCGCTGATAGAGATACGTGAATGCTTCGGCAGCCGACATACTGCCGCCGGGGTGGCCGGATTTGGCCGCGTGAACGGCCTCGACCACGCCCATGCGGAGCCGGACAGCCAGCGCTGTCAATTCTTTCTTTTCAGCAGTTGTCATCTGTTTGCCTCGTTTCCGTCAGCCGTGGAAGGTCTGGCCCTCAAGCGGATACTTCGGGCAGCCCTTCTTCTTGGCCCACCAGCTTGTGATAAAGGGTACGAGCAGGCTGGAAATGACCACCGAGGCCGCGACCTGCACGGTGGCGACGTTGGCAATGTCTGCCAGCGAGGGATCGGACAGGGCGACCGCGGCGGGAACCGCAACCGCGTTGCCTGCAGTCGTGGCGACTGCCCAGCCGGCATAACCGGGACGGCGGGAGATCAGCCGATCACACAGGACGATGAAGCCGCCGCCGACGAGCACCGTGACAAAGCCGAGGACGATGCCGGAAACGCCGCCCTTGATGACGTTCACGAGGTTGATGCCGGTGCCGAGCGCGAAGCCGATCAGCGGAATGATACCGTTGCCCATCGGGGCAAAGAGATCGCGCATACCCTTGTCAAGATTGCCGACGAGCATGCCGAGCGCGACCGGGACAATTGCGGCGACGAGCGTCATGACCGGGATGTTCGCAAGCCCGGAGGCGCCGAGCGCCAGCAGCGTGAAGAACGGACCGTCGTTGAGAGCCAGCAGCGGGAAGCAGCCGGCGTCGGCCTCGTCGCCGTAGTTGTTTACGAGCGTGAGATAGATCGAACCGTTGGAGTTCGTTACGGCGGAGACGATTGCCAGCGCCGAGAGACCGAGGAAGCCTTCCGCGCCGAAGAGCTTGCCGACCAGAATGCCGAGCAGCGCGCCGATGGCGAACTTCGACAGGAGCAGTACGCCGCCGCGCTTGAGCACCTTCGGCATGTCCTTTACCTGCAGCGTCGTGCCCATGCAGAACAGCAGAGCGCCGAGCAGGGTGTTCGTGCCCACGGAAGAGAACACGGCGGTGGTCAGGCCGCCGATCTGCAGTGCCTGGGGAAAGAGCGTAGCGATGATGCTGCCAAGCAAAAGCGGAATGACCATCATGCCGGCAGGAACCTTGTTCAGAAATTTCAAAATCATGGTTGGCGTCTCCTTTTCACGTGTAATCCACGGTTACTTGACGGCGCTCTTCACGACGTCCGCAATGTGCTCGGGAGAGAGATTGTACTTGTCCAGCAGCTCGCTGTGCGGGCCGGATTCGGTGTAGATATCGTCGATGCCGATGCGGGTGACGGTGCAGGGGTTCTCCGCCTTACAGACAACCTCGCAGACCGCGCTGCCAAGACCGCCGATCACGTTGTGCTCCTCGGCGGTGATGATCCGGCCGCAATCCTTCACAGCGGCGAGGATCGCTTCCTCGTCGATGGGCTTGACGCAGGGCATCTCGATGATGCGGGCGCGGATGCCGGCTGCTTCCCAGAGCGCCTTTGCGCGCAGCACGCGGGCGACGGCGCAGCCGTTGCAGATGATGGCGACGTCGGTGCCGGCGTCATCCAGCAAGTTCGCCTTGCCGATTTGGAAGGTGTAGTCTTCGTCAAAGACCTTCTCCACGGGGCCGCGGCCGATGCGCAGATAGGCGGGGCCGGTGTAGTCGAGGATCACGCGGCTGATGGCCGTGCAGGAGGCGGCGTCCGCCGGAACGGCAATGACCATGTTGGCCATGCTGCGCATGACGCCAATGTCCTCCAGACCCTGATGCGTCACGCCCTCAATGTTGCCGGAGAGACCGGCGAGACCGCTGATGACCTTGACGTCCAGATTCGGGTAGCACACAAAGGTGCGGATCTGCTCGGAGATGCGCATGGAGGCAAACGGCGCGTAGGTGGCGACCACGGCGCGTCCGCCGGAGGCGGCGATACCGGCGCCGATCATGGCCATGTTCTGCTCGGCGATGCCGTTGTTGATCACGCGATCGGGGTGCTTTGCCAGCATGGGCTTGCAGCCCATGGACTTCGTGGTGTCCGCGCCGACGGCGAACAGGTTCGGATACTTGTCGGCAGCTTCGCCCAAGGCGACGCCGAATGCGTCACGCGTAGAAATCTTATCATAAATTACAGACATTTTCTATCCTCCTCCAGTTCCGCAATGGCCTGATTGTACTGTTCTTCGGTCGGCACCTTCTGATGCCAGGCATTGTCAAATTCCATGAAGCTGACGCCCTTGCCCTTGACGGTGTCCGCCATGATGCAGGTGGGGGCGCCGCGGTAATCGCGGGCGCGCTCAAGCGCGGAGACGATCTCGTCCATGTTGTGTCCGTTGATGCGGATGACGTTCCATCCGATCGCCTCCCAGGCCTTCGACATGGCGGGGACGGAGATGTCCTGAATCTCGGTCACGGCGCCGCAGCTCTGCAGGTGGTTGCAGTCGACGATCGCGGTGAGATTGTCCATGCCCATGGCGGGCGCCGCGAGGATGGCCTCCCAGACGAGCCCCTCCTGGATCTCGCCGTCACCGAGGATGCAGTAGACCTGAGAATTCTTCTTCTGATGCTTGAGGTAGATTGCCATGCCGAGCGCGGCGGAGAGGCCGTTGCCGAGCGAGCCGCTGGTCATGTCGATGCCGGGGGTCTTTTTCATATCGGGGTGACCCTGCAGGCGGCTGCCGACGCGGCGCACCGTGGGGAGCCAGTCCTTGGGGAAAAAGCCCTTCTCCGCCAGCGCGGCGTAGATCACGGGGGCAGCGTGTCCCTTGGAGAGAACGAAGCGGTCGCGATCCTCCCAGTGCGGGTTTTCCGGATCAAGCTTCATAATATGAAAGTAAAGCGCGGCGACGATGTCGGTGCAGGAGAGCGCGGGAGCCGGGTGCGAGGGGCCCTGCGCCTTAAATGCGATATCCATAATATCGCGGCGGATGGCGTTGGCCATCAATTTCAGATCGCGGATGGTATCATTCATGGTGAGCATCTTCCTTTCAAGTATCGTATTCGGCCGGATTGGCTTGTCTATTGTCCGACGTCATACAAAGCATAGCACGGGGCGGAGCGTTTTGCAAGTGGAAATATTGCACAAAAATATAGAAAAATCATTGTGCAGCAATGACAATAGACAAATTGTGTGGCAGCTTGTATAATGCAATCGATGTGTCAGACGTCGGACAATCAGAGCAAAAACGTCTCACCAAACGTCGGCACAGGAGACCATCATTTCATATGAAATAATCACGAACACGAAAAGGAGTATGCAGTATGAGAGCGATCATCAAAAAAGACCGTGCCCCCGGCGTCGAATTCGTAAACATTGAAAAACCCACACCCGGCGATGACGAGATCTTGTTTCAGGTAAAGGTCACCGCGATCTGCGGCACGGACTTCAGCTGCTGGAAGTGGAACAAAGCCGGCGAGAAGTTTAATGATAAGTACGGCGCGCAGTATCCCTTCGTGCTTGGCCATGAGTGCTGCGGCATCGTCACCGAGGTCGGAAAGAACGTTACCAATATTCAAGTTGGCGACCGTATCGCCATTGAGACCCATATCTACTGCGGCGAGTGCTACCAGTGCAAGACCGGCGACGCGCACAATTGCCAGGATCTGAAGATCTACGGCATCAGCTGCAACGGCTGCTTTGCCGAATACGCCACGGCTCCTGCCAAATGCGCCTATAAGCTGCCGGAGACGGTGAGCTTCGAGCAGGGCGCCCTGTTTGAGCCCGCGGGTGTGGCGATGTTCGCCCTGCGCGAGGCCGACGTCAAGCCGGACGACACCGTGATGATTTACGGATGCGGCCCCATCGGCCAGATGGGGATTCAGCTGGCGCTGGCCTACGGCGTGAAGAACGTGATCGCCGTGGATATTGATGATCTGCGCGTGGAGCAGGCGCGCGCGCTCGGCGCGATCGCGGTCAACTCCATGAAGGAGGATCTGGGCGCGGTTGTGAAGCAGTACTGCGCCGAGCGCGGCGGCGTGGATGTGATCCTGGAGATCTCCGGCGCGGCCTCCATCTATGACACCATGGCCGATTACCTCCGCAAGGAGGGCAAGATCATGCTCCTGGCGCATCCGGGCGAGAACGTCAGCTTCGACATTATGAAGACCATGCACCACTCCGGCGCGACGATCAAGGGCATCTTTGGCCGCCGCATCTGGGACAGCTGGGACGCGCTGACCGAGCTTGTCGCCTCCGGCAAGGTGGATCTGACCAAGGTCGTCACCCACCGCTTCCCCCTCTCCGCCGGGAACAAGGCCTTCGAGCAAATCGCTGCAGGCTCCGGCAAGGTTCTGTTCATCCCCGAGTGGGAAGACTGATCCGAGTTTGAAACAACATGCGCCGCACGTCGGGGATTCGACGGTGCGGCGCGGTTTGCTTGACAAGGCGAACAGCAGATATTATAATGAAACATCAAATTGTATGACGTTATACAGAAAGCGAGCAGATAACCATGCAGAATGATCCCTATATCGCCAAGAGCAACGGCACCAAGCGTATTTCCCTGTCCAACGAGACAGCGAACCGCATTGTGGAAAAAATCCGCAAGGACGCCTTTGAGCCCGGCTCTCGACTTCCGAGTGAGTTTGAGCTGGCGGAGGAATTCGGCGTCAGCCGCGGCACGGTCCGTGAGGCGGTGAAGCTGCTGGTATCCAAGGACGTGCTGGAAATCCGCCCGGCCAAGGGCACGTTTGTGCGGGAACACCCCGGGATGAGCGAGGACCCGCTGGGTCTTGCTTTTATGCAGGATCATGAGAAGATGATCCGGGATCTGCTGGATCTGCGCATTCTGCTGGAGTGCTACGCCGCCAAAAACGCCGCTATGAACGCGACGCCGGAACAGATCGCCCGCATGAAGGCGCTGGCGGATCAAATTGACGACGCCGGAGAGGACAACGGCCTGTGCACGACCTATGATATTGAGCTGCACAAATGCATCGCCGAGAGCAGCGGCAACAGCGCAATCTCCACGGTGCTGCCGGTGATTCGCTCCAACATGGAGCATTTCAACAGTCTGGACTTTGAGCGCGAATGGAGCGCTGTCAACACCAGCCACCGCGCCATCATTACCGCCATTGAGATGCGCAATCCCATGCTCGCCGAGGCGGAAACGATCAAGCACCTGTCCTATGTCTCGGAGAAAATGGACGGTCTGCGCGACAAGGCGATCAAAGACGCGTTTCAGGCGCAGTAAATCAATGTGATACCATATCAGCCGGAGCAGGTCAACTGACCTACTCCGGCTGCGCGTTGAAATGCCTGTTCGCTGCTGATCAACAAATCCGTTATCTACACTCGTACCACAAAAAAGTCCTGAAATCTCAACGGATTCAGGTCATAAGGATGCTTTTCCTTGTGAGGAAGGGTGCAGTTCTTGAAAGAGGACTGCACCCTTTCGCTTTATGCGGGTGTACTGCTTGCCTGCCTGGATTGAATCTCAGCCATCATTTTCTGAAGCTCTTTTTCTGTCGGCAAGTTGATCATTCCGACGGCGGTGAAGTAAATATCAACCTGAACATGCCGCTTGCCATCAATTTTCTCTGAATTGTGAATTTCAATGCGACGAATCAGCGTATTGACCAATTCCGGGGTGAGAGACCGCAGGTCTGTGAATTCTCTGAGTCCTTTAAGCAGCATTCGGAGGTCAACCGTATTCTTTTGCATCTGCGAAAGTGTCTGCTCACATTCACTGACGGACGCGATCAACTCTTTCTGTTCCGCCTCATACTGTTCCGCCATTCTGGCATAACGGTCGTCAGGAAGTCTCCCACACACGTTGTCCTCATACATCCGAGTCATCATCCTGTCAATCTCCCGGATCCGGCGTTGGTTCTGGTCAAGCTTTTGCTTTGCTGCCTGTATATCATGACCGCGGGATATTACGCTTTGCTGCTGCAGCATATACAGGAACACCGGCTCATAGCAACGCGCAAAATCCGCAAGATCGCTGATGGCCTCCAGAACGATTCTCTCCAGCATCACATCTCGAATATAGTGAATGGAACAGCTTCCGCGTCCGGATTTATAACGGGAGCAACGAAAAAATTCCTTTTCGCGCGGAAGACTCTTGGCGGCGCAGAAATGCAGCCTTGATCCGCAGTCCGCACAATAGACCAGCCCGGAGAAGAGGCTGGTTTTTCCTTCGCTGGTCAATCGGCGCTTGCACTTTCGCAGCTCCTGTACACGCAGCCAGGTATCTTCATCAATGATCGCCTCGTGTGTGTCGGGAACGATCTGCCAGTTTTCCTCCGGATTCATTACGCGCTTATGAACCTTATAGCTGAGGATTGTAGATTGGAAATTCACAGTGCAGCCGGTATACTTGCGGTTTGCCAGAATCGCTTCGATGGTGGCATCTGACCAGAAATACGGATTATCACGAACTGCATGGTTTGTAGGTCTGCCAATACTCTGATAGTACGCACAGGGCGTCAGCACCTTCTCGTTTTGCAGAATTCTCGCGATTTTACAAGGCCCATTGCCAGCGAGGCATAGAGAGTAGATTTTTCGGACGACGTCAGCTGCAGGCTCGTCGATCAGCCATTTTTCCTGATCCTCCGGATCACGCTTATAACCAAACGGGACGTTAAAGCTGGTGCGTTTTCCGCTTGCAGCTTTCATTGCCCAAACTGCACGCACCTTTTTGCTGGTTTGCGCGGCATACCACTCATTAAAAATGTTGTGAAACGGTACCATTTCGGATCCGCCGCCCTGTATGGAATCCACGTTTTCCTGAATCGCAATAAATCGAACACCCAGAGTGGGATATTTGATTTCCAAGTACTGGCCGACCTCCAGATAGTTTCGCCCAAAGCGGGAAAGGTCTTTGACGACCACCGTGTCAATCTCACCGTTTTCGATCATAGTCTCCATCTCCTGAAAGCCGGGGCGATTGAAAGTGGTGCCGCTGATACCGTCGTCCACAAAGAATTTGGGATGCAGCAGTCCATGTGATTTGGCATACTCCATTAGGATGGTTTTCTGATTTGCAATGGAATTGGATTCGCCGTCAATACCGTCATCCTGACTGAGACGGCAGTAGAGCGCTGTGATTTTCTGATTCTGCCCTTGATTTACAGCAGTTGTCATTATAAATTCTCCTTTCTGTGACAACCGGGCATTGCAAGGTGGGTTGATCTTACAATGCCCGGCATGATTGTGCAAATGTACCGTCAGGTAATTTGCGTTTTCAGGAGCAGCATGATCTGCTCCAGCATGCTTTGCCTGCCTTTATCGCAGTAGAAGGTTCTCACATCGTAGACAGTGCGGCCATCGTCAACAGAAAACAGGTCAGATTCGGGAACTTCCACATAAGCGGCCATATTCATGTTATCTTGCACCTCGATCCCTCCTCCGGCGATAGTCGGCTTCCACCAAACGCAGGATTGCATCGGAGATCTGCTTTGGTGTATAGCTTGAAGGGAAGTATTTCTTGAGATCAGCATATTGAAAGCTGACCTTTTCCCGCTGGTTTGGCTTTTCTTCCGACATGACAGACAGAATACGTTCGTGCGTGTCAGCGGCGTACATCATTTCGCTGTCACGATGCAGCCGACAAGCCTGCGAATAGGACGGCGTGCAGTCATAAAGCTCAATGGCTTCGAGAACTGCACGCTGCTCTTCGTTCGATAGATAGGACAGCTCCACACCGACGGTGAAGGCGATGCGGCCCTCGTCCACTAAATCCAACAGACCGGGCAGAAGATGGGTCAGACGGATGTAGCGCTGTACCTGTCTGCCGCTTTCTGTCTCGGAAACAGAATCGCGCGACTTGTGGCCAACCTGTCCACAACTTCTGCCTCTGTGATCCAGAGCTTCCATTTTCAGCTTATAGGCAAACGCCTTTTCACTTGGGAGAATGTTCTCCCGGTGGAGGTTGCTGTCCACCAGCTGGATGGCGGCCTCATCGCGGTTCACGGCATGAATAAAGGCAGGGACTTCTCTGAGCCCTGCCTTCTGTGCTGCCCGGAGCCTCCGGTGGCCGGAAATGACTTCGTACTCCGCTGCAGTGTCCTCCAATGGGCGGATGATCAGCGGCGTGAGAACGCCCTGCTCCTGAATGCTCTCGATGAGGCGATTCATTTCGTCGTTGTCCTGCACCTTATAGGGATGCCCCGCAAAGGGATGCAGGCTTTGAATGGGAATGTAGATTGCTTGCATGGTGTTTCTCCTTTTTCATTTTGTTCTCATTAACATGTTTTTCAGCGCTCCCGACTGCGGTTTCGTTCCCGCTGAAGCGCTTGGGTTTCCATCTTCCGCTCAGTCTCGAGGGTCTGCTGCATGGCCGGGATCTGCGCCTCGATGTCCCTTGCGGTTTTCAGATCTTTCCGGAGCGGTTTCAGCTGCTGCGTGATAGCGCTGCTTTGCTGCTTGAGCTTCTCTCGTTCTTCCGGATCAGATGCTCTGCGGAGCTTGTTGCGGACGCCCTGCCGCTGCGCTTCAAGGGCGGTTATCTGCTGCTGCGTTTCGCCGATGAAGGCCCGAAGCTGAATGTCCGTCTCGATTTCGTTCTTTGCCAGCAGGCGAACCTGCTGATCGTACCGGTCGAGCTTTGCCGCCTCCATGCGCATCTCCGGGGAGAGCGGACGGCAACGCGCCTGCTCCGCCTCCGGGCCGGTCAATCCGGCGACCCTCGTAATCAGGAAGAACAGCAGGCTCACCCAGACCTCGCCGGCACTGTGGGCGGGGTGCATCGTATGCGCGATCTCATACTCCAGCTCCAGCAGCGGGAAGCGCTTGGGGCGATACGGCAGGTGGGCGTTGGCGATATGAAAGAACCGGATATTCTCACGATGCGGCTTTAACCGCGCTTCGATCACCTCGTCCGGGTAGCCCAGCCGATCCAGACGGACGGCGCGCCCCCAGCTCGGCGCTCTCAGCGACCGGCGCTCGTAGTCGATCTCATAGCCCTTTGTACGCAGGTGCTCCCAGAAGCGCCGCCATGTATCGGAGTACTCCAGGGCATACTCCACGTCGGCCTTCAGAATGTCCCGGTGTGTCGGTTGTCCGCTCCTCCTCGCCCAGTAGGCGCCCTTTTCGCCGCCGTAAAAGGGAGAGCCCTCCAGCACGGAGAGCGCGTGCTCCCGGCAGATGCGGTCAGAGATCTCCCGCAGCCGAATGTGGTCCCGGACGTGGTTCTCGTATTTGCGCCCGTTCTTGAACGAGACGGAGTTCACCACAAAGTGGTTGTGCAGGGAATCCGTGTTGAGGTGCGTCGTGACGACGATCTCATATTGGTCGCCCCACATCTCTCTTGCGGTCCGAATGCCGATCTGGTGGCACTCCTCCGGCGTAACCTCGCCGGGACGGAAGCTCTGGTAGCCGTGGTAGGCGACGTTGCCGCCGTGCTTTCCGAAGCGTTCCTTGGTGGCGGTCATGTCCTCGTAGGCAGTCTCCGGATCGCAGTTGATCGCGGAGACAAAGAGCTTCTGATCCGTCTTGGCGTCGTTCTCTACGTATTGGAGCGCGTCGGCCAAGTCCCGGTCGAGGAACTTCCGGTTCGTGGTTTTGTCCGGGTTATCGGCATACTGGATGACGGCCTTCAATGATCCCTTGACCGGCCAGAAGCCCGTGGTCGCCATTACGCATCCCTCCCCGGCAGGATCAGCAGCTCCCGAATCTGATGCAGCATACCGTGGATGAATTCCGCGTCCTGCTCCGTTGCGTTCGCCTGACAGTCCCGCAGATACTCGCAGAGCCAGTAGAGATCCTCCGACGGCAGCTCCCGCGGCACGTAGCCGAGACAGCGCTGACGGATGTACTCCGAAAGAGAAAGCCCGCACCGTTTTGCGGTGCGGGCCATCTTCTGCTTTTCCTGCGGCGTTACACGTG
>JAZPZZ010000137.1:0-10393 GCA_045544935.1 Oscillospiraceae bacterium | reverse complement strand
GGGGTTTTTCGTTTAAGAATGCATATGCGCGCCAGCGTGTTCTGTGGACTTTGCGAGCAGATCGGTGAGCTTGGCGAGACCCATCAGCGCGGCCACGCCGAAGAGGATCTCAATCGGATAGACGAGCAGGTCCGCCTCCGGGATGAGCATCGCGAGCACCGCGAGCGCGGCGGCGGGCGGCAGATAGAGCCCGAACTCCCGCAGAATCCAGAGCAGGAGCACGGCGGCGGCCAGCGCCGAGACCGTGAGCGGCAGGCCGAGCGCGGCCGTGAGCGCAAGCCGGCTCAAGGCGCCAGCGGCGGCGCAGAGGGCGACCAGGAAGACCGCCTTCACAGGCTGCGCCTTCGCGCGGCTCACGGGGTTCATAAACTCCGTGAAGGCCACGAGCATCGGCGGGGCGACCATGTACTTCGCGTGCAGCGAGACCGCCGCCGCGATGCAGACACAGCCGAGCGCGCAGCGCAGCAGCACCCTTCCCCAGGCGCGGCCCTCCGGCGGCGGCACGGGGCGATAGGACTCCGCGCGGCGCAGGCCGAGGCGCTCTAAAATGTAATTGACCAGCAGGATCAGCGCCGTGAGCGACACGGCGGCGATCAGATAGACCAGACTGTCCGTGCCGAGCATGACGGGCAGGACGGCGGCGGAGATCAGCGGCGCGAACGACGTGCCGCCGAAGATGAGCAGCACCTGCGCGAGCAAAAACGCGACGCACATCTTCTCCCAAAGCGGCAGCGGCAGCAGCACCGAGACGGCGAGACCCACCACGGCGCTCAGGGAGATCAGCACGAGCACGCGCATGCGGCTGGTCTGCCACGGACGGTGCGGCACAAGCAGCATGCCGACGGCGATGGCGGCGATCTCCGGGAAGATGATTTCCCGCTCACCGAGCACCTCCGATGCGCCGATCATGAGCGTGATGACCGCGACCGTGAGCACGCCCGGCAAATGCCGGTGGTTTTCCATAGAAACACTTCCAGACGAAGAATTATATAAGGATATCACAGTGAATCATGCTAACAAAGCGCCGCGGAAAAGTCAAGGTCTCCCCAGACATATTTCCGTTTTTTCTGTTGCGCAACGGTGAAAAATGCGGTAATATAAAGATTGAACAAAAATTATAACAGGAAGGTGCTGTCATGAACATCAAATCCTATCGTTTCCCCTCCGCCACGGGCGTCTGTGAGATTGCCACCAATGCCTACACGCCGGAGAACGGTGTGTTTGACACCGTGCTGGTTATTCACCACGGCATGGCCGAGCATCAGGAGCGCTATCTCGGCTTCATCGACTATCTCTGCCGCAACGGCATCGCCGTCTATATGCACGACATGGCCAACCACGGCAAGTCCAACGCCGACTATGACGAGACCGGCTGGTTCGGCGAGAAGGACGGCTGGAAGGGGCTGATTCAGGACTTCCGCCGCAACGTGCAGTTCGCCAAAGAGGAGAACCCGGGCAAGAAGCTCGTCGTCATGGGTCACTCCATGGGCTCCTTCATCTGCCGCTGCTACACCTCCATGTATCCGCAGGACGGCTTCGTCGGCGCGATCTACATGGGCACCGGCGGCCCGAACCCGATCGCCGGCATGGGTAAGGCCATGGCCAGCATGATGGGCGGCATCGAGGGCAAGATGCACAAGAGCAAAACGCTCGACAAGCTCACCTTCGGATCCTACGGCAAGAAATTCGAGGGCCGCACCAACTTCGACTGGCTCACCCGCGACAAGGAGATCGTCGACAAATACATCGCCGACCCCTACTGCGGCTTCCTGTTCACGATTCAGGGCATGCACGATCTGGTCGATCTGAACGTAGCCGCCAACACCGACGAGTGGTACGCCGGCATCCCGGCCGACGCGAAGATCCTCCTCACCAGCGGCGACATGGACCCCGTGGGCGAATACGGCAAGGGCATCAACACGATCTACAAGCAGCTGCTCGCCACCGGCCACACGCAGGTGACGCTCAAGCTCTACCCCGACTGCCGCCACGAGATTCTCAATGAGCTCAACAAGGACGAGGTCATGGCTGACATCCTTGCTTGGATTCAGACTGTGTAAACACCAAAATGGAGTCCGCTGATGCGGACTCCATTTTGAATACTCGCGCTCCATCGCCCTTCGGTTGGTCGGCGCGAGGGCTCGCGTCACGCTTCGCCTCAGGGAGTTTTTCCGCCGCACATGTCGCCGGAAAAACAATCGAAATGAATTCGCACTTCGCGCGAACTCTGCGAGGCCAATCTTTCTCCCGCGCTGCATGTGCAGCGCGGGTTTTTCTGTCAAGACGGCAATTCCAACAAGATTGTTCTCTTGCATTTATGCAATTTTAATCTTGCATTTTTGATTATTTATTTGTACAATGTTTTTAGCAGAAATGCAAGTTAATGAGTAGACGCAAATGATAAAAGGAGGAATTGCATGACAGATAACAAGGACGCCATTCTGGACATCGGAGAATGTGTGTCGACCATGAATTACGCCCAGCTTGCCTCCGAGCTTGTGGGGCTGAAAAATCTGCGCGCGTCGAAGGAAGAGATCGCCGCAATCCAGAGTCTCTTCATCAAGCGCGCGAAGGAGCTCGGCATGGGGCAGGAGGCGAAGGGCATCCTGAACACGATGCGGCAGGAGATCCCCCTTCCCCCGCCGGGCCGCGATTCGCTGCTGGCGCTCGACGTGCGGGGAAACCCGCTCTGCACAATCGACAATATCGTCTGTATTCTGGAGCACGACGAGCGCTTTCTCTCCGCGCGGTATAACGAACTGATCTGCGCCGCTGAGCTCGGCGAGGACGGATATCGCCGCCGCTGGACGGACACGGACACCGCCTATGCCGCGAAGGTCCTCGAGACGGAATACGGCCTCTACAGCCCGCAGAAGCTGCGCGAGGCGCTGCGCCTGTTCTTCGACGATCGGCGCATGCACCCGATCCGTGAGCGCTTAAGGCGCATCGAGTGGGACGGGACGCCGCGCCTGGAGGCATTTCTCCCCCGCTGGATGCAGTGCGAGGACACGCCCTATACGCGTGAGGTGAGCAGGCTCATCTTCGCCGGCGGCATCCGGAGACTCTACGAGCCCGGCTGCAAGTTCGACACCGTGCCGGTGCTCACCGGCGCGCAGGGCAGCGGCAAGAGCACGATCGTCCGCTGGCTCGCGATGGAGGACGCGTGGTTTGCCGAGGTGACGGAACTGGAGGGCCGCGAGAGCATCGAGCAGCTCACCGGCGCGTGGATCTGCGAGATCGCGGAGCTTCTGGCGCTCACGCGCGTGAAGGAGCAGGAGGCGGTCAAGAGCTTCCTCTCCCGCCAGCGCGACCGCTACCGCAAGCCGTACGACCGCGAGCTCACGGAGCTGCCGCGGCAGTGCATCTTCATCGGCACGACGAACCGGCTGCAGTTTCTGCGCGACCGGACGGGCACCCGCCGCTTCTGCCCCGTGGAGGTGCACTCCAGCGGCGCGGACCTCTACGCGCGGGAAAAGGAATGCCGCGCCTACATCGCCCAGTGCTGGGCGGAAGCGAAGGCGCGGTATGATCAGGGCGAGCTCTCCCCCGTCGCCGACCCGAAGCTTCTAGGCACGTTCGAGGCTGCGCAGGAGGAGGCCATGGAGGGCGACTGGCGCGTCGGCGCGATCGAGCGCTATGTCTACCGCTGCCCGGAGGACTATTATTTCTGCGTGCGCGACGTGGCGCGAAACGCGCTGGCCCTCGCCATGGACAGCCCCCGCGATCCCACGCTGCAGGAAAGCCGCGAGATTGCTCAGATACTCGATCGCATGCCGATGCTTGAACGGGCAGGAAAGAAGACTCTGACGAGTTACGGTCAGCAAAGAGTCTGGAAAAGGACGCAGGAAAGCTTGACCGAATGACGGACCGGACGCATTTTCCGAACCTTTCTTCACTCTCTCAATACTCTATAAAAAATCAGTCCAGTCCGTCCAATGAGCCGCAGGGATTTTAACTCCCTTTATGGTTCCGGCGTTATCCTTGTGCCCAAGGATGGTGATACCGATGAAAAAAGGAATCTTAACTTTGATCTTTACCCTGATCTTCTTCATGGCCGCGCTCGGCTTCGGGAAAAATCTGCAGACCACCGAGCAGGCGCTCTCCAATTCCAATCCGACCCAAACCGTACAGACAGCAATCACCGCCCCGTTGGACTCGGGGCGGTGATTGGTTATATTGCCCAGCTTCTTCGATTACCCAAATCTTTCTAGGCAAAGGGTTCTTGGCGCATACCAAGGAAAATGATTGTCCCCAACTCCCTGCAGCTGGTCAGACTGGAAAGACCCATCGTCCGCTACCGTAAAATGATAACCGATCGAAGTATAGGTGTCCGTATCGTTAAATGTTATCGAAAAGGATCTCCCCGCCAAATCGGGTGAAGTGCTGCCTTGAATATGAAAATTCACAACAAACGGGACAAAGAAATTACCATTCCAAGCCTCCGGATCATCGATTGTACGTTTGGCAGTCAATTCATAATAAACATCGCTAAAATGGATTTGATACTGGGTTCCGTTGCTTGTGACCGGAATATCAAATTCTCCGGAAGGGTACTCAAGATAGAATTTTGTTCCGACGTCATAGCTTTCAAACGTTTTGGCGTTGGAATTCGGAACTGTGATCTGTCCGGCATTGATTTTTGTTCCATCAGACATTGTAACCATCAGCGAACCATTGTCATCGATCAATGCGTTCGTGACGGAGACTCCGTCCTTACCATCTTTTCCATCTTTGCCATCTTTTCCATCTTTACCGTTGACCGGACCTGTCTGACTGCTCGGAGGAGAGGTCACAAGAACAGAACGACTGTTATTATCCCATTCGACAGCTGCGCCAAACGCCTCCAGTACTGCTCTGATTGGGAGATAGGTTCTTCCGTCTTTATTGACAGCCGCGGTATCGGTTGCCTGACTCATACCGTTGACACGAATATATTTCTGACCAATCACGATCGTGACAGTAACGCCGTCCTTTACGACGTATGCTGTCTGCGAATTCTGATCCCACTGAACCATACAGCCATAGGACTCCATGACAACACGCAGCGGAACCAGTGTTCTTCCGTTCGCGTCGATGAACGGTGCGCCGTCTGAAGCCGTAAACACGACAGGTTTGCGATCAATCACAACGGAAATCTCCGTTTTCGCAGATGCCACGGTACTGACCAAAGCCAGCGACAGCACCAGAATCAAAATCAAGCTGATCAATTTCTTTTTCATGATGTTCTCCTCTCTTTTACAATGATTCGATCATATAATTATTTCCGTTTTCGATAATATTATACAAATTACGCGATTCGTTGTCAATTAATTGAGCGACGTATTTGACAGACAAAACGAAAAACACGGTACCGAATTTGAAATTCAAATCAGCCAGCGGTTTACGACCGGGATTCTGGACAATACTTCGTACACTGCCATCGAGGCTGCGAGCAGCACGGTCGCGGCGAGCGGGATGAGCGCGAGTCTCGGGATCGGGAGCGTGCGCCAGAGCGCCTGCTGATCGAGATTCAGAAAGAACACATGCACGAGATAGACGCAGAAGCTGCCGCGCGAGAGCTCGGTGATGAGCTTCCCCGCGCGTCCGGCGGGCTTTGCCTGCAGCAGCAGACCATAGAGTCCCGCGGCCATGAGGCAGGGGCCGAGCGTCATGCCCTCGAGGAAGCGGCCGTCGAGACTCCCCTGCCGCGCGGAGAACACATACGTAAGCACAAAGGTGAATGCGAACCCCGCTAAGAAGAGGCCGGCGGAGACCGCCTTGGAGAGCGGGTGCGCGCGCAGATACCAGCCGAGCAGGCAGTAGCCGATGGCGGCGTAGGTCATGTTCATGACCCACTGCGTCGGGATGCCCTCGACGAGCGTGAACGGCCAATAGGGCTTCACGGTCGGCCCGACGATGCCGAAGAGAAAGAGCAGCGCGAGCAGATAGCGCAGGATATGCTCATTCCCCTCGCGGACGATCAGCCGCAGGACCGGCAGCAGGACGTAGATCAGCATCATGATGTGCAGATAGTAAAAATGAAACTCCTGTCGGAAAAGCAGCACTTCCTTGAAGGCATAGAGCAGCGCCGGGGGCGTGAGCTGTCCGTTCTGATACAGATGCTGCACCTTATACACCATGGCCCAGACGACCATGGCGAGCACAAACCGCAGCAGACTGCGGAAAAAGAGCTTGCGCAGCGTGAGCTCCTTCTCCGGCCGAAGCATCAGCGCGCCGGAGCACATGAGAAAGAGCGGCACCGCGCTTCCGGCCAGCACGCGCCAAAAGAGATTGCTCACAAACGGCGCGGACGAGACCGGATCGGAGAAAAAGCTGGTATGAATGATGAGCACCATCCAGATCGCAAGCGCCTTGACCAGATCGATCTGATGGTCACGAGGGGCAGCGTTGCCCGACATAAGATCACTCCCGATAAAAGGAATCCACCGGCAATGCCGGTGGATTCGTATTTCTGCGGACTTATTCGTCCTCTTCCCAGTTGTGCCAGACGTTCTGCACGTCGTCGTTATCTTCGAACATATCCAGCATCTTGCGGAGGTTCTTCACGTCGTCCTCGCCGGTGACGGAGACGGTGTTCTGCGGGACCATCTCGGCCTGCGCGGAGAGCAGCTCATAGCCCTTGGAGGTGAGGAACTCCGCCACCTCGGCGACGGCGTCGGGCGCGGTGTAGATCGTGAAGACCTCTTCCTCGGTGACGAGATCGTCGGCGCCGGCCTCCATGGCGGCCTCCATGACGGTATCCTCATCCAGATCGCCGTCCTCGTTGTTCACGACGATGACGCCCTTCTTATCAAAGCTCCAGGACACGCAGCCCGTGGCGCCGAGGTTTCCGCCGTACTTATCGAAATAGTGGCGAACCTCGCTCGCGGTGCGGTTGCGGTTGTCGGTCATGGTCTCGACGATGATGGCCACGCCGCAGGGGCCGTAGCCTTCATAGGTCATGGACTCGAAGTTATCGGTATTGCCGGAGCCGAGGGCCTTGTCGATCGTGCGCTTGATGTTGTCGTTCGGCATGTTGGCGGCCTTGGCCTTGGCGATGACGGCGGCGAGGCGGGAATTGTTCGCGGGATCGCCGCTGCCGCCTTCCTTGACGGCCACGATCATCTCGCGGGCGATCTTCGTGAAGGCCTGCGCACGCTTGGCGTCCTGCGCGCCTTTGGTTTTCTGTATGTTATGCCATTTGGAATGTCCGGACATGGGTTCCAACTCCTCTTGTATATTTTTGACGCTTTATTGTATCACATGATATTACAAATGGCAAGAGGGAAAGATGCAGACGACGGCGCGAAGCAACGTCGTCCAGCCTCGCAGAGTTCGCGCAAAGCGCGAATGATTCAAATCCGTTTTTTCAGCGACATGTGCGGTGAAAAAACTCCCTCGGGCGGGCGCGACGCCCGCCCCTCGCATCGACCAAGTGGGGCCAAAGCCCCGCGCGATGGAATGCGAGTATCAAAAAGGAGTCCGCCAAAGCGGACTCCTTTTTGGGATTTACTTAAAGTCGTGCGCGTCCTGCAGGACCATTTCCTTCACCTTCATGAGGCGCACCTTCGTGGAGGATTCGTTTTCATCCAGCTTCATGGTGATATAGCGGATGTTCTCCTCCAGCTCCGGAATCATGACGTACTCCAGGGCGTTGACGCGGCGGCGGGTCTTTTCGATCTCCTGCGCCAGCAGCTGCATCGATTTCTCGATCTGCGCGAGCTCCAGCATGTCCTTGAAGACGTTTGCCAGCTGCTCGAGCGCGTCGTCCAGCTCACCGGACGTCTGCGCGAAGCCGTAGGGGAAGATCTCAGACGGGTCGTCGTTCTTGGTCTTGGAGTCATAGGCCGGAACGTTGACGCTCATGATGTTTTTGTACTTCATGCCGAGCTCGACGCTCTGGCGCGGGTACAGAAGGGATTGCTCCAGCATCTCCGGCGACATGATCGCCGAGGCGACGGACAGAGAACCGAAGGCCTCCGTGAGCCCCTGCTCCACCTTGATGCGCAGCTGCTGATTGAGCCGCACGATATCGAGGAACTGGCGCATGAGCTCGTCTCGCTTGTCCTTCAGAAGCTTGTGGCCGCGGCGCGCGGTTTTGAGCCGACCCTTGAGCTGGTTGAGCACCATTCTGGTCGGGGTAATCGCGGTACTTGCCATCAAATCACCTACCTTATTTATTCAGCTCGTGATCTGACTCACGCTTCTTCGGGCATGTACTTCTCAATGAACTCGGGCTTGATGCGCTTGAGCTCCGTGCGCGGCAGGATGCGCAGCAGCTGCCAGCCGAGATCGAGCGTCTCCTCGATGGAGCGGTTGGTCTCGTTGCCCTGAGAGACGTAGACCTTCTCGAACTCATCGGCGAACTTCGCAAACTGCTTGTCGTCATCGGAGAGCGCCGCCTCGCCCAGAATCGTCATGAGCTCCTTGGCGTCCTTGCCTCTCGCGTACGCCGCGAACAGCTGGTTCATCGTGCCGGCGTGGTCCTCGCGGGTCTTGCCGACGCCGATGCCCTTATCCTTCAGACGGCTCAGGCTCGGCAGCACGTCGACCGGCGGGACGAGGCCCTTGCGGTGCAGGTCACGGGAGAGGATGATCTGACCCTCGGTGATGTAGCCCGTGAGGTCGGGGATCGGGTGGGTCTTATCGTCCTCGGGCATGGTGAGGATCGGGATCATGGTGATCGAGCCGCGCTTGCCGATGCGGCGGCCGGCGCGTTCATAGAGCGTGGCAAGGTCGGTGTACAGGTAGCCGGGATATCCGCGGCGGCCCGGGACCTCCTTCTTCGCGGCGGAGACCTCACGCAGCGCCTCGGCGTAGTTCGTGATGTCCGTGAGGATGACGAGCACCTGCATGTCCTTCTCGAAGGCCAGATACTCGGCTGCGGTCAGCGCCATACGCGGCGTGGAAATACGCTCGACGGCGGGGTCGTTCGCGAGGTTGGAGAAGACGACCGTACGGTCGATGGCGCCGGTACGGCGGAACTCCTGAATGAAGTACTCGGACTCCTCGAACGTGATGCCGATGGCGGCGAAGACCACGGCGAAGTTCTCGCCGTCGCCCAGAACGCGGGCCTGACGCGCGATCTGCGCCGCCAGCGCCGCGTGCGGCAGACCGGAGGCGGAGAAGATCGGCAGCTTCTGGCCGCGGACGAGGGTGTTCAGACCGTCGATGGTGCTCACGCCCGTCTGGATGAACTCGGCGGGATAGGCACGGGCGGCGGGGTTCATGGGAAGGCCGTTGATGTCGCGATGGGCCTCGGCGAGGACGGCGGGGCCGCCGTCGATGGGCTCGCCCATGCCGTTGAAGACGCGGCCGAGCATATCCTCGCTCACGCCGAGCTCCAGCGGGTGGCCGAGGAAGCGGACCTTGGACTGCGCGAGGTTGATGCCCTGCGCGCTCTCGAAGAGCTGGACGACGGCGGTGTCGCCCTCGACCTCGAGCACCTTGCAGCGGCGGACCTCGCCGTTGGGCAGCTCGATTTCTGCCAGCTCGTCATACGTGACGCCTTCGACCTGATTGACCAGCATCAGAGGGCTGGCGATCTCCCGTATGGTCTTATACTCTTTAATCACAGCTCCTCACCTCCGGCAATGATCTCCTTGATCTGGGTGTTCATGTCCTCCCGGATCTGGGCGTAGACGGCCTCGTACTCGTCGCTCGGGACGCTCTTGGCGCGGCCGACGGCGACGCGGGCGGGGATGGAAATGAGCTTCTGCATGTCGGCGCCCTTCTCGAGCGCTTCGCGGCAGAGCTTGTCATAGTACAGAACCATGCTCAGCAGCAGGTACTGGCGGCGGTACTCACTGTAGGAGTCGATATCGACGAAGGCGTTCTGCTGGAGGAAGTCCTCGCGGATCATCTTCGCGGTCTCCATGGTGAGACGGTCGGCGGCGCTCAGCGCGTCCTGACCGACGAGGCGGACGATCTCCTGCAGCTCGCTTTCCTGCTGCAGAATGCTCATCGCCTGCGCGCGGTTTTCCATGTACTCGGGGCCGAACGTGGCCTCATACCACGGCTTGAGGGAGTCGACGTACAGGGAGTACGACGTCAGCCAGTTGATGGCCGGGAAGTGACGGGCATAGGCGAGGCTGGAATCCAGCGCCCAGAAGACCTTGACGATTCGCATCGTCGCCTGCGAGACAGGCTCGGAGATATCGCCGCCCGGAGGCGAGACGGCGCCGATGGCCGTGACGGAGCCGCGGCGATCGTCGGAGCCGATGCACTCAACGCAGCCGGCGCGCTCGTAGAACTGCGCCAGACGGCTTGCGAGGTAGGCCGGGTAGCCTTCCTCACCGGGCATCTCTTCCAGACGGCCGGACATCTCACGCAGAGCCTCGGCCCAGCGGGAGGTGGAGTCGGCGATAACGGCGACGTCATAGCCCATGTCACGGAAGTACTCGGCGATGGTGAT
>JAZPZZ010000136.1:0-7863 GCA_045544935.1 Oscillospiraceae bacterium | reverse complement strand
AAGCGGTCTTAGGAAGACAACAATGGGCACCAACTCCTTGGCTCACAGAACGACATGGCTACGATCCGACTTCCTCCGGTCTCTCCGGGCACGACCGGATTCCTCGCATCTTCAATCTGCCGGAGATCGAAGTGATCGACCTGCAGCCATAAAAACCGCCTCTCAGGTGAGAGGCGGTTTTTTATAGTCCGATTTCCTGATAGATGCGGCGGAGCCTGCGCACTTCGTCCGTGTCGGCGGTGACGATGTTCTGCGCCTCCTGCACGCGATCGGCGATCAGGTCCTTGTTTTTGATGACCCGGTGTACCCACGCCGCGGGCAGCAGCCAGTGGCGGCCCTGCAGATAGGTATAGCGCCGCTCGATCTGCGACGCCGGCGGGAAGAAGCGGCGCAGGAGCGTTTTGCTCTTGCTGACGTTCTCTTCGCCGAGGTTCTCATTTTTCAGCCGAATGACCGCGCTGTCGCGCCCGAATTTGCCGAAGGTGCCGCCGGCCATGGTGAAGTCCACGAAATCGCGGTAGGTCTGCTCATCCACCGCGCGCAGCGGGATAGGGCTCCCGACGCCGAATTCGCGGCAGACAAACGTGAAGACCATGTTGGTGAAATCATAAAAATTGAGCGTTTCGAGCTCGCCGCGGAACCACGCCCAGTCGAGGTCTGCGCCGAAGTGCTTGAGGAAGAAGGCAACGTCCAGATACATGCGCGCACCGGCGCCGGAGCCGTGGATGTGCTTGGCGATGTGCGTGAGCAGATAGAGAAGGTGATATTCCGGCCGGAGCACATAGGTGTGCTCGCCGAGAGGCTCGGCATAATCCCAGATGTGGGAGAAGTATTCCCGGTAGTCGGCGCGCTCGGAGATATCCGTCTCGAGCACGTGGGAGTGGATTTCATAGAACTCCGCGCCGCGGAGATAGCTGAAGACCGGCTCCCAGTTTTCCTTCGGCTCAAAGCCCTGCGCAAGCATATAGGCGTCGCTCTTCGCGCGGTCTTCGGGGCGGATGAGAAAATCGATATCCCCGAAGGTGCGCAGTTCCGGGATGGTGTAATACTCGCGCACGACATAGCCCTTGAAGAGCAGATGGTCAATCCCCTCGGCGGAGAGTGCCTGCGTCAGCCGCTTCATCGCATCTGCGCGCTGGGAAAAGAGCGCCATCGTCTGCAGGCACTGGCGGCGCATGGCCTGCGCAAAGGGCGCGCTGTCGTCGTGCGGAAAGGTCATGACCGAGTGGCCGAGAATACCCGTGACGGAATGCATGGCAGAGAGCTCCAAAAGCTGCTGCCAGTCGCCCGCAAAAGGGCCGGGGTCCTCCCCCGAAACAAAACCGCGCAGAACGCGCAGCAGATATTCAGATGCTGTCATGCCCGGGGTCCCCCTCTTCCTGCAATCGAATGTCCGTCCGGCGGATGGTACCGTCGTTCAGCCACTGCACATAATCAAATTCATCAATCCCCTGAAATTCCAGCAGTCCGCGCCGGATCGGGGCATACAGTCCGCCGACGCCGCGCAGATAAAAGCTGAAAGGAAAATTGCACGGCCAGCGCTGCGGGTCGTCGCGGTCGCTGAATATGATCTTATGCTCGAACGGCAGCTGATGAAACGCATCCAGAAGCGTATCCGAAGCATTCAGCTTGCAGTCCATCATAATGAAAAGATCCTCATAATTCACGCGGCGATAGCGCGCTTCCCATTTTTCCTTTGCCTGCTCAAAGCTTTGAAAATGCAAAAAGAAAACCGGGATATCCGGAAGCGACTTCTCCCCTCCGCGGAGAATGCCGACGGGGCATCTCATCGGAGGAAACTGACGGCGCTCAGCTTCGCTCGCCTGTTCAAGCGGGCAGTCTGCATACGCGCGCACATGGCGGCAGAACGCCAAAAATGCTTCATCCGGGATGATCAAATTGACGGTGGGAGAGCGAAACCGCTCTCCCACATTGTGCGTCATAACGCCGCCGATGCAGCGATTGGACAGAATCGTAAAGCGGTGATTTTTCAGTCTGCGCCGTCTCCAAGTGATCGTGAGCAGTCTGCGAGCACGAACATTCACGGTGTCGTCGCCTCCAGATTGCCGAGAATCAGCGCATTGAGCCGCGCGGCGTTGCCGTCGGAGACGAAGCTGTTGTGCGGCGTGACGATCACATTTTCCATCGTCCAGAGCGGGCTTTCCGGCGCGAGCGGTTCCGTCTCGAAGACGTCCAGCACCGCGCCGCCGAGGCGGTTTTGCAGCGCGCCGATGAGCGCCGCCTCCTCGACGATCGCGCCGCGGGCGATGTTCACGAGCACGGCGCCGGGCTTTATTTGGCCCAGCCGCCCGGCGTTCATGAGTCCGCGCGTCGCGTCCGTGAGCGGGAGCGTGAGCACGACGATATCCGCCTGCGCGAGCGCATCGTCCAGCGCCGTCATCGGCAGGACGGCGTCAAACGCGGCGTTTTCCCGCACGGTGCGGTTCACGCCGAGGACACGGCAGGAAAACGCGCGAAAGCGCTCGGCACACGCCGTGCCGACGCTTCCGTTGCCGAGGATGCAGACGGTTTTGCCGGCAAGCTCTTTCACCCCGCGGTGCTTGATCCAGCGGGCGTCACTCTGATTCTCAAAGAAGAACGCCGCCTGATGATACAGGCTCAAAACGCCCCAGACAGCGTGCTCCGCCATGGGGACGCTATAGACCCCGCGGGCGTTGTAAATGGCAATGCCTCGCGTCTTTACCTCTTCCATCGGCACGCGGTCGAAGCCGGCGCTGGTGAGCTGAATATAGCGGAGACGCGAAAACGCCGAAATGGGATGGTGCAGAAACAGCCCGTTGCAGATGACGCCCTCGACCCACGCGGGATCGACCGGCAGCGGCTCGCTCTCCTGCTGGAGAAAGACAATCTCATGGCCCATGGCACGCAGCGTGTCCAGATGGTCCTTCGCGCCCTGCCAGGCGCCGGTGATGAGCAGATTCATACCTCTCTCTCCCTGATCGCCTCGCAGATTTTCTCCACGCTTTCCTCCACGATCCGCCGGTTCTGCCAAAAATAGTCCATATGCGCGGCGCACTCCTGTTCGAGCGCGCGGATCTCCGCCATGCCGTCGCAGAAAATCTGGTCAATTTGACTCGCATCTGTCACGATCGACGTGTTGCAGAAGCTGCGCGAGAGAATCGCGCGCGTGGAGCCGAGCCGGTAGTGCTCGCGGATCACGCGCTCGGCGGGCAGCATGCCCTTGCCCAGCGCGGCGATGCCGCCGAAGCCATAGGGAATTCCCTTCTCGCGGCACTTGAGGCAGAGCCGCTCGACCGTGCCGTCCGCGAGGAGCTGGAACATGAACTTCATCCCGTAGCCAAGGCTGAGATCGTTGAGGCCGATGTGCACCTCGTCGATGCCGTCGAGCGCGAGAATCTCGTCGATGACCGCGACGGCCTCCGGCGTCTCCACGAGGAGCATGGCCTTCGCCCTGCCATCCACGAGGCGGAGGAAGGTTTTCACCTCGTCCGCGGTCTTGAAAAACGGCAGCATGACGACGTCCGCGCCCGCGTCGATCGCGGCGGGAATTTCCCAGGCGGAGTCGCCGTAGTCGGCGGTGGCGGCGTGGATGGGGTTGACACGCACGAGCACCTCCGATTTCGTGACGGCGGCGCGGATGGCGCGGATATCGTCGATCGTGTGGTGCAGCTGCACGGTGTCCATGCCGCCCTGCCGCGCGGTCTTGCCGATGAACTCCATATCCACCCAGATGCGATCGACGCCGTTTGCCTCCGCGATGCGGGCCACGGCGGGATCGTTGGTGATGTACATTAAATTGAGCATGCTGATGAAACTTCCTTATTTGGCGACGGTCTCGCCGATGTTTTCGTTGTCCGCGTTGGTGAGGACCTTGAAGATCGTCATGAAGAAGATCTTCGTATCGAGCCAGAGGGACTCATGGTCCACATACCAGACGTTGAGCTCGATGCGCTTGTGCCACTCCACGTCCTTGCGGCCGTGCACCTGCGCCCAGCCGGTGATGCCGGGGCGCACCTCGAACATGCGCTTCTGCTCGTCGGTATACTCCTCATACGGCCAGGGGTGATACGTGAGCGGCGGGCGCGGCCCGATGAGCGACATATCGCCGCGCAGGATATTAAACAGCTGGGGCAGCTCATCGATGCTCGTAGCACGGATGATCTTGCCCACACGGGTGACGCGCGCGTCGCCCTTGCCGGAATAGACGCCGGAGCCCGTGTGCTCCGCGCCGACCGTCATGCTGCGGAACTTCAGAATTTCAAAGACCTTTCCGTCCTTGCCGATGCGCTCCTGCCGAAAGAGCACCGGCCCGGGGGAATCGAGCTTGATGGCAGCCGCCACAAGCCCCATCGGAATCGCGCCGATGAGGAGCACCGGCACGGAAATGGCACAGTCGATCACACGCTTGAGCCCGTTTCGATACATCAGATCGCCTCCATCGAATTGCAAATCAGATTATTTTAGCATATTCGCTTCCGCGCGTCAATTTGCGGCGCGATCGGGCGCCGCGGGCCGATGCTGCGGCAGCGACTCCATGGCGATCTTCGTATAGGCGTTTACGATCTGGTAGAGAAACACGCCCGCGGTGTTGCCGAGAATCGGGCCGAGCACCGGATGCGGAATCCATTTTTTCGCGAGCTCGGCAAACACCGTGCCGATGAGCACGCTGTTGAAGACGTCCGCCACGGCCTCGGCGCACTCGACGGAGGTCGTCTCCCCGGCTCGGAACTGCTCGATCTGCTCCGCGGCGCGAAAGACGCCCGAGATCGTCGCCGCGGCGACGGATTTGGAGACCTGCGCGAGATTCACGGCCGCATACACGGCGGCGCCGCGCAGCGCCTCCTTGCCGGCGTCCTTCGCCGCCGAGAGGCCGATCTGCCGCAGGGCGGATTTTTCTGATTTGGTTCGTTCCATGGCTGCTTCTCCTTTGGGTGCGGCTAATTTGCGTCCATCATACCAAAAATCGGGGTTATTCACAAGATCGGAACGCTCGATTTCCGCTTGCATTTTTCTGCCGTTTCGCGTATGATCACCCGCGGAAAAGGAAGCGCTGTAACGCCAAAAGGCACCCGCATCGCGGGTGCCTTTTTTCAGCCTGCAGCCGGACAGTTCAATCAAACCACGCGAGCGGGACCGCATCGGCGACCACCTGCGCGCCGGCATCGGTGAAGTGGATGCCGTCCGTGGTATAGGCCGCGCCCAGCGCATCGGAATCCGCGGGGTCCGCGATCTCCGGGAAGAACACCACGCCGTCCGCCGGGCAGGCATCGGAGCGCATCCAATCGTTGAGCTGCTCGCGCAGCGCGTCGATCTCCTCCGTCCAGACGACGTCGTCGCCCGTGATGCCGAAGAGATTGCGCGTATATCCCTTCCAGGGCGTGAGCTCGGCGAAATAGATCTTCACACCGCGCGCATGCGCAAGCTCGGCGAGCTTCGTGAAATCCGCGCAGAGCTGCTCAAAGCTCGCATAGGGCGCCGTGCCCTTCTTGCTGTTGAGCTGCGGATGGATGACGTCGTTGATGCCGATCTTCACGATGACGGAGCTGACGCCCGCCTGATCGAGCACGTCCGACTGAAAGCGGTCGATTCCGGCGCGGCCGGTGACCGTGGCGAGCTTGCCCACACCGTCATAGCTCAGGCGGTTGCCCTTGATGGCTGCCTGCGTGACGCTCACGTTCTCAACGCCGTTCCGGCGCAGACGGGCAGCGAGCATGCGCGGAATCTCGTTGGCGACGGTGGAGTCGCCGAACACGACGCAGGCGCCCGCGTCCGGGTCGGAGGACAGGACGTCGACCTCCTTGAGCGAGGGGATGACGTCATAGGCGCCGCTGTCTGCCGTGACGTTCAGCGGCAGCACGGGGAACATTGCGGGCCGGCCCGTCCAGTTGCCGACGGCGGCATAGCTCTTAGCGCCGATGAGGCCGATCGTGCGCATGGCGGACAGGCCGAAGAAATACGTCGTGACCGCAAGCGGCTTGCCGGCCTGCACATGGACGCAGACCGGATCGGAGGTGACGAAGCCGCCGGCCGGAATGGTCACGCGGCAGCTGCCGCCAAACCGCACTGCACGCAGAGAGCCGCAGGCGACCGTCGGGCGGTCGGAGACAGCGCTGCCGACCGAGCAGGCGGAGATGGTGAGCGGAAAGCGGCTGTATTCATTGGAAAAAACCAGACGCACCTGCTCACCGGAGAGCGTCGGCCGGATGATGACGCGAGACGAGACGTTTGCGACCGGCACCGAGATACCGGAGAGCACACTGACGTCGGACAGACTGACGTCCACCGGGCTGGTGCTCCACGCGCTGACCCATTTGGCGCCGCAGTCATACGCCGCGGCAGGCGCTGCGGCGAACAGGCCGCAGAACAGAAGCACCGCGAGCAGAACGGCAGTCATTTTTTTCATGGCACTCACGCTCCGTTAAAGAAATGAAATCTTTTTCAGTATAACAAGGCGGGTTGTTTATTTCAAGTCCGCACGTTGTTTGTTTTCTGACACAAAAGCCGAAGGCACCCTTTGCGGGTGCCTTTTTCAGCGCAGGAACGCCAGGACGGCGCGATATTTCCGCCGTCCGAAAAGCCGAGCAGATCATCCGCGAACTGTCGGATGGTAAAGGGAGCCGCTCCGCGCGGCGTTCTGCCGTGGCCGCGGGAGGAGAAGGAAAAGCCCTCGAAGGCAGGGCCTTCGAGGGCGAAAAGGGTAGAGCTTATTCTTCGTCAGGATAGCGCCGCAGCCTGTCGAGCACGCTCTGCAGGCTGTCGATCGGGAAGCTGAGACTGAAAACCCACAGATCGGAATGCATCTCCTGCACCATTCCCAGCAGCTCGTCCGTGTTCCCCTGCTCCGCGATCTGCGCGTTCAGCGCCTGCAGCGCCTGCAGAAAATCACGGAGATAGGACAGCACGTTTTCCGGCGTGTAGAACGCATCCGCGATCTCGACGGTCTCTTTGCCGCTTGAGAGCTTTTCGACGATCCGCTCCAGATCACGGCACGCCTTTGCGAGACCCAATCTCGTATCGGGCAGTCTTGCCTCCAGTTCCTCCCGGACCTTCTCCAAATCGCCGCAGGTCAGAATCGGGATCAGATGCTGAATCTCATCAATGCTCTTGTCCCACCATTTGAAGCGGAGCAGCAGGTCGATCAGCTCATCGTCAAAGCGCTTGCGCAGCACCTTCGCCGGGTTGCCCGCCACGATGGTGTAGGGTTCGACGTCGCTGCCCACGACGCTGCTGGCGCCGATGATCGCGCCGTCGCCGACGTGCACGCCGGGCAGGATCACGGCGTTCTGGCCGATCCACACGTCGCTGCCGATGACGGTGTCGCCCTTGAACGGCATGTCCGCCGCCGCGGGGCGCTCTGCCTCCCAGCCCTCGAGCGTGTAGAACGGGAAGGTCGTGACGGCGTTCATCTGGTGGTTGGCGTCGTTCATCACGAACTCGACGCCGGCCGCGATCTGGCAGAACTTCCCGATGATGAGCCTGTCGCGGCTCCACGGATAAAAGTGCGTGACGTGGCGCTCAAACTCGGCGTCGGCGATGTAGGTAAAATCGCCGACGAGGATGTTGGGGTTCGTAATCGTCGGCTTCACATAGATCTCGTTTTCATAGCCCGCAATCGGGTGGACCGCATTGGGGTCCGGCTGTTTTCCGTCTTTCATCTTCCCTCTCCTATTTGCCTTTTCGGGGCTTCCGCTCCGGCAGCTCCGCAGCCATGCCTTCCAGCAATTCCGCAATCAGCTCCGCGTCCTCAAATTTGTCAAACACATGCATCAGCGTTCTGGAGCCGTCGTAGGGATAGCGCAGCTCCGAATCGGCGAGCAGCCGGTCCGACGTCGGCGTTCGCTTTAAGAACAGCTCATGATCTCCGATATCGCCGATCAGCTT
>JAZPZZ010000135.1:0-5456 GCA_045544935.1 Oscillospiraceae bacterium | reverse complement strand
CCTCTCGATGAAAAGCCCAGCGAAGCGGGTTTTCATCGAAACGCGGAGCGTTTACACATTGAAGCGGAACAGCGTGACGTCGCCGTCCTGCATGACGTACTCCTTGCCCTCGGAGCGGACGAGGCCCTTCTCCTTGGCGGCGGCCATGGAGCCGCATTCCTTCAGCGCCTCGAAGGCCACGATCTCGGCGCGGATGAAGCCGCGCTCGAAGTCGGAGTGGATCTTGCCCGCGGCCTGCGGGGCCTTGGTACCCTTCGTGATCGTCCAGGCGCGGCACTCGTCCGAGCCGCAGGTGAGATAGCTGATGAGGCCGAGCAGGCTGTAGGAGCAGCGGATGAGCCGGTCGAGGCCGGATTCGCTGATGCCGAGCTCGGCGAGGAACATGCCGCGCTCTTCCTCCTCCAGCTCGCCGATCTCCTGCTCCACCTTGGCGCAGATCGGCAGCACCTGCGCGCCCTGTCCCTCGGCGATGGCCTTGACGGTCCGGTAATAGGGATAGTCCTCATAGCCCGCGGAGAACGTGGCTTCATCGAGGTTCGCGGCGTAGATGACGGGCTTGATCGACAGCAGGTCGCTCGTGCGGATGAGCTCCATCTCGTCCGGCTCGCAGTCGTAGGTGCGGGCGGACTTGCCCTCGTTCAAGTGCTCGAGCAGGCCGGAGAAGACCTCCGCCTCGTGCTTAAACTGCTTATCGCCGCCCTTGGCGGCCTTCTGCGCCTTGTCGATGCGGCGCTGCACCATCTCAATATCCGCCATGACGAGCTCGAGATCGATGATATCGATATCGCGCTGCGGGTCCGCCCCGCCCTCGACGTGGATGACGTTCTCATCATCGAAGCAGCGCACGACGTGGATGATCGCGTCCGTCGCGCGGATGTTCGAGAGAAACTTATTGCCGAGGCCCTCGCCCTTCGACGCGCCCTTGACAAGGCCCGCGATATCGACAAACTCGATGACGGCGGGGGTCTTCTTCTTGGGCTCATAGAGCTCGGCAAGCCAGTCGAGCCGCACGTCCGGCACGGTGACCATGCCGACGTTCGGGTCGATGGTGCAGAAGGGGTAATTCGCGGACTCGGCGCCCGCGTTGGTGATGGCGTTGAAGAGAGTGGACTTGCCGACGTTGGGCAAGCCGACGATACCTAGTTTCATGAATGTGTTCAGCTCCTTTTATGGTCTATGATTATAACACACGAATCCGGTTTGCTCAACAGGCGATTTTCAGAAAAACAGCCGGCAGGGTCTTCCCTGCCGGCTGCGGCGTTTGGTTTGGTCACTCCGCGGTGACGATGTTGGAATACGCGGTTTTGGCGGAGACGCCGGGAAGGGCGCCGATTTTGCCGGAGAGCGCGCTGATCACATCCTGCGGCGCGTCGATGGCGACGCTGATGAGATTGACCCCTCTCTCGCGGTACGGCAGGCCCATTCGGCCGAGGATATACTCCGCCGCGTCATGCAGCAGGCGGTTGACCTGCTCGACGGCATCCGGGTTTTCCACCACGATGGCGATGACGGCAACTCTGGTCTGCATCATGCGCCTTTCTGCATCATGCGCGTGAGCACCGTGGCGAGCTGGGCGCGCGTGGAGGTGCTGCGCGGAGCGAGCGTGGTGGGCGTCATGCCGTTGACCACGCCGGTCTTCACGGCCCACTGCATCGCGTCGAGCGCCCAGGAGGGCACGGCGGCGCGGTCGGTGAAGGCGGAGAGATCGTCGCGGGCGGAGACGTCGGCTCCGGTGTACTGCACATAGCGCATGATGAACGTGACGAGCTCATCGCGCAGCACGGGCTCCTCGGGCGCGAACTGCGTGGCGCTGCGGCCCTTGGTGATGCCGTTCTGGCTGGCCCAGAGGACGGCGTCCTGATACCAATCCTGCTTGAGATCGGTGAACGGGCAGGTGCCGGTCACCTTGGGCTCGCCGGCGAGGCGGTAGAGCACCGTGACGACCATGCCGCGCGTGACGGTCTCGTTCGGGGCGAAGATGCCCTGCTCAAGATCCATGCCGTTCATGATATCGCGCTCGACCACATAGCAGATATACTGCTGCGCCCAGTGGCCGACGATATCCTTGAAGACGGCGCACTTGTGTTCGGGCTCGGTCGTTCCGGTCGGCTCGGTGGTTCCGGTGGGTTCGGTCACAGCGGTCGGCTCGGTGACGCCGGTCGGCTCTGTCGTTCCGGTGGGTTCGGTCACAGCGGTCGGCTCTGTCGTTCCGGTCGGCTCTGTCGTTACAGTGGGCTCGACGGGCTCGCAGATCACGTCGGCGCGGTCGCGGATGCGGATGCGCGGGAACGGACCGTCGGGCGCCTTGAACGTGTCGTCATAGGAGGCAAGGCCGGTGACGGTGATCTTGCAGCCCTCGGCGAGGTTCTCGACGTCCTGGGCGGTGGTGATATAGCCGTCGATGAAGACGCGGGCCACATCGCCGTTGGCGTCTTTCACCATGATGGTCTGGACCAGACCGTTTTCGAGCTCGAAGCTCTCGACGGTGCCCTTGACGGTGATGAGCCTGCCCTCGGCCTCGCGGCTCATGATGGCGGCGGCGGTGACTTCCTCGGGCGCGACCTCACCGGTGCCGATGGCGGCGATGGAGATCACCTGCAGCTCCGGCTCGCCCTGATAGAAGTCGGTCGTGCCGGTGATGCGGACCTTGTCGCCAATCTTGAAGTTGCCGGCGACCGGGAAGCAGCAGATGCCGGCGCTCTCATCCTGCACATAGATGCAGTCGAAAAAGGCGGTGTCCTTGTCATAGCCGGAGGCGTTGGACGTGACGACGCCCTCGATGGTGAACTTGAAGCCCTCCTCGGTCTGGGCGCGGACGTCGGAGATCTCGCTGACCTTCGCCGTGTTCATCGGGCTGATGAGGTTTTCGCAGACCTTGTAGTTGGCGTAGTTCTTCTGCGTGTCGGCGTCGGCGGAGCCGTCGGAAATCTGCGCCTGCACCTCGAAGTTGGAGAGGAACGCCGCGCCGGAGACGACGATCATGCCCTTGCCCTCCAGCTGCTCGGTCGCAAGGATGAGCAGGCGGCTGTCATTTTCCGCGACGGGGTACTTCGGTACGCTCGCGCCGCCGATGCCGTCGTCGTCACTGTCCCAGGAATAGGTGGTGGCGTGCGCATAGACCGCGGGGCAAACCGTCGCGGGCAGCTCGGTCGTCGGTGCGCCGCTGCCGTCCACAGCGTAGATCGAAGCGCCGCCGTAGTGGCTGAACACCTCGCTGTAGGCGCGGTCGTTCGGATGGTCGGGATCGACCACGACGCCCGCCATGAGCGGGTTGTCCATGTTGAAGGTGTCAAAGTACAGGCGCGGGGTCTGGCCGCCGTTGAGCTCGTCGTCGTTCGTGCCGTCGTCCGAGATGCGCAGGCTCGAGCCGAGCGCCGCAAGGATGCGGTTCTGCTGCGCGGCCATGTGGTCCGCAGCCGGGAACGCGGCATAGTGCTCGTAGTAGTCCGACCAGCCGGTGAGGACCAGCATGCCGCCTGCAGCGTTGAAGGAGACAAGCGCCGCGATCTCGGCGTCGGTGTAGTTCTCATACGGATTTCTCAGGCTGCTGCCGTCACGTCTGGACGGAGCCGTGAGGATGATGGCCTTGTACTTGTCGCTGCCGCAGGCGGCGATGAGCTCTTCACTGGTCTTGAGATAGACCGTGCGCACCGCGTGCTCCGCGGCGAGGTTGGCGAAATTGCCCATGGAATCCTTATAGTTGCCGGCAACATACTCGTTGTGGTGCGACGCGTCGATGCCGATGTACACCAGCTCGTCCGCGTTCTGCACGTCGAGCGTGAGATCCTTGGTGAAGGTGAATTCCTTTCCGCCCTGCTCCAGAACGACGGTGGCCGTGATGGTCATGACCTTGGCGACCTCGGGCGTGAAGGCAAACGGGATGGCGAGCGTGCCGTTCGCGGGAACGGTGTAGCCCTTGGTGTCCACACCGAGGACCTTGGAGCCGCTCGTCGTGTAGGTGACGCTCTTGACCGTGGCCTCGGCGGCCTCGCTGTTATAGAGCGTGGTGGTGAGCGTGAGCTCCTCGCCGGTGACGGGCATGGCCGTCTCGCTCTCGAAGGCGGAGATGCCGAGCTTCAGCGTCTCGCCGACCCAGACGGGCGCGGTGACCGCGATGTCGCCGTCACCCTCCGTGACACGGATGAAGTAATAGCTGTAGGTCGGCTCGAGCGCGACGCTCATGCTGCCGGAATTGATCTCCGAGAGCGTGAAGCTGTGGACGGTCTTGCCGGAGTTGACGACGACCTCGACCTTGCTGATCGAATCGGTCTTGTCCGGATCGGAGACCTGCACGTTCAGCTCCAGCTGCTCGGGCACCTCGGAGAGGATGCTGCCGAGAGGCTGATCGTTGACGGTGTAGTAGATCTCGAGGTTCTTATCCTCGGTGGCGTAGACACGCATGGCGCGCAGCGCGTCATAGATGCCCTGCTCGGAGAAGTCGTCCGTGAGGATGACGTCGCGGGCGTCGTTGGCATTGCCCCAGCGGCCCTTGTGGTTGTCCTGGTTGTTCGTCGGGGCGACGTGCCAGCCCTTGTCGAGCGCCATGATGTACTGCTCGTAGCTTGGGTAGTAGCCGCCGGCGCCGATCTGACCCTCGCCGTTGCCGACCTCAACCATGAACATGCGGGAGTCGGTGACGGCATCCCAGTAGCTGAAATCGGTGAAGTTGCCGAAGGTCTTGCCGGGGTGGTTGAACTGGCTGATCGTATCGGCGCCCTCCTCGCGGTCGAGGAGCGCGTAGTAGGCCTTCATGCCGGCATCGTTCGTCTTCTGATTGAGCGTGGTGTTGTTGCGCGAGACGATGCCGGGGCTGTTGAAGGTGTTGATATGACCCGGTCCGCCGGACCACGTCATCTCAAAGCCCGCGAGGGCGATGATCTCGGACTGCGCGGCGTTGAAGTCGGCGACGGTCTGGCGGTATTCCTTCCAGATCTTCTGGCTCGACTCGGAGGCCTTGCTCATGTCATAGAGCGCGTCCTCGGGGTTCGCGGCCGAGGTGGAATCGAAGTAGTTGGAGTGGTCTGTGAAGGCCACGAACTGCACGTTCGCGCTCTCGGGGAGACCCTTGATGTAGTCCAGCGCGTTGACGAGCGTGCCGGAGCCGTCGGAATAGGTGGTGTGGCTGTGGAGCTGGCCGAAGAAGAGCTGCTCGCCGCCGTTGCCGACGATGAAGCTCCATGTTTTCTCGCCGGTAACGCCGTCGGTGCGTTTCACCTCAGCCTTGACAGAAACGCGGCCCTCCTTCAGCGGTTCGGTCGGCTGGTAGAGGATGCGGCCGTTATGGATCGGCACAACATGCTCCTCGCCGTTGACCGTGATCGTAGCCTGATCCGTGTCGAGCACATTGAGCACTTTCGCGGAGATGCGCGGCATGAGATCATTGCCGGTTTTGCTGCCCTGCGCGGGAAGTCGGAGGCCAAGCGGTCTTAGGAAGACAACAATGGGCACCAACTCCT
>JAZPZZ010000134.1:0-3373 GCA_045544935.1 Oscillospiraceae bacterium | reverse complement strand
CTGTGGCGAGCTCGGAGACGGTCGGCTCGCGGTTCAGGCGCTGCTCGAGCGCGCGGCGCGCCTGCTGGATGCGCGCGGCCTGCTCGCGGAGCGTGCGGCTGACCTTGACGGCGCCGTCATCGCGCAGGAAGCGGCGAATCTCGCCCGCGATCTTCGGCACGGCGTAGGTGGAAAACTGTGTGCCGTAATCCTCGTCGAAATCGCGCACGGCCTTGAGAAAGCCGAGACTGCCGAGCTGATAGAGATCGTCCGGCTCGACGCCGCGGCCGAAATAGCGCCGCGCAACCGCCCAGATGAGGCCGGCGTTTTCGCGCACCATGGCGTCCATGGCGGCATCGTCCCCGGCTCGGGCGGCGCGCAGGAGAGAAAGGCGCCCCTCGTCCATCAGCCGCGGCCGGCGAGGCGGCGGCGCATCGTGACCGTGGTGCCGCGGCCCGGGGCCGAGCGGACGCGCAGCCGGTCCGTGAAGCCCTCCATGATCGTAAAGCCCATGCCGCTGCGCTCCTCGCCGCCGGTGGTATAGAGCGGCGTGCGGGCGCGCTCGACGTCCGAAATGCCGACGCCCTTGTCCTTGACGACGAGCTCCAGCTCACCGCCCGGGAGGATGCGGGCGCGGAGCTGGACGACACCGATGGAATCGGGATAGGCATGGACGACCGCATTGGTGACGGCCTCGGAGACGGCGGTCTTGAGATCGCCGAGCTCGGTGAGCGTGGGATCGAGCTGGGAGACGAAGGCGGCGACGGCCGCGCGGGCAAAGCCCTCGTTGACGGCGCGGGCCGGAAACTCGAGCTTGATGTAATTTTCCGCTTTCAAAGCGAATTCACCTCCTTTCGTCCGGGCTCGGCCAGCAGCGGAGAGAGCCCCGCGAGCAGCAGCACGCGCCGCGCCTGCTCCGGCGGATTGGAGACGACGAGCTCTGCCCCCGTGGCGGAGAGCATGCGCTGCACGCGGAGAATGAGCGCGACGCCGGAGCTGTCCATGAACGAGAGTCCGGCGAGATCGAGCACGCAGCGGCGGGGCAGAAACTCCTCCGCCGCTGCCGTGACGGCGCGCATGGCTCCGGCCGCCGCCGCGTGGTCCAGCTCGCCCGCAAAGCGGACGGTGAGACAGCCGGAGGAGTAAAAGGGATAGGTCTGCATAGAAGCACCTCCAAAAACAAACAAGCACCGCACAGATTTCTCTGTGCAGTGCTTATTTTATACGCTTGTCCGCGTTGATTCTGTCACTTTGTGCGGCGGAGGGCTTCTTCGATGGAGCAGAACGTCAGATCGGGCTGCTTTGCCGCCGTTTCGCAGATGCGGCGGAAGCGGTCCCAGTTGCTGTGCTCGGCGCCGTAGTCGAACTCATAGCCGTGCGCGAAGGCGAGAAAGAGCTGATCGGCCTCCGATTCGCTGCGGAAGAACGCTTCCATGCGCTCGAAGATCGCGGGGTCGTTCTGGCGGCAGGTGATCGGAAGGCGCAGCGCCTCGGCCGGAAAGCCGAAGTCCGGCGCGGTCTCCACCGTGCGGGCGTAGCGGACGCCGGCAGATTTGAGGGCATCCTCGCTCTCCTCCGCTCCCCTGCCGTAGGGGTAGGCAAAGCCGGTGATCTCCCGGCCGAAGAGGCGGGAGAGCGCGGCGACGTCGTCCGTGATCTCGCGGCGGCGGGTTTCGGCGTCGCACTGGGACAGGTCCCGATGCGTGCAGGTGTGCGCCGCGATCTCAAAGCCGTCATAGAGCTCCCTTGCCTCCGCCGCCTCGAGCCGCTCGTGCGGCACGGTGGGCGGATGGCCGATGAAGCTCTTCGCGCCGAAGAGGCCGGAGTTTAAGTGGAACGTAGCACCGAGGCCGAATTCGCGCAGAATCCCGACAATGCGCCGGTCCTGCACGACGCCGTCGTCAAAGCTCCAGACGAAATACTTGCCTGGCATCAGCCGAGGTTCTTCAGGCTCTCGGTGAGATTCTCGACGAGGGCTCTGGCCTTCTCGAGCCGCTCGCGCTCGGTGGCGACGACCTGCTCGGGCGCGCGGGAGACGAAGGACTCGTTGGAGAGCTTGCGCTCCTGGCCCTCGACCTGCTTTTTCGCCTTCTCGAGCTCCTTGGTGAGGCGGGCGCGCTCGGCGTCGAGATCGACGAGCTCGGCCAGCGGCATGAAGATCTTGGCGTCGTTCGTGATGACGGAGACCATCTTCTCGGCGGCGTCGGGCGCGGCGTCGGCAAGGGTGATATGGTCGGCATAGGCGAGCTTGCAGATATACATCTCGCCGGCGCGGAAGGCCTCGGGCTTTTCGGAGACGATGATCAGCTGCGCCTTGCGGCTCGGCGGCACGTTCATCTCGCTGCGGCGGCTGCGCACGGCGCGGATGGCGGCCATGACGGACTCGAAGTCCTGCTCCTCGGCGGGGAAATCGAGCGCGGGGTCGAACTTCGGATACTCCGCGATCATGAGCGCCTCGCCGTCGTGCGGCAGAGCCTGCCAGATCTCCTCCGTGATGAACGGCATGAAGGGGTGCAGGAGCTTGAGAATGTCCGTGAGGACGTAGAGCAGGACCTGCTGGGCGGACTTATTCGCCGCCTCGTCGCCGGAGTTGAGGCGCGGCTTTGTCAGCACAATATACCAGTCGCAGTAGGTGTCCCAGATGAAGTCATAGATCTTCGCCGCGGCGATGCCGAGCTCGTATTTATCGAGGTTGTCGCAGACTTCCTTGCTCAGCGTATTGAGCTTGGAGAGAATCCACTTGTCCTCGAGCTCGAGCTTCTCGGGCAGCTCGTTCTTCTCAATGGTGAGATTCATCATGACGAAGCGGCTGGCGTTCCAGAGCTTGTTGGCGAAGTTGCGCATGGCGCCGCACTTCTCGACGTAGAAGCGCATGTCGTTTCCGGGGCTGTTGCCCGTGACGAGGTTGAAGCGCAGGGCGTCCGCGCCGTAGGTCTCGGCCATTTCGAGCGGGTCGATGCCGTTGCCGAGGGACTTGGACATTTTGCGGCCCTTGTCGTCGCGCACGAGGCCGTGGATGAAGACCTTGTGGAACGGGATCTCCTTCATCTGCTCCATGCCGGAGAAGATCATGCGGGCGACCCAGAAGAAGATGATGTCATAGCCCGTGACCATGACGGTGGTCGGATACCAGTAATCGAGCTCCTCGTTCTTCTCGGGCCAGCCGAGCGTGGAAAACGGCCAGAGGGCCGAAGAGAACCAAGTGTCAAGCACGTCCTCGTCCTGATGGATGTTCTTGGAATGGCACTTCTCGCACTCGCAGGCATCGGTGCGGGAGACGGTGACGTGGCCGCAGTCGTCGCAGTACCAGGCGGGGATCTGGTGGCCCCACCAGGGCTGGCGGGAGATGCACCAGTCGTGCACGTTCTCCATCCAGTTATAGTAAAGTCGGAGG
>JAZPZZ010000133.1:0-7469 GCA_045544935.1 Oscillospiraceae bacterium | reverse complement strand
CTCCGCGAGAAGTATTTTGCTCCCCGAAACAAGTTCCGGGGGCAAAATGATTGGAATTTCTTCGCCGCTGCGGCGGCAAACTCTGGCGAGGCTATTAAAGATTGGGGTGAAGGGATTTTGTATCAGGCTTTATACCGCAAGTGGCGGCCGCAGGTTTTTGATGACGTGGTCGGACAGGAGCATATCACCGAGACGCTGAAGAACCAGGTGCGCTCGGACCGGCTGAGCCATGCCTATCTCTTCATCGGCACGCGCGGCACCGGCAAGACGACCTGCGCGAAGATTCTCGCCAAGGCCGTCAACTGCGAAAAACCCGTGAACGGAAATCCCTGCAACCGCTGCCCCACCTGCCGCGGCATTGACGACGGCACGATTCTCGACGTGGTGGAGATGGACGCGGCGTCCAACAACAGCGTGGACGACGTGCGTCTGCTGCGGGACGAGGCGATCTACTCCCCCGCCGGCGCAAAAAAGCGCGTCTACATCGTCGACGAGGTGCACATGCTCTCCAAGCCCGCGTTCAACGCGCTCTTAAAGATTCTCGAGGAGCCGCCGGCGCACCTCATGTTCATCCTCGCGACGACGGAGCTGCACAAGGTGCCCGCGACGGTTCTCTCCCGCTGCCAGCGGCACAGCTTCAAGCGCATCACACCCGACAAGATCGCGGCGCGGCTGCAGTATGTGGCCGGGCAGGAGCAGATCGCGCTCGAGCCGGAGGCGGCGCAGCTGCTGGCCCGACTCGCCGACGGCGGCATGCGCGACGCGCTCACGCTGCTCGACCAGTGCGGCGGCATGGAGCGCGTGACGACCGAGGCTGTGCTCTCCGCGATGGGCATGGCGGGACAGCTCCAGACCGTGAAGCTCTTAGAGCACATCGCAGCGCAGGACACCGCCGCCGCTCTCGCGCAGTTTCGCGCGCTGTGGCAGGAGGGCAAGGACCCCGCCACCGTGCTCGACGAGCTTGCCGCCCTGCAGCGCGACGCGCTCATGCGCGCCGTGGCGGCCAAGGGCAGCGCGGCGCTGCTCTCCGGCGGATATGACGACGAGACGCTCGACGGCTTCGTGCGCACGATCGGCGCGGCGGGGCTGCTTGCAAACCTCAACCGCATTCAGGAGACGCGCGCGGCGATGAGCCAGAGCGTGGACCCGCGATTGAGCGCGGAGCTCTGTCTGATCCGGCTCTGCCGGCCGGAGCTGCAGGGCGATCTCCAGTCGCTGACGGCCCGCGTGGCCGCGCTGGAGGACGGCGCGCCGCGGCAGCCGAAGGCAGCGAGCGCACCCGAAGCGCCGAAGCCGAAGGCAAAGGCGCCGGAACCGGCGCAGGCGCCCGGCGACGATCCCCCGCCGTGGGACGAGGATTTGATTCCGCCCCCGCCGCCGTGGGAGGAGCATGACTACACGCCGCCCCCGGCGCCGAAGGAAGAGCCGCGGTTTACGCCTCCCCCACTGCCGAAGGAGGAGCCGACGTTTACGCCGCCTCCGCTGCCGAAGGAGGAGCCGAAGGCTGCACGGACGGCGAGCTGGGAGGAGATCTGCGGCGCGGTGCAGCGCACGATGAACCCGGGGCAGTACTCCATGCTGCACAATGCGGCGATGGTACGCGGCAGGATGGAAGACGGCGTGCTGACGGTCGAGATGGACCGCTCGCTCGCCTACATGATGCTCAACACCCCCGAGGTGAGCGAGACGCTGCGCAAGGCGGCCGAGCAGCTCACCGGCGGCAGTGTGCAGGTGCGCATCGAGCCGATGGAATCGGCCGAGCCGACCCAGCTGAGGAGTCTCGAGGAGCTCAGCCGGTTCGGAAACGTGGAATTTAAGTAAATATACAGATACAACAAGGAGGAATCCAGCATGGCAAAAGGCGGATTTAAGGGCGGCTTCGGCGGCGGCATGAGCCAGATGCAGATGATGAAGCAGGCCCAGAAGATGCAGCAGGAGTTCCAGCGCATGCAGCAGGAGCTCGAGTCGAAGGAGTTTACGGCGAAGGCCGGCGGCGGCGTGGTGGAAGCGACCGTCAACGGCAAGCGCGAGCTCGTGAAGCTCAAGATCAACCCCGACGCGGTCGATCCCGACGACGTCGAAATGCTCGAGGATCTCGTGACGGCGGCGGTGAACGAAGCGCTGCGGCTCTACGAGACGGAGAGCGACGCCACGGTCAACAAGATCGCCGGCGGGCTGAATCTGGGATTTTAATCCTGCCGAAAAACTGCGTTTTCCGACAGGATTAGAGAGATACTCACGCTCCATCGCCCTCGGCTTCGCCTCGGTTGGTCGGCGTGAGGGCTCGCGTGGCGCTTCGCCTTAGGGTGTTTTTGCCGGGGCGAAGCTCCGACAAAAACGATTTTGACTTTTTTCGCCGTTCCGTCGGCGAAACTCTGCGAGGCTTTTATAGCGAACTGAATGCCCCTGCGTCAATAATTGACGCAGGGGCATTCATATTTTCATTCTGCTTAATAGAACGTTGCGACGGCCTCTTCCGGCTTTTCGGCGGGCTCCAGGGACTCGACCTGCAGGACGGGGCCCTTGCGGCCGTAGGCGCGGTGGAAGCGGTTTTCGAGCTTGGCGGTGATGATCGCCCAGCTCTCGTTTTCGACCTCGGCGGCCTTGTCCCAGTTGCAGATGATGCCCGCGAACTGGATGTCCTCCACACAGCAGGTCATGACGTGGCGGCCGATGACGAAGCTGCCCTTCGGGATGCCGGCGCGCTGCAGGCAGCGGCCCTTGAAGCGGACGGTCTTGCCGTGGTACTTCTTCGTCTCCTCGGACATGTCGCGGTACCAGATGGCGTAGTCGCGGTCGGAGATCTCGACGATCGGCGCATCGATATCGAACGGGAGCGGGTCCTCGATATCGTCATAGTCCACATGGCCGTCGGAGGCGTATTCATAGGCGATATCGCAGCGGCGGGAGACGCCGCGGATGACCTTGTGCAGCTCCATGCGGTCCATGTCGTCATTGTAGCGGTTGAGCACGACGAGTTCGGCGCTCTTGAGCTTGTCCACCATGAGCTGGCGCATATTGGCGTTGTAGGTCAGGAAGGTCTGCGCGTCGCAGAAGAGAAACTCCTGCGCCACGACCCAGTTTTCCGGCAGGTTCTGATAGAGCGTATCGAGCGTCCACATGCCGTTATATTCGACGATGACGCGCTCGGGGCGCACCTCCGCCGCCATGGCGGCGAGATTCGCCGTGGTGAGATCGCTCTCGGCGTCGACAGTCTTGAGAAACACATTCGGCGCGCAGAAATGCGTGGGCTCATATTCCTCCTCGCCCTCCTCGCAGAGCAGCAGCAGCGTGCGCTCGCCCTTGTGGAAGCGGGAATCCTCCAGCGTCTCCTGGATGAAGCGGGTCTTGCCCGCATCGAGAAAGCCGGTGAAGAGATAGACCGGCAGATCGGGGGTGGGCTCGGGTTTCTTAGCCAAGGCAGAACAGCTCCTTCAGCGCGTCCTCGTTGAGCTTCGAGCCGATGACGCAGATGCGGCCCGTCACCTGCGCGCCGCCGCGGCGCACGTCGCTCTCGCCGGGGACATAGTCAAAGTGGATCCAGCCGCCGTCCGTCGCCGGGACGATGCCCTTACTGCGGAGGATGACGCCGTACTTCTGCTCATCGAGCATGGCCTCGAGGATGGCCTTGATCTCGTCGTCGGTGTACTTGCGCGGGGTCTCGGTGCCCCAGCTGGTGAAGACCTCGTCGGCATGGTGATGGTGGTGGTCGTGATCATGGTGATGGCCGCAGCCGCACGCCTCGCCGTGCTCGTGGTCGTGGTGATGATGATGGTGCTCATGCTCCTCGTCCTCATCGTGGTCGTGGTGATGGCAGCACTCGTGGTCGTCATCGTCGTGGTCGTGATGATGGTGATGGTGCTCGTGCTCCTCGTCCTCATCGTGGTCGTGGTGATGGCAGCACTCGTGCTCCTCGCCGTCCTCGTGATGATGGTGGTGCCCATGCGCCTCATGCTCGAGGTGCTCGAGCTCGGCGGCGAGGGTGTCCTGCCGCTCCATGGTCTCGAGAATCTGCGCGCCGGTGATCTGGTCCCACGGGGTTGTGACGATCGTGGCGGAGGCGTTCTTCTCGCGCAGCATGGCGACGCAGCGGTCCAGCTTTTCCTGGCTCAGACCGTCGGTGCGGGAGAGGATGATGGCGCTCGCGTGCTCGACCTGGTTGTTGAAGAACTCGCCGAAGTTCTTCATATAGATGCGGCACTTGTTCGCGTCGACGACGGTGGTGAAGCCGTTGAGCTTCAGTTCATCGGACTCCACGCTCTGCACGGCGCGGATGACGTCGGAGAGCTTTCCGACGCCGGAGGGCTCGATGAGGATGCGGTCGGGGCTGAACTGCTCGAGGACCTGCTTCAAAGCTTGCTCAAAGTCGCCGACGAGGCTGCAGCAGATGCAGCCGGAATTCATCTCGTTGATCGTGACGCCCGCGTCCTGCAGGAAACCGCCGTCGATGGCGATCTCGCCGAACTCATTCTCGATGAGGACGATCTTCTCGCCGGCATACGCCTCGGCGATGAGCTTTTTGATCAGCGTCGTTTTCCCCGCGCCGAGAAAGCCGGAGAAAATGTCAATTTTGGTCATGGAACAATACACTTCCTATCTGGATTTGGGCCTAAAGGCCCTATTTTGGATGGTAAAGTTATATCACAAACCGTTGGAAAAGACAAGTGAGGAAGTCACGGAGCTCCGTTTGCATTTACATAATTATATTATGGTTAATGTATTACGGAGCAAAATTTCATGCCGGACTTCAGCGCATTCGCAGCGATCCACGATCCTGTCATCCTGAGCGGAGCGCGGCAGCGCGGAGTCGAAGGATCTTGGCACAGCAGTCAGCTTGAGGCTGGATGCTCTTTTTTTCTGCGCTGCCAAGATCCCTCGACAGGCTCGGGATGACAATATGGTAAGACAGCGCGGATTCGCTGAAACGGATCGCGGTTCTCGCCCCCAGTCCTGCGCGGCATGATATCCGCCCCTGCCCTATTATTTTACGATAATATGTTATGGTAAACTTTTGTGTACAAGAAAACCGGACTGCTGAACAGTCCGGTTTGAAACAAATCACGCTTGATCGAGGCCTTCGATGATGCGCGGGAGGGCGCGGATGGCGAGATCCATCGTCTCGCTGCAGTCGGCGTTCATCTCGTTGGAGACCCAGTCGACCATCATGCCGAAGAGCATGTAGGTATACATATGGATGAGCGTTTCGAGTTCCTTGGCTTCGAGCCGTGCGGCGTCGGGCCGGGCCGTGATGAGCTGGCGGGTATAGCGCTCGCAGGTCTGCCAGGTGAAGCGCTCGAGCGCCTCCTTGCCGTAGCCGTGGAACATGTTGAGCACGACGCTGCGCTCCTCGTTGAGATACTGCATGAAGGCCTGCACGCCCTCACGCGCGCCGGAAGCGTCCGCATTCGCGGCGAGCACGGTGCTGACGCGCTGATCGCAGACATAGCGCGTGAGATCATAGATGTCCGTGAAGTAATAATAAAACGTCTTGCGGCTGCAGCCGACCTCGTCGGTAATCATACGCACCGTGATCCGATCGATCGTGTGCTCCGCCAGCAGGCGGACAAAGGCGTCCGCAATGGCAGTTCTCGTTCGATTCTGTTTCATGATGCGTCCTCCCTGCTCACAATCTGGTTGATTTCGGAATATCTGTTACAGCATCATAAATCGATTTCTATATTTTGTCAATGCGTTTTTGCGTTTTTTCGCCCGTTTTTTACTTGTTTAAATATAAACAAGCGTTATTATTTGACAAATTGCTTTTAAAGAGAAAAAAACTGCCGTTTTGCACGAAAATGCACAAAACGGCAGACGTGGTTGCTTTGGAGCGAAGCTTACTTGAGCTCGACGGTGGCGCCGGCAGCTTCCAGCTTGGACTTGATCTCCTCAGCCTCATCCTTGGAGACCTGCTCCTTGATGACGGCGGGCAGACCCTCGACCTTCGCCTTGGCCTCAGCCAGGCCCAGACCGGTGATACCGCGGACTTCCTTGATGACGTTGATCTTCTTGTCGCCGAAGCTGGTCATGACAACGTCAAACTCGGTCTTCTCTTCGACAGCGGCAGCAGCGGCGCCGGCAGCAGGAGCAGCGGCAACAGCGGCAGCGGCGGAAACGCCGAAGACATCTTCGATTTCGTGGACGAGCTCGGAGAGCTCCAGAACGGACATAGCCTTGATCTCTTCAATCAGAGCATTGACTTTTTCACTAGCCATGAGAGTAATCCTCCTATAATATTTAATGAGTAAGTGGTGCTGCCTTATTCAGCAGCGGCTTCTTCCGCAGCGGGCTCGGCGCTCTCGAGAGAGCCGCCCTTCTGCTCGACGATCTGGCCCAGGACAACGGCGAGGCCGGTGATGGGAGCCAGCATGGTGCCCAGTACCTTGGAGTACAGAGCGTCCTTGTTCTGCAGAGCGGAGATCTCGGCGATCTCAGCCTCGGACAGAACCTTGCCCTCCAGGAACGCGCCCTTGATGGTGAACTTATCCTTCATCTTCTCGGCGGCGTCGTGGATCAGACGGATGGGGACGATGGGGTCCTCTGCGCTGGTGGCCAGAGACGTGGTACCATTGAGGATACCGTCCAGCTCGGAGAGGCCGCAGTCGTCCAGAGCGCGGCGAACGAGGGTGTTCTTCACGACGGTGTAAAGAACGTCGTTCTGGCGCAGCTCGGAACGCAGAGCCGTATCCTCAGAGACGGTGATGCCCTTGTAGTCCACGAAGACGCCGGCGGAAGCGCCCTTCAGACGCTCCACGAGTTCGGCGACGATGGCCTGTTTCTCGCTCAGGACTTTTGCGTTCGGCATTTTGGTGTTTCACCTCCGGTAAATAGGATCACACGCTCAAAAAAACTCCGGGGCAGACTGCTCCGGAGCGAAAAGATCATCAAATTGCTTGATGCATCCTCGGCAGGAATTACGGCGAAACGCCACCTGCTGTCTTTGGAGCGCTCGGATATCATACCAAATATCAATTGGAATGTCAACAGGTTTTTTCATTTTTTGCAGGAAGTTTCGTCCGATGCTCCCGACGGTGCGTTTTTGTTCCAATTTCAGTCAATCTCTCCGGCAAAGTTCGATAAAACCGATTCGTTTCTTTTCAATTTTGCATGAAAATTGTCCGATTTGAACTTTACGGAAACGAATGAGTGTGCTATATTATACAGTGAGCGTGTATGTGCGCTCCATACTGTACAAATTCTTTATTTACAGGAGATGAAACTATGGCCAGAAAACTCAAGACAATGGACGGCAACAACGCCGCCGCGCATGTGTCCTATGCGTTTACCGAGGTCGCAGCCATCTACCCGATCACTCCGTCCAGCCCCATGGCGGACTTTGTCGATCAGTGGTCTGCGCAGGGTCGGAAGAACATTTTCGGCTCCACGGTGAAGGTGCAGGAGATGCAGGCGGAGTCCGGTGCCGCCGGTGCTGTGCACGGCTCTCTGAACGCCGGCGCTCTGACCACCACCTA
>JAZPZZ010000132.1:0-8175 GCA_045544935.1 Oscillospiraceae bacterium | reverse complement strand
TCCGTCGCAGACCAGCATGTCTCTCGTGAACAGGGGCTCGCTGTCGTAGGCGTCGATGCCGGTGGGGAAGCAATGGTTGGCGGTTTTCATGTTGCCATAGCCATGATCGACCCCGATGATTTTGGTGGTTTCGAATGTTTTCATGTTTTTCTCCTTTTACAATAAATAGATTCACTGGATGATTTCTTTGCACAGCTCCGGCTTCTCCGGAAGTACGAAGTCCCGGAAGTACTTGCATACGATCCGGGACTCCGAGAGTGCCTGTGCGCACGGTCCGCCCAGCAGCAGACAGTGCCCGTCGGTGTGGTTGCAGCAGAGCGGGATCAGCTCCCGGATCTGGCTGCGCAGATGGATTGGGATTTTCAGTGGCATTTTGCATCACCTCCTTCCATAAGATTCGGATAACAAAAATGCCTCCACTTCAAATGAAAAAGTGGGGGCAGTTATCAATATATTGGATTTTGGTGTTTCAGCAGTTTATCTTTGACTTCGTCCTGATCCTGTGATAAGATCAGCGTATCAGAATCGAAGGAATGAGTTCTCTATGGCATTTGAAAAAATTTCTGTACCGTCGGTACGCGAGGCGTTCGTGCAGGCGATTGAAGATAAAATCCTCTCCGGCGAGCTGAAGGTGGGCGAGCGTCTCCCGCCGGCACGGCAGCTCTCCGCTGAAATGGGCATCAGTCTGACGGTGATTTCCGCCGGTATGAGTGAGCTGGCAGCGAAGGGCTTCGTGGAAATCAAGCCGCGTCACGGCATTTATGTGGCCGATTACCGCATGCAGGGCACGACGGAGACGATGGTCGCCATGATGCGCTTCAACGGCGGCGATCTGAACAAGCGCGACGCCCGCTCCTTCTGGGAGAGCCGCACCGCCGTTGATCCGCTGATCGTGGATTCCGTCATGAAGCGCGCAAGCGATGCGCAGCTGCAGCAGCTCACGCCGATCCTCGAGAAGCTGCGCACAGAAAAGGAGCTGACTGTGCGCTGCGAAGCCATTACGGAGTTCTTCCAGAAGATCTATGAGCTCAGCGACAATTCGCTCATGTACCTGCTCTACCACTCCACGGTCATCCCGCAGCGCAGACTGTATGCGCAGTATATCCAGAGCTTCGGCTGGGACACCACGCTGCGGCATCTGGAAGCGATCTGTGACGCGCTGCTCAAACGGGAGCCCGAGCGCGCCAAGCGCGAGATGCTCGCCATGATTGACCCGGTGCTGGAGGGCCCGAACGCAATTGTTTAAAATGAACACATCACGCAGATCGTGAACGGAAACATTGGGTTTCTGTTCGCGGTCTGATTTTTTTGCAAAAAAATGCTTGCCAAACCGTAATTCTCTATGATATATTGTTGGTGATCGGATCACCAGATCACACTATCACCGTACCACAATGAAAGGGAGAATCGTCATGGCAAGAGAAATTCTGTTTGAACTGGGCAAGATGATCACCGACCGGCTCCCCTATAAGTTCGGCATCAAGAAGCTGACCGAGGAGGACCCGGAGTACATCCTTCTGGATCGCTCTCTGGAGAGCGACGAGCAGGCGGAGATCATGCTCAAGATGGGGCTGCGCAAGCCCAAGACCCTGCAGGAAATTGCAAGGATCACCGGCAAGGACGAGAAGCATGTGGAGGAGCTGCTGGAAAAGGCAGCTGCCACCGGCGCGATTGAATACCACCGCGAGAACCCCCAGCGGGAGAAGCTCTACTATGTGCAGCTGTTCGTACCCGGCATTGCCGAGATGACGAACATGGTGCGCTGGCAGTTTGACAAATACCCGGAGCTGGGCGAGCAGTTCAACAAGATGACCTATCTGCCCCTCGCGGGCAAAACCCATCTGATGCCTCCCGGCGGAGCCGGCATCGGCATGCACGTCATTCCCGTGGAGAAAGCGATCGGGATGGAAAAATCCTCCCTTCCCATCGAGCACATTTCTCACTGGCTGGATAAGTACAACAACTTCTCCGTCGGTTATTGCTCCTGCCGCAACGCACGGCGCGTCACCGGCGAGGGCTCCGGTGAAATTCAGGACGACTGCTGCATTGGTCTCGGCGACTATGCCGACTATCTGGTGGAGACCGGCAAGGGCCGCTACATCACCAAGGAAGAGGTGCTGCAGATCTGCCAGCGCGCCGAGGACAACGGCTACGTCCATCAGATCACGAACATTGACGGCGAAGATAAAATCTTCGGCCTGTGCAACTGCGACCTCGGCGTCTGCTTTGCGCTGAGAACGTCCCAGCTGTTCAACACCCCGAACCTCTCCGCCTCCGCCTATCGCGCCCATGTGAACAACGAAAACTGCGTCGCCTGCGGCAAGTGTGTCGAGGTCTGCCCGGCCGGCGCTGTGAAGCTCGGTCAGAAGCTCTGCACCAAGGACGGTCCTGTGGAATACCCGAAGCAGGAGCTGCCCAGCGGGCTTGTCTGGGGCGAGGACAAGTGGAACAAAAACTATGTCACCGACAACCGCAAGAACTGCCACGAGTCCGGCACCGCGCCCTGCAAAACCGCATGTCCGGCGCACATCGCCATCCAGGGCTACATCAAGCTCGCGAAGGAAGGCCGTTATCTCGACGCTCTGAAGCTCATCAAGCAGGACAACCCGTTCCCGTCTGTCTGCGGCTACGTCTGCAACCGCCGCTGCGAGGACGCCTGCACCCGCGGCAGCCTCGACAAGGCCGTCGCCATTGACGAGATTAAGAAATTCATCGCCGAGCAGGATCTGAATGCCGCGGAGCGCTATATCCCCGACCCGATTCGTCGCCGTCCCATCGACAAGGACTACGAGGAGAAGATCGCCATCATCGGCGCCGGCCCCGCGGGTCTGAGCTGTGCGTACTATCTTGCGCGCATGGGCTATGTGAACGTCACCGTCTTTGACCGCAACAAGGAACCCGGCGGCATGCTCGTCATGGGCATCCCGAGCTATCGTCTCGACCGCAAGGCGCTCAAGGGCGAGATTGACGTCCTGAAGAAGATGGGCGTCAAGTTCAAGATGAACACGACCATCGGCAAGGATATCACCATCCAGAAACTGCGCGAGCAGGGCTACAAGGGCTTCTACGTCGCCATCGGCGCGCAGAAGAGCTCCAAGCTGAATGTCCCCGGCGAGGATCTCACCGGCGTGTTTGGCGGCGTCGACTTCCTGCGTGAAGTGAACCTCGGCAACAAGCCCGCCGTCGGCAAGAAGTGCGCCGTCATCGGCGGCGGCAACGTCGCGATGGACGTCTGCCGCACGGCCGTGCGTCTGGGCGCTGACACCTACGTGATCTACCGCCGCAGCGAGGCCGAGATGCCGGCTGACAAGGAAGAGGTCGCCGAGGCGATCGAAGAGGGCGTGAAGTTCCGTTATCTGAACGCTCCCGTGGAGATCGAGGGTGCCAACGGCAAGGTCACCGGCCTGAAGGTCGAGATCATGGAGCTCGGCGAGCCCGACGAGAAGGGCCGCCGCAAGCCTGTGGGCACCGGCAAGTTTGAGACTCTGAAGGTCAACTCCGTCATCGCCGCCGTCGGCCAGGCCATCGACTGGGGCGAGCTCGACGTGGGCTCACTCAAGACCGGCAAGAAGGGCAACGCCATTGCCGACGCCATCACCTATCAGACCGCGCAGGACGATATCTTCGTCGGCGGCGACGTCTACACCGGCCCGAAGTTCGCCATCGACGCGATCGCTGCCGGCCGCGAGGGCGCCGAGAGTCTGCACCGCTTTGTGCAGGAGGGCCAGAGCCTCACCATCAGCCGCAACCTCCGCGAGTTCTATGAGCTGGACAAGGACAACATTCTCGTGAATCCCGATTGCTTTGATACCCCGGCCCGCCAGCCCGTCCTGCACAACCCGAAGAAGGCCAAGAGCTTCCAGCACGACCGCCTCACCTTCACCGAAGAGCAGGTCAAGGCAGAGGCCAGCCGCTGCCTCGGCTGCGGCGTGAGCGTCGTCGACCAGAACAAGTGCATTGGCTGCGGTCTCTGCACCACCAAGTGCATGTTCGACGCCATTCACCTCGAGCGCGACGTGCCGGAAGCCTCCAACATGATCCGCACCGAGGACAAGCCGAAGGCGATCCTCAAGAATGCCGCAAAGCAGGGCGTTCAGGTCATGAAAAAGACCATTGTAAAGAAACTCAACTGATTACGCTTCCATTCCCCTTTCAAGGTGTGCCTCATACCCGTAAAACGGTATGGGGCGCATTTTTATGCTCTCGGCATTCTGGGAGTTGTTATCAATGGATTGACCTGTGCCTCTTAACCGGCGATGCCGAAAGCGAAAAAACCTGAAGGTCGATCGAATAAGATCGGTCTTCGGTTTTCTCATTTCTTCGTTTGTTTCAGAGATCGTAGTTCATTTATTCTTGACATATGCTTGAAATAATGCTATGATGTTTTCAACATAAGTCAGAAATGAGGTGCGGTGATGCCGAGAAGACAGCGGTGCCGATGGATCGGCAGCTATCCGGACTATTGGGAATTCTCTCCCGAGGAGACCGCCGCCGGCGCTCCGGTGGTCATGACGCTCGATGAATTTGAGACCATCCGGCTGCTGGATCGCGAGGGGCTGACGCAGGAGCAGTGCGCCGAGCGCATGGGGGTTTCCCGCCCCACCGTGACCGCCATCTATGACAGCGCGCGAAAAAAGGTTGCGGAGGCGCTGGTGGACGGCAAGCGGTTGCAGCTGCGCGGCGGCAGCTATCAGCTTCACGGACAGAGCGCGCCGAATATCTCACAGAAAGGAACGAATCATATGAGAATCGCAGTTACCTATGAAAACGGAGAGATCTTTCAGCATTTCGGCCACACAGAGCAGTTCAAGCTCTATGATGTGGCCAACGGCAAGATCGTCGGCGAGCAGATCGTGGACACGAACGGCAGCGGACACGGTGCGCTCGCCGGTTTCCTGAAGACGGCGCAGGCGGATGCGCTGATCTGCGGCGGCATCGGCATGGGCGCGCGCAACGCGCTTGCGGAAGCGGGCATCACGCTCTACGGCGGCGTGACCGGCTCTGCGGATGCAGCAGCGCAAGCGCTGGCGCAGGGCAGTCTGCAATTCGACCCCGACGCCAAGTGCGACCACCACGGTCATCATCACGGCGAAGATCATGACTGCGGTCATCACGGTCATCATCATGGTGAGGGTCACGAATGCGGCCATCACGGCGGCTGCGGCCACCACGACGATTGACAGGGCACAAACAACAAATACAGCGAGAGGCTTTCTCTTCTGCGAATTTGCAGATGGAGGAAGCCTTTTTCATTGTAAAGACATCACTCTCTACTATCTTTATGCAGAGATTTCGAAAAAAAGGTAAGTATTGCAAAGCAACGGAAAATGAACAGTGAGGCAGAAATGTGCCTGTCATGTTCAGACGTTTTGATTTTTAGGCGCTTGCTGTGTTCAGAATCCCGTTCGTTGAAATTCGCTCACCATAATGATACGAAAAGGCCCTTGACAAATAGATCATTATGAATATAATAATAAATAGATAATCGTCAATATGAGGTGGTTGCGTTGGAACTGTCGGACAAGAAAACTGCCGAAATGTTTAAGGCATTATGCGATGAAAACCGCATCAAAATCGTGAAACTCCTGCAAAGCGGAGAAAAATGCGCCTGTGTCCTGCTGGATGACCTGCACATCACACAGCCGACGCTGTCTCACCATATGAAGATCCTCTGCGATTCCGGCATCATCGTCGGGAGAAAGGACGGCAAATGGATGCACTACTCCATCTCACAGGAGGGCGCAGCTGCTGCGATCTATGCCCTGCAGGAATTGACGACCGTGACAGGACAGGGCGCTGCCTGCTGCAGCAAGTAACCCGATCATCATATAAGCTGTGCCGCGGCACAGCTTATTGAAAAGACAATATATAGATATATTTCGATTTATGAATCGGAGGAACTTTTATGTGGTCTGTGATTCAAGACGAGATTCTCGGCATGAAATGGCTCAACAGGCTGATTGGGCGCCTGCTGTCGCTTTGCGGTCTGGACATCGACAGCAGGCTCGGCGGCAGCATCCTGTTTTTTCTCTATGACACCATCAAGATCATGGTGCTGCTCGGCGTCCTGATCCTGATCATTTCCTATTTCCAGAGCTTCTTTCCGCCGGAACGGAGCAAGAAGATTCTGGGCCGCTTCAACGGTCTCGGCGCGAGGATCATCGCGGCACTGCTCGGCACGGTGACGCCGTTTTGCTCCTGCTCCTCGATCCCGCTGTTCATCGGCTTTACCGGTGCGGGACTGCCGCTCGGCGTGACGTTCTCGTTTCTGATCTCCTCCCCGATGGTGGATCTCGGATCTCTTGTCCTTCTGATGAGCATTTTCGGCTGGAAGGTCGCTGTGGTCTATGTTGTGCTTGGTTTGGTAATCGCAGTCGCAGGAGGTACGCTGATCGAATCGCTGCATCTGGAGGATCAGGTACAGGATTTCATACGCAGCGGGAAGGCGATCGACCTGCCGCAAGCAGAACTGCACTTCAAAGAACGTCTGAAATATGCGTGGGAGCAGGTCGTCTCCACCGCAAAAAAGGTATTTCCCTATGTTCTGATCGGCGTCGGAATTGGAGCGGTGATTCACAACTGGATTCCGGAGGGATGGGTGGTGAAAGCGCTCGGAGGAAATAATCCCTTCGGCGTGGTCATCGCCACGATCTGCGGCGTTCCGATGTACGCGGATATTTTCGGGACGATTCCCATTGCGGAGGCACTTCTTTCAAAAGGGGCGTTGCTCGGCGTTGTTTTGTCCTTCATGATGGGCGTCACCACGCTGTCGCTGCCGTCCATGATCATGCTGAAAAAGGCAGTCAAAGGGAAACTGCTGGGTACGTTCATTGCAATCTGTACTGTGGGCATCATCCTTGTAGGCTATTTCTTCAACGCAATGCAAGGATTGCTGATATAAAAAATAAACGGAGGTCATCATCATGTCACTATTCGGAAAGAAAAAAGAGACTGTCGCTCAATCCGCGTGCTGCTGCAGTACTGACGGCGAGAAAAGAGAAAGCAGCGCACCGGGTGAATGCTGTGGAAAGCCGGTGGGTGGAATCTGCTGCATCAAGGTGCTCGGCGCCGGGTGCAAATCCTGCCATCAGCTCTATGAAAACGTCAAAGAGACGGTCGCGAAGCTGGGGCTCGAGGTGGAGGTGGAATACATCACCGACATGGAGAAGGTCATGTCCTATGGCGCCATGAGCATGCCGGCACTGGTGGTCAATGAGCAGGTCGTTTCAGTCGGGAAAGTGCTGAAAGAAAAAGAGATCGAAGTATTTCTCAAATGACATCTGTGCAGTAAAACCAGGAAGCCCGAAGGTCAATCCGGAGTTGGATCAGCCTTCGGGCTTTTCATGCGTGTGAGCGGTTGGGATAAATCCCTCTACTATTATTATGCGGAGATTTTGAAAAAAAGGTAAGTATTGCGCAGCAGCAGAAAATGAACGGTGAGGCAGAAATATGTCGTTTATAATCTATGCTTGACAAACGTCAGCGATAGTTGTAATATATCGTTGACATTTGTCATCGAATGGAGTGATTTTTGTTATGCGATCCAAGAGTCCGGAAACCATGAGACAGATTGAGGCGTTTGTAAATGCCTTTTTTGATGAACACCTGCGCACGCCAACGATGCGCGAAATTGAGCATGGGACGGGACTGTCACGCCAAACGGCGTCCAGCTATCTTCGTTCCATGGCGGAGCAGGGAATGCTGGAATATGACGGCCGGGGCGGAATCGTCACAGAGCATATCCGTGCGTGTGCTGCTTCTCAAGTGGTATCTCTGCCCATCATCGGTCATGTGGCCGCTGGTGTTCTGACCGCCGCAGAGGAAGTGCGCGAGGGCTTCGTGGAGGTTCCGCACTCCCTTTTGAACGGAAGCGATTACTTTGCGTTGCGTGTGTACGGAGAATCCATGATCGGCGCCGGCATTCAGGACGGCGATCTGGTCGTGATCCGCAAGGCTTCCCACGCCTCAGTCGGTCAGATCGTCGTTGCCATTGACGACGAGGGGCAAACCACGCTCAAACGGCTCGCCCACGATGGAGAGCGCTACTACCTCCATCCGGAGAATCCGGAGTTTGCGGACATCTACCCGGAGGAGCTGCGCATCCAGGGCGTCGCAGAGCTCATGCTGCGGGATCTGAAGCAGTGAAATACCAATCTGTCCAAGGTGGTGGTTTCA
>JAZPZZ010000131.1:0-3714 GCA_045544935.1 Oscillospiraceae bacterium | reverse complement strand
GATCAGCACCGGGATCAGCTGCACGATTCTGCGAAGCACATATTTGCCCATCGGCACACCTCCTCAAATATTTCCCAAGTCTCGTTGTAGCACAGCCGTCTCCGGCACACAACCTACCCCGGGGGTTCTGATTTCCGGATTTTTTCATTTTTGTGCAGTTTTTTATCCCCCCGGGTAGGTTGTAGGCGATGAATGCAGCGTGGTAGGATAAAGTGCAAGAAACAAGACAGAAAGGCCGATGGTACATGGCATCCAGCAATACCATTCTGCGTGAAAATCGGGACTACTGGACCGGACGCGCAAACAGTTACTCTGAGATCAACCAGGAGGAGCTGCGCACCGCACAGCGCGAGGTCTGGCGCAGAGAGCTCAAAACGCACATCGAACGGCAGTTTCCCGACCGAGAGCCAAAGTCCATCCGCGTGCTGGAGATCGGCACCGGACCGGGCTTCTTCGCCATTCTGCTGTGTGAACTGGGCTACGACGTGACCGCCGTGGATCTCACGCCCGCGATGCTGGAGGAAGCGAGAAAGAACGCCGGTGCGCTCGCAGGCCGGATCAAATTCATGGAAATGAACGCGGAGGAGCTCTTTTTTCTCGATCACAGCTTCGATGTGATTCTCTCGCGCAATCTCACATGGAATCTGCCGCGGCCGGAGGTCGCCTACCGGGAATGGAAGCGCGTTCTGAAGCCCGGTGGCCTGCTGCTGAATTTTGACGCGAACTGGTATCACTATCTCTATGATTCCGAAGCGCGCGAGGGCTATGAAACGGACCGAAGCATCTCGGCGGAGCGCGGCATTGAGGACCGGAACATCGGGCACAACTTCGAAGTGATGGAGCAGATTGCCCTGCGCATTCCGCTCTCGAACGTCATGCGCCCGGCATGGGACCGCGCGGTGCTCTCGAAGCTCGGCATGGAGGTCTCCACCGACGTACAGGCCTGGAACCGCGTATGGTCGGAGGAGGAAAAGGTCAACTTTGCCTCCACGCCGATGTTTTTGGTGCACGCGGTATCGGGAGGTGCCGTATGAGTGAGCACACACACGTACGCAGCGACGGCAGCGTCTTTACGCACAGTCATGACACGCTGACCGGCCATACGCACTCCCACAACCACACCAAAACCAAGGCCGTGCTCAATCGCCTCTCCCGCGCCATCGGACACCTGGAATCGGTCAAGCGGATGGTCGAGGACGGACGCGACTGCACCGAGGTGCTCATGCAGCTGGCCGCCGTGCAGTCGGCGCTGAACAGCACGGCGAAGGTCATTTTGAAGGATCACATTGAGCACTGCCTCACTGACGCGATGGAGCAGAACGACGAGCGCGCGCTGGAAGAACTCAACACCGCCATCGAGCGGTTTATGCGATGACGCCGAAAGGAGCGAACCATGCACATTTCAGAAGACCACTTGCAGGGACACGGCCATTCTCATGCAGAGCACGCGCCGATGAGTCGGGAGGAAATTCTCGCGCTGCTCGGCTACATGCTCGACCACAACCGCCACCACACAGAGGAGCTGCACGGCATCTTCCACGCACTGGACGACGACGGATGCTACGACGCAGCGGATGAACTGGAAAACGCAATGCGCTGCTACAGCGCCGGAAATGAGGCGCTCGCAAACGCGCTGGATCTGGCAAGACAGGAAGAAGTCTCAAAAAACTGAAAAAAACATCCCCGTGGGCAGCTTGCGCGGGACAAGAGCGCATGATATGCTTTGACCATCAGAGCTTTCAAGTCTTCCCTCCAGCACGCGAACGTTTGGTCCGCGTGCGCCCCCTTCCGAAACGGAAACCGGAGCCGCAAACTGCGGCTCCGGTTTTCCTTGGCTGAGTGGTAATTCTTTACGCTCTTCCAATTCTGTAAAATGTATATTATAATATTCAGCGGCGCTGATGCGCCGTGGAGGCATGAGTGACACGGAGTTTGCGCCGAACGCAGAGGTCACCCGCGAGCAGATGGCCGTGATCATCGCACGCTTTGATCGTACACAGACATAACAAAGGATCAGGCATCTGCCGCAGCTTCGGCTGCGGCAGATGCCTTTTTTACAACATATGTCTATTTTGAACTTTTTGTGTCAAATCGCTTACATTTTGACGTTTACTATGATATGATATAAGTCCCCCAAAAAATCATTCTGAATCAGGAGGAAAAAATGAAGAAAACCAGCAGAATCCTTGCCGTGCTGCTGATTGTCGCCATGCTGGCCGGCATGACGTCCGCGCTTGCGCTGGACAAATGGCAGTACAAGAAGTACAAGCAGTACATGTGCATCGGCGACAGCATCGCCGCCGGCTACACCGTGAGCGGTACGTGGGACAACTACGGTTGGGAGCGCGTGCCCGGCGCGTATCACGACATCGTGGCGAATGCGGTGGACGCGAACCTGCTCCAGTATGGCATGAGCGCCTTCCGCATGATCGAGCTGCGCTACATCCTCACCGGCGTGGAGACCGATCCGGACGAATACTGGAAGAACATTTTCGGTGATTACTACACCAGCCCCGAGGTTCTGGACGCCTCCTTCACCAAGTCCTATATCGAGGGCTTCAAGACCTCTGATCTGGTGACGATCAATCTCGGCTCGAACGACATTCTCACGCCCGCGCTGAACCAGTTCCTCGGCATCATGAACGGCACGGACATGGACTGCGACGGCATCACGGATCCGGAGCCGGACCCCGCTTCGCAGCAGCAGTTCAATCTCGTGACCCGCTTCATTGAGCAGGTCAATCAGGTCAACCCCACGCTCGCCGGCCTGCTCGGCATGGCGAAAAACGCGCCCCCTGCCCTGCAGCAGCTCATCAGCACGCTCTGGCAGTACTACAACCTCTTCAAGACCAACTGGGAAGCCAGCATGCCCGAGATCTACAAGCTGAACCCTGAAGTGACGCTGGCGGTGCTGGGCGTATTCAACCCCGCAAACCACGTTTACATTGACGAGAACAACACGATCAATCTGGCTCCCATCGTGCAGCCTGTGATCAACGCCATCAACCGTTTTCTCAAGACCGAGAGCAGCTATGCCAAGAAATACGTCTTCGTGGACGTGGACGGCATTGAGACCTGGGACATCACGCTGAGCGATCCCGGCTTCGGCAGCTACTTTGTCTGGGCCTGCCACCCCAACCGCGTCGGCCATGTGCAGATGGCCGGCAGAATTCTGGAAGCGCTGCCGGAGCACGAGGTTCCGATCTATTTCCGCAGCGATCCGGCCGACGTGACGGTGAACGAGGGCGAACAGGCCACCTTTAGCGTAACGACGAACGGCAACCGGCCGCTCTATCAGTGGCAGACCGCGCCGAAGGGCAGCGATCAGTGGACGAACATCGGCGAGGCCTCCTATGAATTCGACGCGGCCACGCTGACGGTGGACGCAACGGCGGACATGGACGGCAATCAGTACCGCTGCGTGGTCATCGATTGGTACGGCACGCGCGGTGAGCCGGCGACCAGCGAGAGCGCAACGCTCACGGTCATCCCCGCCAAGACCGAGCCCGCTCAGGACGATCCGACGACCGAGCCCACCAAGGAAGACCCGAAGACCGAACCGACCAAGACCGAGCCCACGACCACGGAACCGACCGCAAGCGAGCCGACCAAGACCGAGCCTGCGAAGGCGTTCCCCTTCACGGACGTGAAGAAGGGCGACTGGTCCTATGACGATATCTATTACGTCTGGGAGCACGGTCTCATGAACGGCAT
>JAZPZZ010000130.1:0-3455 GCA_045544935.1 Oscillospiraceae bacterium | reverse complement strand
ACCGCTTGGCCTCCGACTTCCTCCTTTCTTCGGGTGGAACACTTATTTTTACTAATTATGTAATCCTATTTTATCTTGGACGCCCTGGAAAGTCAAATCGTTCCCGCAAAAAAGAAGCACCCGTTGGAAAACGGATGCTTTCATTATCATTTTACACTGAACAGCAAATCACCGTAGCTTGGGAACGGCCAAACGTCAGACGGAGTCATCGTCTCCAGCTGATCGACGCTGATGCGCAGTTCCTGCATTGCTGCGAGCACATGATCACGGTAATAGTCCGCGAGCATCTGACTGCCGCCGCGCACATTCTTTGCCCCAAAGAGCGCTGCATCCAGATTCTTGGTCTTGCGGAAAGCGTCCGAGAGCAGACCGGACATCTCTGCCACCTGTTCCTGCTCAAAAGCAGAGGTCGCGCTGGTCGTGAGACTCTGAATCGCAAGCGCCGTGTCCGAAAGCTCATGGATATAGCGGCTGACCGCCGGAAGAATAAAGCGGCGGGACATGTCAATCATCGTGAGCGCTTCAATATTCAGCACCTTGCAGTAGTGTTCCAGATGGATCTCATAACGGGCTTCCATCTCGGTTCGGGTATACACGCGATGACGTGTGAAGAGCTCCACATTCTTGTCTGCTACGTAATACGGAAGCGCATCCGGTGTAGTGCGCAGATTCAATAGTCCGCGCTTTTCCGCTTCTGCAAGCCAGTGATCATCATATCCGTTGCCGTTAAAGATGATGCGCTTGTGCTCACGAATCACACGGCGAATAAGCTCCTGCAGATCGCTCTCAAAGTCCTCGCTGCCCTCCAGTGCATCGGCATACTGCCGCAGGCTCTCGGCGACCGCAGTGTTGAGCACGACGTTGACGCCGGAGATCGACGCGCTGGAACCCGGCGCGCGGAACTCGAATTTATTGCCCGTAAAGGCAAACGGCGAGGTGCGGTTACGGTCCGTGGTGTCCTTCGGGAAGCGCGGCAGCGCGTGCACGCCGATCTTGAGCTGTTCGCGTTCCTTGCCGACGTAGGCAGTGCCGGATTCAATCGCATCCAGAATCTCGGAGAGCTCCGTGCCAAGGAACATGGAAATGACAGCAGGCGGCGCTTCATACGCGCCGAGACGGTGATCATTGCTGGCAGATGCCACGCTGATGCGGAGCATGTCCTGATAGTCGTCCACCGCCTGGATCACCGCGCAGAGGCAGAGCAGAAACAGCGCATTCTGCGCAGGTGTTTCGCCGGGCTCGAGAAGGTTGACGCCCGTGTCCGTCCCCATGGACCAGTTGTTGTGCTTTCCGGAGCCATTGACGCCGGCAAAGGGCTTTTCATGCAGAAGGCAAACCATCCCGTGCCGTGAGGCCACGCGCTGCAGGGTTTCCATCGTAATCTGATTATGGTCGGCCGCAAGATTACCGTTGGTAAAGATCGGCGCGAGCTCATGCTGCGCGGGAGCGGCCTCGTTGTGTTCGGTCTTAGCGAGTACGCCGAGCTTCCAGAGTTCCTCATCCAGATCGTTCATGAAAGCCTGCACACGGGGCTTGATGCTGCCGAAATAATGGTCATCCAGTTCCTGCCCTTTCGGCGGCTTGGCGCCAAAGAGCGTACGTCCGGTATAGATCAGATCCTCGCGCTGATTAAAGACCTCTTTATCGACAAGAAAGTATTCCTGCTCGGGACCAACCGTGGTGACAATGCGCTTCACGTCGTCCATGCCGAACAGCTTCACAAGGCGCAGACCCTCGCGGTTGAGCGCGTCCACGCTGCGCAGCAGCGGCGTTTTCTTATCAAGCGCTTCGCCGCCATAGGAGCAGAATGCCGTCGGGATGCATAGCACGTTTTCCTTGATAAAGGCATAGCTCGTCGGGTCCCACGCGGTATAGCCTCTGGCCTCAAACGTTGCTCGCAGGCCGCCGGAGGGGAAGCTCGACGCATCCGGTTCGCCGCGCACAAGCTCCTTGCCGGAAAACTCCATGATCACATGGCCCTGATCGGTGGGAGAAATAAAACTGTCATGTTTTTCCGCAGTCACGCCGGTCATCGGCTGGAACCAGTGTGTAAAGTGCGTGCAGCCCTTTTCAATGGCCCAATCCTTCATGGCGTTGGCGACAATCCGTGCCGCGTCGTCATCGAGTCGCTTTCCGGTCTGAATCGTGCGCTGCACCTGCCGGTAGGTCTCGTTGGGAAGCCGCTCTTTCATCACAGCGTCGCTGAACACATTGGAGCCGAAAATCTCCGCGATCTTTGCCATATGGTTTTCCCCTTTCGTGGTAAATGCGAAAAGCGGCAATGAGGCCCAGAGATCCCTCTCCGTGACTCCATTGCCGTCCAATGTGGTCACTTTACTACCATTCGACAGGATTGTCAAGGCGCGGTTTTCCAAAAATTGATGGCTACGATCCGCAATCGTTGGACAAATAAACAATTTGCCGCGAACTTTTTAAAAATAGGATTCCAATTTTCGATTCGTTGCGATATACTGTAGTGCGTGAAAAAAAGAAAGGATCGAAGCAAGATGCACGACACCTACATGAATCCGCTCTGCGCCCGGTATGCAGGCAAGGAGATGCAGCGCCTGTTTTCGGACGACACGAAGTTCTCCACCTGGCGAAAGCTATGGATTGCCTTGGCGGAGAGCGAGCAGGAGCTTGGCCTTCCCATCACGGACGAGCAGATCACCCAGATGAGAGAACACATCACGGATATTGATTATGCCTTTGCCGCTGCGCGCGAGCACGAGGTGCGTCATGATGTGATGGCGCACGTGCTCACCTTCGGCGAAGCCTGCCCGGCAGCCAAACCGATTATCCATCTCGGCGCCACGAGCTGCTATGTCGGCGACAACACGGACATTCTGCTCATGCGGCAGGGGCTTCAGCTGGTGCGCAGCATGCTCGTGAATGTCCTTGCGGCGCTCGCGGACTTCGCCGAACAGCACAAGGCACTCCCTACGCTGGCGTACACGCACTTTCAGGCTGCCCAGCCCACCACGATGGGCAAACGCGCCACACTCTGGATGCAGGACCTGCTGATGGATCTGCAGCAGCTGGACTTCCAGCTTGACCACCTGCGTCTGCTTGGCTGCAAGGGTACAACCGGCACCGGCGCGAGTTTCCTCGCGTTGTTTGACGGGGATGATGCCAAGGTGGTTCAATTGGAGCAGAAAATCTGCGATAAGATGGGTATGCCCGGCGCTTATCCCGTGAGCGGCCAGACCTACAGCCGCAAGGTGGACTATCAAGTCCTGCAGGCACTCGGCGGTGTGGCGCAGAGCGCGGCAAAATTCTCCAATGACATTCGCCTTCTCAGCCATCTCAAGGTCGTGGACGAGCCCTTTGAGGCCGGTCAGATTGGTTCCCCCGCCATGGCATACAAGCGCAATCCCATGCGCTCGGAGCGCATTGCATCCCTTGCGCGCTATGTGATCAGCGACGTACAGAACGCAGCGATGACCGCCTCCACC
>JAZPZZ010000129.1:0-5955 GCA_045544935.1 Oscillospiraceae bacterium | reverse complement strand
CAGGAGATTTGAAGGGAGCTGTCCTTAGTACGAGAGGACCGGGATGGACAGACCTCTGGTGCACCAGTTGTCGTGCCAACGGCACAGCTGGGTAGCTACGTCTGGACGAGATAAACGCTGAAGGCATCTAAGCGTGAAACTCCCCCTAAGATAAGATCTCCCATCCATTAGGAGTAAGGGACGATGTAGACTATGTCGTTGATAGGTCGGAGGTGTAAGCGTGGTAACACGTTCAGCTGACCGATACTAATCACCCGAGGGCTTGACCTACAAGAATTTGCAGGCAGCCTTGCAAATGGAATTCATGAAAAGCTCTGTTCAGTTTTGAAGGTGCAGGAGAGGACGCAGTAGCACCCATCTTGGACAAAATCAAAGCGAGCTTTGATTTTGAGAGGAGAAGGCGGGAAGCGGAAGCGAAGCCGTCGAGCATGGCTCGGCTGCGGAGCGGAGCGCGCCGGCTTGGACGTGGCCCGTTGGTCAAGTGGTCAAGACGGGGGCCTCTCACGCCCCAAACGGGAGTTCGACTCTCCCACGGGTCACCAAATTGAGCACCATTAGCTCAGCTGGTAGAGCACCTGACTCTTAATCAGGGTGTCCAGGGTTCGAGTCCCTGATGGTGTACCATCTCTGGGCGCGAACAAAGACTGCGCCCAGAGAAAACTCCTTGACAGGAGCAACGAAATATAGTAAAGTACTTGACGCAAGTCAAATACAAATAGTTGGTGTTTTTAACGGTGAGGGTCCACCCGTTCCCATTCCGAACACGGAAGTTAAGCTCACCAGTGCCGACAATACTTGTCTGGAGACGGACCGGGAAGATAGGTCAATGCCAACACAAAAAAACCACAGCTTCGGCTGTGGTTTTTTGTGTTTCAGGCGCTTCGCGCCTGCGTGATTGGAATCGCGGGAGGGGAAGCCCATCCCCTCCCGCAGCCCACCCCATGCGTCTCTTGTGCTGAGAACTCTGCGAGGCGTAGGGGCGATTCACGAATCGCCCGGTTCTTCAATGTACGTAAATCTCTGATACCGCTGCCCGTCCCGCTCGATTGTCTCCAGCCACATGGACGCCGGGCGGACCCAGACGCCGTAGTCACCATACAGCGCGCGGTAGACGACCATCTCCTCCTCCGTCTCGGAGTGTTTGGCGAGCATCAGCACCTCATATTCCTTTCCCTTGAAGTGGCGGTACCGCCCGGGGCGAATTCTGTCTAGCATTGTGATTGTCCTTTCTGATCAGACGCCGTAGGGGAGGGGCACAAGCCCCTCCCCTGCATTCGTGATTAATAGTTTTCGGCGTGGACTTCGAAATAGGACTGCGGATGCGCGCAGACGGGGCAGAGCTCCGGCGCGGCGGTGCCGACGACGATGTGGCCGCAGTTGCGGCACTCCCAGACCTTCACCTCGCTCTTGGCGAAGACCTCCTGCATCTCCACGTTCTTCAGAAGCGCGCGGTAGCGCTCCTCGTGGTGCTTTTCGATCTCGCCGACGGCGCGGAACTTCGCGGCGAGCTCCGGGAAGCCCTCCTCCTCGGCGGTCTTGGCAAAGCCCTCGTACATGTCGGTCCACTCGTAGTTTTCGCCGTCCGCGGCCGCGGCGAGGTTCTCCGCCGTGGAGCCGATGCCCTCGAGCTCCTTGAACCACATCTTGGCGTGCTCCTTCTCGTTGTCCGCAGTCTTCAGAAACAGGGCCGCGATCTGCTCGAAGCCCTCCTTCTTGGCCTTGGAGGCGAAATAGGTGTATTTGTTCCGGGCCTGGGACTCGCCCGCGAAGGCGGCCTCCAGATTCTTCTCGGTCTGCGTGCCTTTATAACGATTGCTCATGGTTTGATCTCCTTTCATCTGTTTGGATGGTTCCATTATACCACAGATATGGCCGCAAGAAAAGTGACAGTATCACACCCGCGTGTTGATTTTTTCGTTGACGAAAGGAAAAAATTGAAATAAAATGGGGAAAAACGCAAAGGAGGCGCTCCTATGGCAGGACCCCGCGGACTCGGGCCGCGCGGCTTTCTCACCGAGGAGGAAAAACAGAATCTCCCGAAGGTGGACGGCGCGCTGATCGGCCGCATTTTGAGCTATCTCAAGCCCTACTGGCTGCAGTTCATCCTCGTCTTCGTCACGATCCTGCTCTCGGCGGTGATCGGGCTCTTTCCGAGCATCATCACGGGCAAAATCGTGGACGAGGCCCTCGTCGGGCAGAACATGGCGCTGCTGGTGAAGCTGCTGATCCTCGCCTTCATCACGCTCACGGCCTCGCAGGTCATCTCCGTCCTGGAGAGCTATATCAACGCATGGATCGGCCAGCGCATCATCTTCGATATGAAGAACCAGATGTACGACCATCTGCAGCACATGCCGCACTCGTTCTTCACGAGTGAGAAGCAGGGCGATATCATCACGCGCATGAACACGGATATCTCCGGCGTGAGCTCCGTCATCTCCGGCACCCTGAGCAGCATCGTCTCGAACCTCGCCACGGTCATCACCACGCTCGTCGCTCTCTTTACGATGAGCTGGAAGCTCGCCATTGCGGGCATTGTGGTCATCCCGCTGCTGATCCTGCCGACCAAGAGCGTCGGCAAGCGGCGCTACAGCATCCTCACCGACGCGCAGGCGAAAAACGACGAGATGAACCAGCTCATCAACGAGACGCTCTCGGTCTCGGGGTCGCTGCTCGTCAAGCTCTTTACGCGCGAGGAGACGGAGTATGCCCGCTTCAAGGCCGTGAACGAGGAGGTCACGCGGCTCAACCTCAAGGAGCAGAACAGCGGCCGGTGGTTCCGCGTGCTGATGGGCATGTTCACGCAGGTCGGCCCGCTGCTCATTTACTTCGCGGGCGGCTGGCTCATCATCTCGCGCGGCGACCCGACGCTCACCGTCGGCACGATCACGGCGACGGTCGCGCTCATCAACCGGCTGTACCGCCCGGTGGAGAGCCTTCTCAATATCCACGTCGACTTCACGCGGTCCCTCGCGCTCTTCACGCGCATCTTCCGCTATTTCGACATGGACGTGCCCATCCGCAATCTCCGCCACGGCCGCAAGCCGGACGTGAAGGACAAGGACATCGTCTATGAGCACGTCTCCTTCTCCTACGACCCCGAAAAGCCGCTGCTCACGGACATTCACTTCACCGTCCCCGGTGGGAAGATGTATGCCATCGTCGGCCCCTCCGGCTCCGGCAAATCCACGGTCGTGAACCTCCTGCCGCGCCTCTATGACGTGACGGGCGGCCGCGTGAAGATCGCGGGCGCGGACGTGCGGCAGTTTGATCTCACGTATCTGCGAAGCTGCATCGGCGTCGTGACGCAGGACAGCTATCTCTTCAACGGCACCATCCGCGAGAATCTGCTCTACGCCAAGGCCGACGCGACGCAGGCCGAGCTCGACGGGGCCTGCCGCATCGCGAATCTCACGGATTTCATCGCCAATCAGCCCGAGGGCTATGATACCATGGTCGGCAACCGCGGGCTCAAGCTCTCCGGCGGCGAGAAGCAGAGGCTCAGCATCGCGCGCGTGATTTTGAAGGACCCGAAGATTCTCATTCTCGACGAGGCGACGAGCGCGCTCGACTCCATCACCGAAAACGCCATTCAGGAGGCGCTCGAGGCGCTCATGGAGGGCCGCACCAGCATCGTCATCGCGCATCGGCTCAGCACCATCCTCAAGGCCGACCGCATCCTCGTCGTGCAAAACGGCGTCATCGCCCAGCAGGGCACGCACAAGGAGCTTTTGGCGCAGGAGGGCATCTATAAACAGCTGTATGAGACGCAGTTCAAGAGAGCGGACGAAGAGTAAAAAAGAATCCGTAGGGGAGGGGCTTGCCCCTCCCGCGCAGAACGATTGATAAAATCAGAAAATGTGAGGCGAATTCGCAGAAAGACCGAATTCGCCTCACATTGTTTTTTATTTCCAACGGAACGCCGGGAGGGGCAAGCCCCTCCCCTACGGCGTCTCTTTAAGCCTGCTCCAGAGCTTGCTGAATGTCCGCGATCAAATCCTCGCTGCTCTCCAGGCCGCAGCTCATGCGCACCAAACCGGCGGGGATGCCGGCGGCGGCGAGCTGCTCGTCCGTCATCTGGCGGTGCGTGCTCGTGGCGGGGGTGAGGCAGCAGGTGCGCGCGTCGGCCACGTGCGTCTCGATGGCGGCGCACTTGAGCGCCTTCATGAAGCGCTCCGCGCTCGCGCGGCCGCCCTTGAGTTCAAAGCTCACCACGCCGCAGGAGCCGTGCGGCAGATATTTCTGCGCGAGATCATAATACTTATCGCCCGGCAGGCTCGGATAGCTCACGCGCGCGACCTTCTCCTGCCCCTGAAGGAAGGTCGCCACGGCGAGGCCGTTTTCGCAGTGGCGCGGCATGCGCACGTGCAGGCTCTCGAGGCCGAGATTCAGATAAAACGCGTTCTGCGGCGCCTGGATCGAGCCGAGATCGCGCATCAGCTGGGAGGTGCACTTCGTGATGAAGGCGCCCTCTTTGCCGAATTTCTCGGCGTAGACGATGCCGTGGTAGCTCTCATCCGGCGTGCAGAGGCCGGGGAAGCGCTCGGCGTTGGCCATCCAGTCGAATTTGCCGCCGTCCACGATCGCGCCGCCGACGGCGACGCCGTGGCCGTCCATGTACTTCGTCGTCGAGTGCGTCACAATATCTGCGCCCCATTCGATCGGGCGGCAGTTGATGGGCGTGGGGAAGGTGTTGTCTACGATCAGTGGAACGCCGTGCGCATGAGCGGCTTCGGCGAACCTTTCAATGTCCAGAACCGTCAGCGCGGGATTGGCGATGGTTTCGCCGAAAACGCACTTGGTGTCCGGGGTAAAGGCGGCGTCAAGTTCCTCTTTTGTGCAGTCGGGGCTGACAAAGGTGGTCTTGATGCCCATTCGCGCCATGGTGACGGAGATGAGGTTGAAGGTGCCGCCGTAGATGGAGGAGGAAGCAACGATGTGATCGCCGGCGGAGCAGATATTGAAAAGCGCAAAGAAGTTTGCGGCCTGGCCGGAGGAGGTCAGCATGGCGCTGGTGCCGCCCTCGAGCTCGGCGATCTTCGCGGCTACGCAGTCATTGGTGGGGTTCTGAAGGCGGGTATAGAAATATCCGCTGGCTTCAAGGTCGAAAAGCTTGGCCATGTCTTCGCTGGTGGCATATTTCCACGTGGTGCTCTGGTAGATCGGAATCTGGCGCGGTTCGCCGTTTCCGGGCGTGTAGCCGGCCTGAACGCACTTGGTATCCAAACGATAATCGGGCATGTGGTTGTCCTCCTAAAGTGTATTATGCGTTTTTGATAAGGGAATGGATGCGGCTTTGCGGGGAAAGCAGGCAGTATTTTTCTGCGGCGCTCATCACGCCGTTTTCTTTTACATACATGCGCACTTCCTGGGTTCCGGGGTCGCTGTTTTCATAATCGAAGCCTGCGCGGATGGCTTTGGAAAGCGCGATGGGCGCTTTTCCGTATTTTTCCGAAAGCCTTGCGGGGCCGACCAGACGGTCGTATGCGCCGAGCTTTCTTTTGGTGTCTGCGCCGAGCCGCTGAAGATCATCCTTGATATAGGGGTTTTCAAGAAGAGACAGGATGATCTTGCGCCATGCGTCCATTTCGCTTTCGGAAAAGCCGTATTCATGAGTAAGGCCGAAGGACGCTTCCTCGAGTGCGCACACAAGCGTAGATCGGATGTCCGGATCATTTACTGCGTCAAACGATGTTTCAAGTCCCTTTTTTACGCCCAGATAGCAGATGAGCGCGTGGGCCATATTGAGGGTATAAAGCTTTCGCGTTTCTTCTTTTGCGACATCGTCCGTGAGCCTAAGGCGCGGAAGAATGGGAAAAGTGCACTTCAGGCGGTTTTTGTCGATTGCCTGCTCGTGAAAGCCGTTGTTCCAAAGGGCCAGAGGATCGTTTTTCAAAATGGATTCGGGCGCGACAGGAGAGATGCACATGGCAAAAATACCGGTAACGCCTACCT
>JAZPZZ010000128.1:0-3267 GCA_045544935.1 Oscillospiraceae bacterium | reverse complement strand
AGCCCGCCCTCCGCCAGATGGCGCCAGAGCGCGTCCTCAATCGGCTGCAGGCGCTCCATCAGATAGAGCACCGGATACATGGTGAGATAGATCTCATAGCTGCGCTGGCCGAGCCAGGCCAGCGGCTTCCAGCCGAGGATGCGCCCGAAGGGCAGCTCCTCCTGCGCGCAGAGGACGATCAGCGCGGCCGACAGCATCGCCGCGAGCGCGATCAGTCCGTAGTAGGCATAGGCCGAGGCGCCGTCCAGCAGCGCCGAGAGCGCGAGCCAGAGCGCGGCAGCGATCACAAACAGCGTCCAGCCGAGCCCCTTGCCGCAGCGCAGGCGCTCGGGCGGGATCATGCCGAGCGCGCTGCCGAGCAGCAGCGCGTGCACGCGCGTGTCTGTGCCGTAGTAGGAGCGGGAGGGGTCTCCCGTTGCGTAATAGAGATATGCCATCGCGCCGGCGGAGGCGACGGCGAGCGCGATCAGTATGCCGATTGTGCCCCATTTGTCATCGTCGCCCTGCTCCGAGCGATAGAGCCAGAGCAGCACCGGCCATACGAGATAGAACTGCAGCTCCACCGCGAGGGACCACATGTGCGTAAACGGGCTCGTCGCCGTGATGCGCGAGAAGTAATCCTGACTCTGCAGAATCTGCTGCCAGTTCTCATAGCCGAAGAGGATGCTCCCAAGCTCCTGCCGGACGCCCACGAGACTCTCCGGCAGCCAGAGACGCAGCGCCAGCAGCGTCAGCGCCAGCACCCAGAGCAGCGCCGGATAGATGCGCCGGATGCGCTTTTGATAAAACGCCGGCGTGCTCCAGCCGCCGCGCTCGACCGCGGCAACGCCCGTGCGCGAGAGCAGATAGCCCGACAGCACGAAAAACATCGTCACGCCCAGATAGCCCCCGCGCACCGCGCCGGGAAACATGTGGTATAGCACGATGCCCAGGATCGCGATGGCTCTTAAGCCATCCAACCCCGGGAGATATCGGCTTGTGCGTGTCGGCTGATCCATAGAAACTCCTGAAAAATAGAATGCGTCGGAAATATTATGGTAACTCGATTTCGGATCTTTGTCAATAAAAACCCGGAATATGGGACATTCCTGTCAAACTATGTTATTTGTTTGTCTTGCAATGGCAGGGAGAATGTGCTATACTGACGCTGACTTAGTGCAAAGTTTTTGAGTATTCTTGTCCCTTTGGACGCATCACCGAACAAGGAACAGGCTGGTTTCAGCCACAGGAGGCCATCGTGAAACGCATCAAAGTATCGAACAATGTCATCAGAAGAATGCCCCGCTATCTCCGCAAGCTGGACGATCTCACCGCCGCCGGCGTGGAGCGCATCTCCTCCGGCGAGCTCGGCCGTCAGATGGGGCTGACCCCCTCCCAGATCCGTCAGGACTTCAGCTGCTTCGGCGAATTCGGCCAGCAGGGCTACGGTTATAACGTCGTCGCGCTGCGCGGCGAGATCGCCAAGATTCTCGGCATGGACCGCAACTATACCGCCGTGCTCGTCGGCGTCGGCAACATCGGCCGCGCGCTGGTCGAGAACTTCAGCTTCGAGCAGTACGGCTATACGCTCAAGGCCGCCTTCGACGTCAACCCCAACGTGATCGGCAGCGAGATTCACAGCGTGCCTGTGCATGACTTCTCCAAGATGGACGAGGTCATCACCGCCATCCAGCCGGACGTCGCGGTGCTCTGCGTGCCGAAGAGCATGGCCAACGAGGTCGCCAAGGAGGTCTGCGCCTGCGGCGTGCACTCCCTCTGGAACTTCACCAACACCGAGCTGCAGCTCGAGGATACCGACGTCATCGTCGAGAACATCCACTTCTCCGACAGCCTGCTCGCGCTGGGCTACTATCTCTCCGAGAGCCTCGATGAGGCGGAGGCGAAGGCCGCCCGCGCCCGCAAGGACGTCTGATCGCACATCGTCGGATGCGTTATCTGAAACGCTTGATGGCGCTGCTGTGCGCCGTGCTTCTGCTCGGCTGCGGCAGCGCCATTGCCGATTCTGCCGGCAGCGCGCAGGACCCGCTCCTGTCTCAAAGCTATGTGCGGCAGTGGGCGCAGATGCTTCGTGAGGACCGCTCCGCGAAGGCCATCGCCGCCGCGGCGCCGATCGTCACGGACGCGGCGCGCAGCCTGGAGATGCAGCGCGTGCGCTGCGGCGAGAGCGGCGTCCGGCAGGTGTCCGTCCCCGCCGGCGCGCGCATCGCGCTCTCCGCGGGCGATACGATCACGCTGCTGCGCGGCGCCGGAAGTCTCTCCGGCGCAGGCATTGATCTCACGGCAGGAGAGACCTTCTCCGGCGGCGCGCTGCCGGAGTGCCGCCGCGTGCTCCTCGCCGCGGGCGCGAAGGGCGTCTTCACCGCCGCGGAGGAGAGTCTCGTGCTCCTCACGGGCACGGCGGTCCTCTCCCGCTATGGGGACGTGAACCCCGGGGAGTGGTACGGCGCCGCCATCGACTATGCGGACGTGCGCGCGCTCATGAACGGCACCGGAAATGCCGCCTTCTCCCCGTCGAGCACGCTCACACGCGCCATGTTCGTCACGATTCTCGGCCGCATGGCCGGCGTGAAGGAGGGCGACTATCCCGGCTCCTCCTTCACGGACGTTCCCACCGGCACGTGGTATGCCCCCTTCGTCCAGTGGGGTGCGAAAAACGGCATCGTCAACGGTATGGGCGAGGGGAAGTTCGCGCCGGACAGCCCTGTCACGCGTGAGCAGATGGCCGCGCTCATCACGCGCTATGCCGATGCGGCTTCGCTCGAGCTGCCAGCCGGTGCGAGCGCGGTTTCCGCCTTCCGTGATGCAGGGAATATCTCCGACTGGGCGTATGAGAGCGTGGAGCGCATGCGTCAGACTGCGCTTTTGAACGGCGACACGCAGGGGAACTTCAACCCCCGCAGCGGCGCCACCCGCGCCGAGGCCGCCACGGTCTTCATGAGATTGGACGCCACCATTCGCATTCTGTAACCGTCACCGGCAGGCATGCCTGCCGGTGCTTTTATCCGAAGGAGTTTTCTATGTCTGATACCATTGCCGCCGTCGCGACCGGCAACGTCGTCTCCGCGATCGGCATTCTGCGCGTCTCCGGCGCGGAGACGCTCGCCGTCATCGATCGGGTCTTTTTCCCCGCGAACGGCAAAAAAATGTCCGAGGCCGAGGACCGCAAGCTGGTTTACGGCGCGCTGAAGGCCGCCGACGGCAGCGTGCTCGATCTGTGCCTGTGCACGATCAGCCGCGCCCCGCGCAGCTACACCGGCGAGGACACGG
>JAZPZZ010000127.1:0-17278 GCA_045544935.1 Oscillospiraceae bacterium | reverse complement strand
ATGGTCATGATCGAATATACCGAGGACTACGGCGACGGGACGATCGGTGTGCTCAAGCCCGGCGCGCCGGGCCTGAATCTGATCTTCCGCGGCGACGACGTTCGCCCCGGCAAAACGGTCCTGCACGCCGGCGCCGTCCTCACGCCGCCGGCGATCGGCGCTCTCGCCGCCATCGGCAAAACCGAGGTGCCGGTGCGCCGTGCGCTGCGCGTCGCCGTGCTCTCCACGGGCGATGAGCTGGTCCCGCCGGAGCGGAACCCCGGCCCCGGGCAGGTGCGCGATGTGAACGCGCCGATGCTCTGCGCGCTCCTGCGCCAATATGGGGCGGAGCCGATCTCTTACGGTATCGTCTCCGATGAGGAGGCCAGACTGCGAGAGATCACGGCGAGGGCTTCGTCGGAGTGTGATGCGGTGCTCCTCTCCGGCGGCAGCAGCGCCGGCGTTAAGGACGCGGCCTGCCGCGTCATCTCCGCGCTCGGCGAGGTGCTGTTTCACGGCATCGCCGTCAAGCCCGGCAAGCCGACCATCCTCGGCAGAGCGGGGGAGGTCCCCATTGTCGGCCTTCCGGGCCATCCGGTCGCGGCCTATTTTGTCTCAAAGCTGTTTGTCCTGCCGCTGCTCGCGCGGCTCGAGGAACGTACGCTGCGAAGCCATCCTGTCCGCGCCGTGCTCACGGAGAACCTCGGCGCGAACCACGGCCGCGCGCAGATCAACGCCTGCACGCTCTTTGAGCATAACGGCGCGCTGCAGGCCGCGCCCATCCGCTCCAAATCCGGTCTGATCACCCAGCTTGCCGAGGCGGACGGCTATCTCTTCATCGAGCGTGACCGCGAGGGCCTGCCAAAGGGCGCTCCGGTTGATATCTATTGGAATTTGTAAGGAAACAGGTGACGGATATGAGCTTTACCTATCTGACCAACGTTCCGCTCGCGCAGGCGCAGGCGGATTATCTCAAAGCGCTGCTGGACCGCGGCTTTGCCGCCAAAACCGAGACCATCCCCGTGCAGGATTCCTTCGGCCGCCTCACGGCGCAGGCGGTCTATGCCAATATCAACGCGCCGCACTATGCCGCGAGCGCCATGGACGGCGTCGCACTGCACGCGAAGGACACCTTCGGCGCCACGGAGACCACGCCGGTCACGCTCCGACCCGATCAGTTTACCGTCGTCGATACGGGCGACCCCATCCCGAGCGCGTGCGACGCGGTCGTCATGGTGGAGGACATCGTCGTGAACGACGATGAGAGCATCACGCTCCACGCCGTCGCCGCCCCGTGGCAGCACATCCGTCAGATTGGTGAGGATATCTGCGCCGGCGAGATGATTCTCCCCAGCTTCATGGAGGTCACGCCCTCCGCCATCGGCGCCATGATCGCCGGCGGCGTGCAGACGCTCGAGGTCGTCAAAAAGCCCGTCGTCGGCATCATCCCGACGGGGGATGAGATCGTCCCGCCCTGCGCGGACCCCAAGCCCGGCGACATTCTGGAGTTCAACTCCTCCATCTTCTCCGCCATGCTCCAAAGCTGGGGCGCCGAGCCGAAGGTCTATCCGATCGTGAAGGATGATTTTGCGCGCATCCGTGCCGCGCTCGCCGAGGCCGCGGAGGCGTGCGACATGGTGCTGCTCAACGCCGGCTCCTCCGCCGGACGCGAGGACTATTCCGCCGAAGCCATCCGGCAGCTCGGCGAGGTGCTCTGTCACGGCATCGCCATCAAGCCCGGCAAGCCCGCCATCCTCGGTCTGAAGGGCGCCAAGCCCATCCTCGGCGTACCGGGCTATCCGGTCTCCGGCATCATCGTCATCGAGCAGCTGCTGCGCCCCATCGTGGACGCGTGGTACGGCACGCGCCGCGAGGAGCGTCCCGCCGTCGACGCCGTGCTCACGCGCCCGGTCGTTTCGGGCCTGAAATATCAGGAGTTTGTGCGCGTTCGCATGGGCTATGTCGGCGATCGTCTCACCGCGTCGCCCCTTCCGCGCGGCAGCGGCGTCGTCTCCTCCTTCATGAAGGCGGACGGCATTGCCGTCATCCCGCAGGGCACGGAGGGCTGCGCCGCGGGAGAGACCGTGCGTGTTTCGCTGCTCAATTCCGAGCGGAAATTGAGAAACACCCTCGTCGTCATCGGCAGCCACGACCCGCTGATGGACGAGCTGTCCAATCTCGTCCACCGTGCCGACCGCTCGATGTTCTTAAGCTCCGCGCACGTCGGCTCCATGGGCGGCATCATGGCCGTCCGCAGGGGAGAGGCGCACGCCGCCGGCATCCACCTGCTCGATACGGAGACGGGTGAATATAACAAAACCTATCTCCGCAGGTATTTCCCCGACGGCGGCGTCCATCTCGTCCGCTGCGTCGGCCGCCGGCAGGGCCTTATGCTCCAGAAGGGGAACCCACTCGGGGTGACGTCTTTTGAAGACATAACAAAAGATAATCTGCGTTACGTAAACCGCCAAAAGGGCTCCGGCACGCGTATTCTGATGGATTATCTCTGCGCGAAGCACGGCGTCGATCCTGCGCGGATCTACGGCTATGAGCGCGAGGAGATGACGCACAACTCCGTCGCCGTCCAGATTGCGGGCGACTCCGCCGACGCCGGCATGGGAATCTATTCCACGGCGAAGCTCTATGATCTCGATTTCCTCCCGATCTGCGATGAGGAATATGATATCCTCATCCCCGACCGCGCGTGGGACACACCGCTCATCGCCCGCCTGCTCGAGACGCTCCGCGGCGACGCCTTCCGCGAGCGCATCGAGGCCATGGGCGGCTATACGCTCGATCGTCCGGGCGAGGAGATCGTTCTCGATTGACCGCATAGCAGGGAAGCACCGCAGCCGCGGTGCTTCTTTTTTTTACATCCTTAACATTCTGCGCGATAAAATGCGATTTGTTTTGCAATATTGAATGAAGGTGTGATATAATAGGGGCCGACAGATCGCGCTTGCGGTCTGATTACTATGAACGGAGCCGGCCGCCATGATCGGAGAGACCATCCGCCCCGCCAGGGACGAACAACTGATCATGAATATTGCCCGCGGAGATCGGGACGCGCTTGCAGAGGTCTATCTGCAGCATAAGGGCGCGGTCTACGCATTCGCCCTGTCCATTCTTCGCCAGGCGCACGCCGCGGAGGATGTCATGCAGGAGACGTTTCTCCAGCTCTGGAACGCGGCAGGGACCTACGTCCCGCGCGGACAGAGCGCGCTGCCGTGGCTGCTCGGCATCGCGAAGAATACCGCGCTGAAGCATCTGCGCGCCGCTCAGCGACTGGGGCTTCCGATAGAGGAGCTGCCGGATATGCCGAGCGAGCAGGACCCCTTCCTCTCGGTGGAAAACCGCATCGTCACGCGGGCCGTGCTCGAAAAGCTCTCCTCCGAGGAGCGGCAGATCGTCGTGCTCCACGCCGTCGCCGGGATGAAGCACCGGGAAATCTCTGAATTGCTGAACAAGCCCTTATCCACGATTCTGAATAAATATCGCAGAGCTCTGAAAAAGCTCGAGTCTTATTTGGGAGAACAGGTATGACGGAATTTGAACTCAATTTGCGTCTGCGGCAGGAGATGGAATCCCTTGCGCCGAACCGGCTCGAGGAGCTTCTGGCCGCCTGCGGAGAGCAGACCCCTGTAAAACCCAATATCGAACCCATGCCGAAAAAGACGCACCGTCTGACCCGGCTTGTCGCCGCGGCCGCTGCCGCGGTGCTGGTGATCTCCGGCTCGGTCTTCGGCGTCAAGGCGGCGCAGCGCACCGTCGTCACGGTGGACGCCGGCGCGGAGCTTGCCATGACGGTCGACGGCTTCAACCGTGTCCGCAGCGTCACGATCGATGGCGTGGATGCGGATTCCGATGCATTCAAGGGCCTGAAGGTCGATGACGCGGCCGAGGCGTTCGGCCTTCGGCTTCTGCAGCAGCATGCTGACGGCAGCTATGAGAACGGCGTGCTCGTCTCCGTCAGCGATGAAGGCTCGCGCCGCACCGCCGCGCTCGGGCAGGCTGTTTCCGAAGGACTCAAGCGCGCCGCCGCCTATCAGCAGTTTGAGCCCGCCGTCCTGCTGCAGCGCGTGGCAGGGGAGAGCGGCGTTGCCGCGCTCACCAAGGCGGTGGCCGAGAACAGCGCCGGTCTCGATTTCGACACGGCCTCGTCCCTCTCGGTGCAGGAACTGCTTTATGCCGTGGAGAGCCAGTCCCTCCGGTGGGATGACGCTTCGCTCTCCGGCACGCTGCTCAACTGGCGCTGTGCCGACGGCAGCGACGCCGAGCAGATCGCGTCGGATTATGTCGGCGCCGCCGCGGATCAGTATCTCACGCTCCTGAGCGTTTATTCCGATCAGCTGGCCTACTCCGTCCGCTTTGCCGCCAACGGTCAGTGGAAGAGCTACTGGGTCTCCGCCGCCACCGGCGAGATTCTCAATCCCGACAGCTGGAACCCCGCGCCGGCCCAGTCTTCGCAGACGCAGCCGAGCGCGCCGAGCGTTCCGCTCCCGGATCCGCAGCAGATCTTCAGCGATCGGAAACAGATCCATGATTTCTTCGATTTCATCGATGATTTGATTTAAGTCTCTCTCATATACCCCCCCTTTTTTCCCTGGGCGCAGGCTGCCGAAACCACGGCGGTCTGCGTCTTGCTTTGCTTTCCGACGAAAGGTTCACAATTCCGCTACAACTTTCCTTCTGCACTGTGATAAGATAAATGGGTCAAAGAATCTTTGTTTCAAGGTGAGTTATCTATGCGTGCATGGTTCGCTAGAATAATGGCAGGGCGCAACGGGCCGGATCATCTCAACCGCTTTTTGTCGGTTGTGTTTCTGATTCTCTCGGTGTGCTCCGTGTTTGTGCGCAATGCCCGGATATCCAGCGCGCTCTATGGCCTCTCGATGGGGCTGTTTTTCTATGTGATGTTCCGCATGCTCAGCCGCAATATTTATCGTCGCCAGCAGGAAAACGGCGCATATCTGCGCGAGCGCTATAAAATCACAAGCTGGTGGAACGGCATGCGCGACCGCTGGGCGCAGCGCAAGGACTATCGCTTCTATAAATGTCCCTCCTGCCGCACGCGCCTGCGCGTGCCGAGAGGGAAGGGCAAGCTGAACATCGTCTGCCGCAAGTGCGGCACGTCCTTCCAGCGCCGTACCTGAGGCAGCCGCATTGTTTGGATATCTCATTGCCGATCAGTCCCTGCTCTCGCAGGCGCAGAAGGATCGGTATAAGGGCTGCTACTGCGGCTTGTGCGCCGCGCTCAAGTCCGAGCACGGCTTCTTCGGCCGTCTCGCGCTCACGTATGATATGACGTTTCTCGTCCTCCTGCTCTCGTCCATGTATGAGGCGGAGGAGCAGCGCCGGATGGAAACCTGCATCGCGCATCCCTTGCGCAAGCACTTCAGCTGGGATTCTCCCTTCACGGCCTACGCCGCCGATCTGAACGTCGCGCTGGCCTACCACAACTGCCGCGATGATTTCGAGGACGACGGCAGCGTCGTCGGCTTCTGGGAGAGCGAATTTCTCACCGCGCAGTATCAGGCCGTGTGTCAGCGCTGGCCGCGCCAGTGCGCCGCGATCGAGCGCTGTCTTGGCGACCTCGCCGCCATCGAGCAGGCGAACGCGCAGACGCCGGACGCCGCGGCCGCCTGCTTCGGCGCGCTCATGGCGGAGCTGTTCAAGGTCGACCGCGCGTTTGATGCGTTCCTCGCCCCCTTTGGGGACGCGCTCGGCCGCTTTATCTATCTTCTGGACGCCGTCATGGATCTGGAGGACGATGTGAAGAAGGGCCGCTATAACCCGCTCAAGTCGCTGCGGGAGGCGGGATGGACGCAGGCGGATTTCCGCAGTCTTCTCACTGCGCAGCTCGGCGCCGCGTCGGATGCGTTTGAGCGCCTGCCGCTGCTGCAGGACGCGGACCTGCTGCGCAATATTCTGTATTCCGGCGTCTGGCAGCGCTACAATCGCGCCGCCGGACATTCATCCGATCAGGAGGAAAACCATGAAGGACCCCTATGAGGTCTTGGGCGTCCCCCGGGGCGCGTCAGACGAAGAGATCAAAGCGGCCTATCGCCGTCTTGCCAAGCAGTATCACCCGGACTATCACCCCGATGATCCGAAGGCTGCCGAGAAGATGAACGAGATCAACGCCGCCTATGACGCCATCAAGAACGGCACCGCGAACAGCTACGGCTCGTCCTCGGGTACTTCCGGCGGCTGGGGAAGCTATGGCGGCGGCGCCTGGGGCGGCTATCAGCAGCAGAGCGTCCGCTCGGAATATCAGGCTGCCATGAACTTCATCAATTCCGGCCACTTCCAGGAGGCGCTCAACGCGCTCTCCGGCGTCCCGAGCGGAGAGCGGGACGGAAACTGGTATTACTTATCCGCCGTGGCGAACGCCGCCATGGGCAACCGCGTCACCGCGCTGGAGTATGCCCGCGTCGCCGTGCAGTATGAACCGAACAATCTGCAGTTTCGCCGTCTCGTGCAGGAGCTCGAATCCGGCGGCACGGCCTACAGCGCCTACCGCCGCGACTATCCCAACGCCGGCTTCGGCACCGGCAGCTGGTGCATGGACATGATTCTGTGTAATTTGTGCTGCAACCCCTGCTTCTCACCCTGCTGCTGAAGACAACAAGAAAACCCCGGTTCGTTTGAACCGGGGTTTTTATTATGCTTCTTTTTCAAATTCGACCACGAAGTCGTCGCCTTCATACTCCGCGGAGACCACCGTCCAGCCGTTCTTCTTCTCGGCTGCCAGCTTGTCCGCGAGCTCGGTCGCGCTGACGTCGTTGCGGTTGTAGCGCTCAAACTTGGTTTCCATGCGCGCCTCCGATCAGTCGACGTATTTCATGCCGCGCAGCTCCGTCAGGGAGTCCTCCCAATCCGCCATGAACTCTTCCTGCCAGGCGGAGAAATCCTCGCTGCGCAGGAGGTTCTGCGCCACGAAGTCGGTGTAGGACATGCCGGTGCCGACGAAGTAGATCATGTGGTAGCCGGTGTTCTCATTGTAAACCACGTCCACGTCGCCCGGCTTGCGGCCGTCGGCGAAGCAGAAGTCGTTGAATTCGGAGACCATCTGGCCCTTGTAAACGTTCTCATACAGGCCGCCGTTGGAGTTGGAGCCGGGGTCCTCGCTGTACTCGTTGGCCAGCGCGGCGAAGGCGTCCTCGGTCTGCTCGCCGGCTTCCCATTCCGCCTTGATCTCGTTCATCTTGGCCTCGGCCGCGGCCTTCTCCTCGTCGGAGATGGTGCTGTCGCCGTCTTCGTCCACGGGCTTGATGAGGATGTGGCGCACGCTCACGGTGTCATATTCCTCGGTCTCGCGGCTCTGGAAGAGCACGACGTAGTAGCCGCCGTTCTCCTGCTCGTAGACGGTGGAGTCGCCCGCCTTGCGTCCGGCGTCCAGCATCCACTCCGCAAAGCCCTGATTGGCCAGCGAGGAGCCGGCCACGTCTTCGATCTTCTGCGGCTCGGCAGGGGTGGTCACGCCGGTCTCGTTGCCTTCGCTGTCGGTCTCGGCCACGGGCTTGCCCAGCTCGGCCACGGCCTTCGTGAAGGCCTCGGCCTTGTCCTTGGCGTCCGCTTCGGCCACGGCCTTTCCGATCTCATCGGCGGTCTTCTTGGCCTCGGCCATCGTCTCGTCGGTGGTCTCCTGGGTGGGCTCGGCGTCCTCATCCTCCGCCTCCACCTCTACGGTGTCGGCCGCGACGAAGTAATACATGCCGTTGAAGAGATCATAGTCGTTCGCGTGTTCCTTGTATTCCGCGGCGAGCTCCTCATCGGTGTAGGTGAAGCTCTCCTGCTTCGCGTTGGCGTAATCGCTCGCGAGCATGGAACGCTGCATTTCCTGGCGCACGATGCTCTCCGTCACGCCCTGACCAAACAGCGCCTGCAGATACTTCGCGCCGGAGCCGAAGCCCGCGGTCTTGGCGTTGCTCTTGATCTGGTCGATCTGCTCGTCGATGGAGGCGAGCTCCTCGTCCGTAAGGCTCATGCCGTCGGCCTTGGCGGCCTCGCTCATGGCCACGATCTGCTTGATGGACTCCTTGGCGGTGCCGATGAAGTAGTCGCCCCAGGTCTCATACTCGTCGCCCATGCTGTAGGCCTGCGTCTTGATGGGCTCCTGCGTGTTTACGCCCATGTACTGCAGCATGCTGCCGTACTGGCTGTACCAGTTCTGGTAGGCGGTGTTGGCGTAGTAGTTCACCTGTGCGGCGGAGAAGGTCTCGTCTCCGACCTTCAGCGCGCTCTGGCGATAAAAGAGGCTGGAGTTGCCGACCAGAATGCCGATGATCAGCAGGGCGATCAGAATGCCGCCGAGCGTCCAGCGGACGCGTTCTTTTTTCTTCTCAGCATTCTGCTTCTGGGCGGCCACCTGACGGCGCTCCGTGCCCTCCGCGCGCTGCTGCGTGCGCTTTTTTTTGTCCTGAGATGCACTCATGTTGCGGTTCACCTGTTTTCTTAAGAATTGGGACCGGCTTTCCGGTCCCGATGAAATGACCACACTATTATAAAGGAGAAGCAATCGGCTGTCAACAATCGACTTGAAAAGAAAATGTGAATCTTTCCGCCTCCGATTCGTGCATTTTTTCGCGTCCGGACGCATAGAATGCTCTGTATGTGAAAATCGGAGGTGAGCCGCATGGATACGGATCTGGACGACTGGATCTTTTCCACAGAGACGCCGCACGTCAGCGACCGATGAAAGAGGGAGAGTCATTTCTCCCTCTTTTTGCTGTCATGAAGCTTTGATTAATATATTCTTGTTACACTTGTCTAACTCTAAAAGATATGGTATGCTGTGCCGGAAAAGAAAGAAAAGGAGGTAAGAAGGACGAATCAGCTTCAAACGCGGCGCATTCCGCGCCATGTCTGGCCGCATCTGGCCGTCATGCTGCTCAGCCAGCTGCTGGCCTTTTATCCCACCCGCCTCCTGCTTCCGTATCTGCCGATGCACAGTATGGAGACCGCGCTCGACGCCGCCATCCCGCTGCGCGCGGAGTGGATCGTCATCTATTATCTCACGTTCGTGTTCTGGCTGACCAGCGCCGTCATGATTCTCGCGGAGAGCCCGGTCTATGCCCGGCGCACGGCGAAGGGCTATCTGATCGCCATGCTGATCTCCGGCGTTGTGTTCGTGGCCTGGCCGACCACGATGACACGCCCCGTCCCGCCCGATACCGGCTTTTTCAATCTGCTGCTCGGCTGGCTCTATCAGATCGACGCGCCCGTGCATCTGTTCCCCTCGCTGCACGTGCTCATCACGTATTTCTGCATCCGCGCCGCCATGGGCAGCCGCACCATCCCGAGGTGGTATTTCCCGGCGGCATGGCTGTTTCTGCTGCTGGTCTGTCTGTGCATCCTCTTTGTCAAGCAGCATGTCCTCGCGGACATTCCGTCCGCCGTTTTGATCGGCGAGCTCTCCGTGCAGCTTGCCGGCCTGGGAAAAGAAAGATAAAGAAAAAAGGAGTGTCCGAGCTATGAACCCTCACAGCCCCTGGATCATCCACCCCTTCAACGGCGTTTTCTTCGCGTGCTTTGCGCTGTTTCTGATGTTGCTGATCGTTTCGGGTCTGCTGCTGCGCGGCAAATCCGAGCGAACGAAAAAGACCGTCCTCGTCACCGCCTGCGTGCTGACGCTGCTCGGCTTTTTCGTCTATAAATATTTCCTGTCCATCGACGCGGAGTTCAATGAGGCCACCGCCGCCATGGGCGGCTTCAACTGGTGGGGCGAGCTGCCGCTGCAGCTGTGCAACATCAACATGCTCCTCATCCCGATCGGCGTGCTCACGAACCGCCGCGCGCTCATGAGCTTCGCCTTCTTCGTGGGGCCTCTCGGCGCGCTCATGGCGCTCGTCATGCCCGGCATGGGCTTCGACGGCTATTCGATCCTCCTGCCGCGCATGCTCGGCTATTACGGCACGCACTTCATGATCATCATCGAAGCGCTCGCCCTCGTCGTCTTCGGGCTCTATCGCCCGCGCTTTAAGGACCTTCCGGGCACGATCGCGGTGCTCCTGCTCATCTCGCTCGCGGTCTTCGGCGTCAACGTGCTTCTGCGCGCGACCGGCCTGCACCCGAAGGCCAACTATTTCTTCTCCATGGAGACGGAGGGAAATCCGGTCCTCGAGATGTTCTACCGCTTCATCCCGTACCCCTGGCTCTATGAGCTGCCGAGCTTTCTCATTTTGATTCCCTATATGCTCCTCATCACCGCAGGCTTCGCCATCGCGGATCGAAAAAAAGAACCTGCCGCTTGATGCCGCAGGGACTTTTTTCATCTGACCATCTCGCGGCCAATGTCCGCGAGCTTCCTCGCCCCGCACATGTACATGGCCTCCTTCAGCTCGCCCTTGAGCTTCTCGGCGTAGACCTTCACACCCTCCGCGCCGCCGCCGAACCAAGCCACGGCGATGGGGCGGCAGATCAGCACCGCGTCCGCGCCGAGGGCGAGCGCCTTGAGCATATCCGCGCCGGAGCGGATGCCGCCGTCCACGATGATCTTCATCTGATCGCCGACAGCCTCCGCGATCTCCGGCAGCACCTCAGCCGTCGCCGGCGCATAGGGGAGCACACGCCCGCCGTGGTTCGATACGATGATCGCGTCGGCCCCGGCCTCCGCCGCCTGCAGCGCGTTTTTCACAGTCATGATGCCCTTCACCACGAAGGGCTTTTTTGTCGCCTCGCGCAGCTGCCGCAGCTGCCCGGCCGTCTTCGAGCCGAAGCCGCCGCCGGACCAGATCGCGAGCCCCGCGCTGTCCACCACGACGGAGACCGCCATCGCGTCCGTCTCCTCCACGACCGCCATCTCGCGCAGAATGTCCTCCATCGCGATCGGGTTGATCACCGGGATCGCCGCCGCGCCGTGCTTTGCCATGGAGGCGAGCCCCGCCTCCAGCACGCCGGGCGCCAGCCCGTCGCCGAAGCAGTCGACGATGCCCGCCTCCGCGCAGCCCTGTATCACGCCGTCGTTGAACGGAATCGTCACGTCCTCCTTGCTGTACTGCGTCAGCGAGCCGATCGGCCCCGTCAGCAGGGGCAGGGCGAGCGTTCGCCCGAAGAGCTCGCAGCTCGTGTCCACCGCTGCGTCCGGGGCGAACACGTCCATGTTCAGCCGGATCTCCTGCCAAGCCCGCCAGTTCACGTTCGCGCCGTTGCCCGGCGCCTTCGAGCCGGGACCGGGCATCGTATTGCCGCAGGCAAGGCCGTTGCACTCCGGACAGGCCCTGCAGTTGAGAATCGTTTTCCGCGCGTTCTCGCGCACCTCCGCGTAGGTCATGCCAGCGCCTCCTTTTTATCACTTTAAATTACTATATCACCTGCGCAGGCAGAATGCAAGCGGTTGACGCATGCTGTCGAAGCGTTTATAATGTAGCGCGTTAAAGACAGGAGGAATTCCACATGATTACTCTCTCTGATCAGGGCGTCTATCTCGTCGGCGGAACCGAGCTCGTCCCGGCGGACGCGGCGCCGCAGTATGACCGTGAATCGGCCAAGAAGGGTACGATCGCTTATTCCATTCTCGAGGCGCACAACACCTCCGGCGATATGCGGCGCCTGCGCCTGAAGTTCGACGCCATGGCCTCGCATGATATCACCTTCGTCGGCATCATCCAGACGGCGAAGGCCTCCGGCATGGAGCGCTTTCCCATGCCCTATGTGCTCACCAACTGCCATAATACGCTCTGCGCCGTCGGCGGCACGATCAACGAGGACGACCACATGTTCGGCCTTTCCGCCGCGCGGAAATACGGCGGCATCTACGTTCCGCCGCACATCGCCGTCATCCATCAGTACATGCGCGAGATGCATGCCGGCTGCGGCAAAATGATCCTCGGCTCCGATTCGCACACGCGCTACGGCGCCCTCGGCACGATGGCCGTCGGCGAGGGCGGGGGAGAGCTCGTCAAGCAGCTGCTGGAGGACACCTACGATATCAACTATCCCGAGGTCGTCGCCGTCTATCTCGAGGGCAGCCCCGAGCCGTTTGTCGGTCCGCAGGACGTCGCTCTCGCGATCATCGGCGCGGTCTTCCGGAACGGCTATGTGAAAAACAAGGTCATGGAGTTCGTCGGCCCCGGCGTCGCCTCCATGACGACCGATTACCGCAACGGCGTCGACGTCATGACCACGGAGACGACCTGCCTCTCCTCCATCTGGCGCACGGACAAGGACACCTGTGATTATCTGAAGACACATGGCAGGGGGGACGATTACCGCGAGCTGAATCCGGCGCCCGTCGCGTATTACGACGGCTGCGTCCGCGTGAATCTCTCCAAGATCAAGCCCATGATTGCCCTGCCGTTTCATCCCTCGAACGTCTATACCATCGATGAGCTGAACGCGAATCTCACCGACATTCTCGCCTCGGTTGAGAAGGCCGCGGCGGAGGTCTCCGACGGCCGCGCGCCCTATACGCTGCTCGATAAGGTTCGCGGCGGAAAGCTCCACGTCCAGCAGGGTGTGATCGCAGGCTGCGCCGGCGGCACCTTTACCAACATCATGGCGGCTGCCGAGGCCCTGCGCGGCGAAAGCTGCGGGGCAGGGGAGTTCTCCCTCTCGGTCTATCCGAGCTCCCAGAGCGTCTTCCTCGAGCTCAGCCGCAACGGCGCCGTCACCGATCTGCTCCAGTCCGGCGCGATCGTGCGCAGCGCCTTCTGCGGGCCCTGCTTCGGCGCGGGCGATACGCCTGCCAACAACGGCCTCTCTGTCCGCCATACCACGCGCAACTTCCCCAACCGCGAGGGCTCCAAGCCCGGAAACGCGCAGATGGCCGCTGTCGCGCTTATGGACGCGCGCTCGATCGCTGCCACGGCCGCAAACGGCGGCGTGCTCACCAGCGCCGAGAGCCTGCCGTGCTTTGAGCCGTTCCCGTGGGACGATAAGCCGTTTTATCAGTTCGACCGCAGCGTCTATGACCACCGCGTCTATTTCGGCTTCGGCCGTCCGACCGGCGAAGACCTCGTCTATGGCCCGAACATCAAGGACTGGCCGCAGATGAGCGCCCTCACCGATCACATTCTCCTCAAGGTCTGCTCGAAGATCATGGACCCCGTCACCACGACGGACGAGCTCATCCCCTCGGGCGAGACTTCGTCCTTCCGCTCCAACCCGCTCGGCCTCGCGGAATTCACGCTGAGCCGGAGAGATCCGAATTATGTCACCCGATCCAAGGCGGTCGACCGCCTCGAGAAGGCCCGCGTCCGCGGCGAGGACGTCTGTGCGCTCGAGCCGGAGCTCAAGGGCGTCTACGCGGCCATCCGCGCCATCTCCGGCATGGAGCAGGTGAGCGGCTTTGATACCGAGCTCGGCTCCGTGATTTATGCCGTCAAGCCCGGCGACGGCTCCGCCCGCGAGCAGGCGGCAAGCTGCCAGCGTGTCATCGGGGGGCTGGCGAACATCACGCGCGAATACGCCACCAAGCGCTACCGCTCCAACGTCATGAACTGGGGTATGCTCCCGTTCCAGCTCGAGGGCGAGCCGCCCTTCGAGGTCGGGGACTATGTCTTCGTGCCGAATGTCCGCGCCGCGCTGGACGGAGACCTCTCCGACGTCCCGGCCTGGTGGATTCACGACGGAAGGGCGGAGCCGCTGCCGCTCTTCATCGCCGAGATGACGCCGGATGAGCGCGCCATCGTCAAAGCCGGCTGCCTCATCAATTACAATCGAAATCGAAAACAATAAAAAAACAGGACCGGAAGGTCCTGTTTTTTTCAGTAGAGTAAATCCATTGCCTGATGCCAGTCCATTACAGTCACGTCGCAGATGCGCTGCATGCGCGGCCACTGCTCCGCGTGCGTCTGCTCGAAGATGCCCACCACCGAGCAGCCCGCCTCCTTCGCGGCGCGCGCGGCGTAGTGCGAATCCTCAAACACGATCGTCTCGATCGGGTAGACGCCGAATTCCCACGCGGCGCGCGCGAAGACCTCGGGGTTGTCCTTGCCGAGCCCCATGTCCTCGCTGCAGAGGATGAAGGCGAAGTATTCCGCCACGCCCAGCCGTTCCAGACAGGCGGCGGCCAGCGGCGCCGGCGTCAGCGTCAGCACGCACATCGGCACGCCCTCGCGGCGCAGTCCCTCCAGAAAACCCTTCACGCCCGGCCGCAGCGCAATGTCCTCCTGATAGTGCCGGTCCATCAGGTCACCCATCTCCAGCACGATGTCCTCCGGCGTCTTGTCCAGATTCATCGCCTGCTGGAAGAGCTCGGCCGCCTCGTGCATGGACATGCGCGCCACCGCGTTCTTCAGATCCAGATTGTCGTCCGGCGTCAGATGCAGCGTTTCGAGATATTCCTCCGTCAGCCGGTCCCAGAACGGCATGGAGTCCACAATCGTGCCGTCCATGTCGAAAATCGCAAATGAAACATCCATCTTATTGCTGATATTTCTCCGTCTTCTCCGCGATGGTGAGCACGCCCTCCGGGCAATAGTTCACCTTCACATAGCCGAGCACGCCCGGCGCGCCGGCGGCCACGCAGATGCGAAAGCACGCGCGCACGATCTCCATCAGCACCTCAAAATCGCCCTCGAGCACCGTTTCAAACGGGCCGACGGTGTATTTCACGCCGCAGGATGCGATGTATTGGATCACCGCGTCCACGCACTCGAGCATCTTTTTCTGCTCCACCTGCTGGGGAAGCACCTGAATGGCAACGCTTGCGTTCATGCCGCTCGCCTCCTTTTTCAGAATTATACGATCAAAACGCCGCGAGTGTCAAGCCGCCGTTACGGATGCGCCTCGCCCTTGCGGTAGGCGCTCATGATCTCCTTGAATACGTCCCCGGGGGAGGGCGGCGTCCAGACGATCGCGTTCGCGCCGGCGCTGATGGTTCTTGTCAGACTCTCGTCCGTCGGGCCGCCGGTCGCGATGATCGGCAGCTCCTTAAACTGCGCGCGAAGCTGCGCCACGACGTCCGGCGTCTCGGCCCCGGCTGCCACGTTGATGATTGCGGCGCCGTTTTCAATCCGCTCTGCGATGCCCTCGGCGGAAAAGGCCGTCACAATGATCGGAATGTCGATCGTGTCGTGCAGCTCGCGGATGACCTCGTTTGCCGTCGGCGCGTTCACGACCACGCCGCTCGCGCCCTGCATCTCCGCGTAGTTTGCGAGATTCACCACGCGCTTTCCCTGCGTCAGACCGCCGCCCACGCCCGCGAACACCGGAATGTCCGCCGAGTGGACCAGCGCCTCGGTGATGATCTGCTGCGGCGTGTAGGGATAGACCGCGAGCACCGCGTCGGCGTCCACGTTGCGGATCGTCGCCAGATCCGTGGAGAACACGAGCGAGCGGATGCGCCGCCCGAAGACTACGATGCCGCTGCACCGCTGGATCTGCTCCGGCACGCGCAGCGCAAAGCCGCGCAGCTTTCCGTTGATCTGCGGCGCCTCGATCGGCTCAAATTCCGTTTCAATGATTGCTTTCGATGCGCGCCGGATTTCCTCCAGCCGCCGTCTTCTGATGCGTCCCATGTTCATTCCTCCCTGCCGGATGTATTTTCCTCATTATATCTCATCCCGCGGAAAAAGGTTGAAGAATTCATGAAGAATGTTACGCATGGGTAAAATTGGAGAAAACAGGCTTATTTCGTTGCGTGTTTTATCGGTTTGAGAAGAGAGTTTCAACACTTTCAACAACTTTTTCAACATATTATGTCTACTCGAAGATTATGATGAACCGTTGCTTATGATTTGATTAAATTGTGCGTTCCGCTGCAAATAATAAGGAAAACGCCATCTCGCGCGGTTGACCGTTTGCGGGAAAAATAGTAGAATAAGGATGAAGCGAAAGACCTTTTCGGAGAACGGATCGAATATGAAGCATTTCTGGGAAAAAAACGAATATATCAAGTGGGGACTCACGGCGTTTCTCGTCATCGCGGCGGAGATTCTGTTCTATATGTTCCTGCTGCACGGCGGCGTCGTGCTCGAATGGCTCGGCAGCGTTCTGAAGGTGCTCGCGCCGATCATCTGGGGTCTCGTCATCGCCTATATCCTCTGGCCGGGAGCGAAGTATTTTCAGTATAAGCTCTTCCTGCCGTGGCTGGACCGCCGCTTCCCCAAGCGCGCAAAGAATGAGACCACGTCCCGTCTGCTCGCGGTGATCGTCATCATCACGCTGGCGCTGTTGTTCATCGGCGTCCTGCTCTGGATCGTCATCCCGCAGGTCTATACGAGCGTGGAGAGCATCGTCACCAACGCGCCGGAATATCTGCAGACGATCAGCGATTTCATCGAGCGCTTCTTTGAAAACTACCCCAACCTCGAGGCGGCCCTGCTGGAGGCCACCGGCAACGTGTCCGACAGCGTGGTCGACTGGGCCAAGAGCGTCGTGCTGCCGAATCTGAGCACGATCGTCACGAACGTCTCCACCGGCGTCTATCTCGTGCTGCGCGGCATTTTCAGCGTGCTCGTCGGCTTCGTCGTCGCCTGCTATGTGCTCTATAACGTGGAGTCCATCGAGGCCGTGTCGAAGAAGCTGCTCTACAGCATCTTTCCCATCCGCCGTGCCGAGCAGATCTCCCGCGCCGTGTACTTCATGGACGGCGTGTTCAACGGCTTCATCATCGGCAAGCTCATCGATTCGCTCATCATCGGCATCCTCTGCTATATCGTCTGCGCCATCGCGCAGATGCCCTATGTCGTGCTCGTCAGCGTCATCGTCGGCGTCACGAACATCATCCCGTTTTTCGGCCCCTTCATCGGTGCGATTCCGTCCGGCATCATCATCCTGCTCGTCTCGCCCGTCAAGGCGCTGATCTTCGCCGTCATCATTCTCGTGCTGCAGCAGCTCGACGGCAACATCATCGGCCCGAAGATCCTCGGCAGCTCCATCGGCATCAACGGCTTCTGGGTCATGTTCGCCATCATCGTGGGCGGCGGCCTCTTCGGCTTCATGGGCATGCTGCTGGCCGTGCCGACCTTCGCCGTCATCTACTCCTCGGTCGAAGCGCTCATCAATCACGGCCTGAAAAAACGCGGTCTCCGAACGGAAACCGCGCTGTATATGCACATGGACCGGATCGACCCGGAGACGAAGAAGATCATTCCCGCCCCCGCGCCGGAAAAGCCGGAGAAGAAGGAGAGCGCCGGCCCCTCGCTGCGCGAGCGGCTCGCGCCGAAGCGCTCAAAGCGAAGGAAAAAGTGATTTCTGCGCCTCGGTTAGCGCGGCGCAGAACGCGTCGACCTCCTCCTCGGTCGTGTATCGCGAGAAGCTGATGCGCAGCGCCCCGTCGATCACCTTTGCCGGGAGGCCCATCGCCTCCAGCACATGGCTCCGCCCGCCCTTTTTGCAGGCGGAGCTTTTG
>JAZPZZ010000126.1:0-2539 GCA_045544935.1 Oscillospiraceae bacterium | reverse complement strand
GCCTCCGACTTGAATTATTCGCATCAACGCCGGTTGCCCCGCAGGGGCGAGGCGTTGGCGAATAAACATTCACTGTGCTCGCACAGTGGATCCTGAAGGTTCTGGCTTTTGCCGAGCCAAGAAGGAGGAACGAATTTGGCTACTATCAAAGAAACCAACTATCTGGCCATCACGGCCATGCTCGCGGCACGCACGAGCGGCATGCTCTCGGCCGAGCGCATGGAGCGCATGATCGCGGCGCCCAGCGACGATGAGGCCGTCAAGGTGCTGGAGGAGTGCGGCTACGGCGATCTCTCGGGGCAGAGCCTCAATGAGATCAACGCCTCGCTCGAGAAGCACATCGCCGCCATCTTTGATGAGGTGGAGAACATGGCGCCGGAGAAGGCTCTGGTGCAGATGTTCCGTCTGAAATACGACTTCCACAACATCAAGACCATCATCAAGTCCCACGGGGCGGAGGTCGACGGCAGCTCGCTTCTCTCCGAGCGCGGCAGCGTCGACGTTGCGCAGCTGCAGGAGGCGTTTCGCTCCGGCGAATATGCCATGATCCCCACGCCGCTGGCTGAGGCGATGCAGGAGGCCTCCGGCACGCTCTCGCGCACGTCGAACCCGCAGCTCGCGGACTTCGCGCTCGACCGGACCTACTTCGTCGAGATGGCGAAGCTCGCCGACTCCGTTGCCGATTCGCGCTTTGCCAGGGACTACGTCCGCCTGCTGATCGACAGCGCGAATATGCGCTCCGCCGTGCGCACCTGGCGCATGGGCAAGGACGCCGATTTCCTGCGTCTGGCCCTCATCCCCGGCGGGGAAGTGAGCGCGGACAACGTCGCGCTGGCCGACTCCGGCGATGCGCTCGCGGATCTCTACCGCGCCACGCACGTCGGCAGCGCCGTGGACGCCGCGGCTGCCGCTGTAACCGGCGGGTCGCTCACGGCCTTTGAGAAGGCGTGCGACAACGCGGTCATGCAGTTCGTCCGCGAGGCAAAGATCATGCGCTTCGGCGCGGCGCACGTCGTCAGCTATCTGGCGGCCATGGAAAACGAAGTCACTGCCGCGAGAATGATTCTCGCCGGCAGACAGGCCGGGCTCAAGCCCGATACCATCCGGGAAAGGCTGCGTGATACTTATGCTTAAAATTGCAGTCATCGGCGGTCCCGAGACCGTCATGGGCTTCAAGGCGCTCGGACTCGAGGCCTGCCCGGTCACGAGCGCGGAGGAGGCGCGCAAGACGCTCCGCCACCTCACGCGCGACAGCGAGGATTATGCCATCATCTACGTCGAGGAGAACCTCGCCGCCGATCTCCAGCATGAGATCGACCGCTATAAGGACGTCCCCTCTCCGGCCATCATCCTCATTCCCGGCAGGGAAGGCCCGCTCGGGCTGGGCCGGCAGGCCCTCGTCGCCGCGGTGGAACGCGCCGTCGGCACCAATATCTTACAATAATCTCTTGCAAAATCCTTCGATGAAAGGAACGATGTAATTTGAGCGGAACGATTACCAAAGTTTCCGGCCCGCTGGTCGTGGCGAACGGCCTGGCCGACGCGAACGTGTCTGACGTTGTGCGTGTCGGCAAGCAGCGCCTGATCGGTGAGATCCTGAACATGACCGGCGACAGCGCCTCCATTCAGGTCTATGAGGAGACGTCCGGCCTCGGCCCCGGCGCGACCGTGGAGACCACCGGTATGCCGCTGAGCGTGGAGCTCGGCCCCGGCATGCTGGAGAATATCTACGACGGCATTCAGCGTCCTCTGCCCGAGATCCGCGACATCGCCGGCTCCACCATCACCCGCGGCATTGAGGTCCCCGCGCTGAACCGCAGCCGCGAGTGGCACTTCGACCCCGTCGTGGAAGCGGGCGCCAAGGTCGTCGGCGGCGACGTCATCGGCACCGTCCAGGAGACCAGCGCCATTCTGCACAAGATCATGGTGCCGCCCAACATGAAGGGCACCATCAAGTCCATCACCGGCGGCGACTTCACGGTTGACAAGACCGTCGCCGTCCTCACGGATGAAGCGGGCGTGGATCACGACCTCACGATGATCCAGCGCTGGCCCGTCCGTATCGGCAGACCCTATGCCGCAAAGTTCGCGCCGAACAAGCCCATGAACTCCGGTCAGCGTATCATCGATACGCTCTTCCCGATCGCCAAGGGCGGCACGGCCGCCGTTCCGGGCCCCTTCGGCTCCGGCAAGACCGTCGTGCAGCACCAGCTGGCCAAGTGGTCCGACGTGGACATCGTCGTCTACATCGGCTGCGGCGAGCGCGGCAACGAGATGACCGACGTTCTCATGGAGTTTCCCGAGCTGACCGACCCGCGCAACGGCGAGCCGCTGATGAAGCGCACCGTCCTCATCGCGAACACGTCCGACATGCCCGTCGCGGCCCGTGAGGCTTCGATCTACACCGGCATCACCATCGCCGAGTACTTCCGCGACATGGGCTATGACGTCACCGTTCTGGCCGACTCCACCTCCCGCTGGGCCGAGGCTCTGCGTGAGATGTCCGGCCGTCTGGAAGAGATGCCCGGTGAGGAAGGCT
>JAZPZZ010000125.1:0-3426 GCA_045544935.1 Oscillospiraceae bacterium | reverse complement strand
ACGGCATCGACTCCAACGGCACGATTACCATGACCGGCGGACAGGTCTTCGTCTCCGGCCCGACGAACAGCGGCAACGGCGCGCTCGATTACGGCATCAGCGCCGCAATCACCGGCGGCACCATCGTCGCCGCGGGCGCCTCCGGCATGGCCGAGAACTTCACCTCCGCCGAGGGGCAGGGCGTCATGCTCGTCTCCACCGGCGCGCAGGCCGCGGGCAGCACGATTCAGCTTGCCGACGCGAGCGGCAACGTGCTCCTCACCTGGCAGGCCGACAAGGCGTATGAATGCGTCGTCATCAGCACGCCCGACGTGCAGCAGGGCGGGACCTACACCCTCACCGCGGGCACGAGCACCCAGACCGTCGAGATGACCGGCGCCGTCTATGGCGGCAGCGTGGGCATGGGCGGTATGGGCCAGATGGGCGGCATGGGCGGTCAGCCCGGCCAGATGGGTCAGTTGGGCGGCGGCAGACCCGGCGGCGGTATGGGAAGACCGTAAATCAATATCAGCGAAAAGTCTCTCCGGCAACGGAGAGGCTTTTTAGCGTGGAGCGTGGAGCGTGGAGAGTGGAGATGCGGAGTCGGCTTGCGCCGACGGATTGGAATGCGGGTCATTCGTGAATGACCCCTACGAGAGAAGTTCGCATTTCCCTTCTTTCGTAGGGGCGCTTCACGAAGCGCCCGTATTTTCCAATTGCGCGAAGCGCACCTTACATCTCCACTCTCAACGCTCCACTCTTTCATTTTTTCTTCATTGTAAACTTTTCCGTGCTGTGCTAGAATAAACTGAATGACCATCCCCCGGAGAAAAGAGGAAGAATTCCATGGATGTTTTACGCTTCAGTCCCGATAAATGCATCAACTGCTATAAGTGCGTCCGCAACTGTCCGGTCAAGTCGGTCCGCGTGTTCAAGGGCATGCCGCAGATCGTCTCGAGCGACTGCATTCTCTGCGGAAAGTGCGTCGCGGTCTGCCCGCGCCGCGCCAAGGAGGACATCAGTCAGGTGCCCGCCATCCAGCGTCTGATCGAGAGCGGCAAGCCCGTCATCGCGAGCGTGGACAGCACCTATCTGCCCTATTTCGGCCTCAACGGCTTCAAGGGTCTGCGGCAGGCGATCAAGGACATGGGCTTTGCCGATGCGTATGAGACCGCCGAGGGCGCGCAGCTTGTGCAGCGCCAGCTCGAGGTGCTCGCAAGCCAGACCGAGGACGCGCCGATCATCACCTCCGGCTGCCCGACGATCGTGCTCTACTGCGAAAAGCACTTCCCCGAGGCGCTGCCGTATCTCGCGCCGGTCGTCTCGCCCGCGCAGGCGCACGCGCAGATTCTGCGCCAGCGCTGTCCCGGCGCGGCGGTGGTCTACATCGGGCCCTGCGTCTCCCGCAAGGAGGAGACGAAGAGCTTCGAGAGCGTCGGCGCGGACTATGCCATCACGCTCACGGAGTTTGAGATCTGGATGCATGAGAAGAAGGTCCAGATCGAGCGCGACCTGCCCGGCGACGAGCCAAAGGCCTCGCACGCCTACGTCGTCACCGGCGGCACGATGGAGGCCATGACCCGCCTCATCGGGCTGGATTATCTCTTTGTCGACAGTCTGAACGACTGCATCAAGGTGCTCAAAAGCGTCGCCGCCGGCGGCCTGCGCGGCTGCTTCATCGAGATGGCCGCCTGCCACGGCAACTGCATCGGCGGCATGGTCTTCACGCACAAGAAGATGAACCTGCTCGAGGCAAGACGCATGGTGGAGACGCAGTCGGTCTATGACGGCGGGGACTATGACATTCCCGAGCAGATCGGCATGCACCGCGCGCTGGAGGACCACCGCATCCGCCCGCAGGAGGTGCCCGCCGAGGGCATCATCACCGGCATCATGCGCAACATGGGCAAGTTCACCAAGGCCGACCAGCTCGACTGCGGCCTGTGCGGCTATCCCACCTGCCGCGAGATGGCGATCGCCCAGTATGCCGGCCGCGCCGAGGTCACGATGTGCGTCCCGTACATGATCCGCAAGGCGGAGATGTATTCCGAAATGATCATCAACGTCGCGCCGGAGGGCATCATCTCGGTCGACCGCGATCTCAAGGTGCGCCAGATCAACCGCGCCGCCTGCCGCATTTTCGGCATCCGGGACACGGCCGACATCGTCGGCTATCCGGTCAGCCGCATCATGGATGAATATGACTTCGTCAAGCTCATGGGCATGGACGAAAACCAGTATACCGACCGCGTATATCTCGCGGAGTACAATGTCTATCTCGAGCGCGTCTTCATCTGCGACCCGGACCGCACGGTCTATACCTGCATCATGCGTGACGTGACGCTCTCGCGCCAGCGCCGCGAGCAGGTGCAGAAGACGAAGCTGCACGCCGCCGAGATTGCCGACGATATCATGGAAAACCAGCTGCGCATCGTCCACCAGATCGCGAGTCTCCTCGGCGAGACCGCGGCCGAGACGAAGGTCGCCGTGCACGATCTGAAGCAGGCGATCCTGCTCGACGAGGACGACGAGGAGGATGAGGAGGAAGACGATGACTAAATCCGCGCGGCTCGACCGCAACCTCGTCTGGGAGATCGGCGTTGTCAGCAAGATGAAAAACAGCGAGAGCATCTGCGGCGACCAGTGCGTCTATGACAAGGACCGCAACGGCGCCACGATCATCCTCTCCGACGGGCTCGGCTCCGGCGTGAAGGCGAACATCCTCTCCACGCTCACGAGCACCATGCTCTCCGCCATGCTGCACGGCAGCGTGCCGCTCGAGGAGGCTGTCTCCACCGTGGCGGCCACGCTCCCAATCTGCAGCGTGCGCCATCTGGCCTATGCCACCTTCACGATCGTCACCGCCGAGGGCCGCCATGTGCGCCTCGTGCAGTATGATAACCCGCCCGCCGTCTTTCTCAAGAGCGGCAAGGCGCAGAAGTATTCCTATTCCGTCCACTTCGTGCAGGACAAGGAGCTGCACGAGAGCACCTTCACCTTCTCACCCGGCGACTGCCTGATTCTCTTCAGCGACGGCGTGGCCGAGGCCGGCCGCGGCGTCACGACCTATGACGGCTGGCCCCGCGCGGAGATGGAGGACTTTCTCGCCCGCAACTGGACGGAGAATGTCTCCGCCCAGCGCATCGCCGCGCGCATGCTCAGCACCGTCCAGGCGCTCGATCTCGACGAGCTGCACGACGACACGACCATCGCCGTGCTGCGCCTGCGCGAGCGCAGGCCCGTGAACCTCATGATCGGCCCGCCGGAAAACCAGGACGACGATCTCGGCACGATGCGCCTGTTCTTCGCCAAGGAGGGCCTGCACGCCGTCTGCGGCGGCACGACGGCGAAGGCGGTTTCCAAGTATCTCAACACGCGCGTCCATCTCCTGCCCGATTCCGGCTCGGACGAGGTTCCGCCCATGAGCAAAGTCGGATCGTAGCCATG
>JAZPZZ010000124.1:0-7044 GCA_045544935.1 Oscillospiraceae bacterium | reverse complement strand
AAGCAGTTTTGAGCGAGCCATATTTCGTTCAGGCAAAATGAAAAAATCCGGGAATCCTTGGTGGATTTCCGGATTTTTTCATGAAGGATGTGCGGAATAGGGCCGCTCAAAACCTGATACTTCCTTGTCAGGGCCGCCCTACGCCGGTCTCTTTTTCATTCAGTTTCCCATCTCGTCATGGGTCACAACGTTGATTAAGTATTTCGCCCCCATCGGGCTCACGTACATGCCGTTGAGCTCGCTTGTCGCGAGATAGACGTCCGTGTAGAGATACAGCGGGCAGACCGCCCAGGTGCTCATCAGGAGCGTCTCCGCCTCGTGCATCAGGCGGTAGCGTTCGATCGGGGCCGTGCTGCTCATGATGGAGTAGAGCAGGCCGTCGTAGGATTCCATCCAGCTTAAGTCCTTGCGCTTTTCGCCCGCGATTGTGGCGCTGTAACCGCGGTAGTTCGCGTGCTCGCCCCAGCCGAGGCCGATGTGGTTGCCGCTCGTGCTCCAGAGGTTCAGAAACAGCGTCGGGTCGTCGTAATCGGCGGTCCAGCTGCTGCGCGTGATGGAGTATTCGCCCTTCTCGCGCTCGGTGAGGAAGGTGTTCAGATCCGGCGCGGAGATCGTGACCGTGATGCCATAGCCCGCGTAGAGATCGCGCAGATAGTTCGCGATGTCTACATGGCCGAAGGAATCGCTCGTGAGCACCTTCAGCTCCGGGAAGTCCACGCAGCGGTCGGCCTTGGACACGGTGAACTTCTTGCTCGAATCGGCCACCGCGCGCAGAAGCTTGATCGCCTGCTCGCGGTTTTTGGCGTAATCGTCGGCCTTCACGCTGTAGTAGCCGCCGCCCTTTCCGTCGGGCCCGTTGTGCGCCGTGAAGAGCGAGCCGTCCGCGTCCGTAATCCCGTCCGGCACATAGCTTGAGGCAGGAACCTGACCGGATTTCGCGATCGCGTCGCAGATGTAATTTCGGTCGATCAGCAGGCTCAGCGCCTGCCGCAGCTGGGTCCGCTCGGCCTCGGTGAAGTCCTTGAGCGCCGGGTCGTTGAGGTTGAAGCACAGGCTGTAAACGCCCACGCGGCTTGCGGTGTGATATTCGTCCCTGTATGCCTGCCGCAGGGCCTGCAGCTGCTCGGAGGGCAGCGTGGAGATCATCGCGTAGCGTCCGGCCGTCCAGCCCTCCACGGCCTCGGCGGGGTCGTCCGTGAAGTCAAAGCGCAGCACGTCTGCCGTCACGCTCTTTGCGTCCCAGTAGCGCTCGTTTTTCTCGAGAATCATCCCCGTCGGCGCGAACTCCGCCAGCTTATACGGTCCGCTCACGGCCAGACGCTTCGGCGCGAGCGACCAGCCGTCGCCGGAGTCCACGGCCTTCTTCTGCACGGGGAAGAACACCGGGTTTGCCAGCAGCTTCAGGAAGCTCGGCTCGCTGAAGGCGAGCACCACGGTCAGCGTTCTGCCGTCCGCCGACGCCGTCACGTTCAGCGCGCCATTCTCATAACCGTCGATGCAGTCAAAGAGATAGCGCTCATCGGCGTTCTCCGTCTGCACCACGCGGTTCCAGGAATAGACAAAGTCCGCCGCCGTCAGCTTGCTGCCGTCGGACCACTTGAGATTCTCGCGCAGCCGGAAGGTATAGACCGGCAGCCCGTCCTCGTTCACGGTCGGAGCCGGCAGCGTTTCACACAGATCGGCCGCGAGCTCCACCGTGTCCGAGCCGACGCGCCGGTAGGCCACCAGCCCGGAATAGAGGTTCACGAGATAGGTCGCGTCGTCCGTGGAGACGTACTGCACCGGGTCGAGGGAGGTCGGCGCCTTGCCGAGACAGTAGGTCGTCGGCCAGATCACTTCCTCCGGCTCCGGCGAGAGCTCCGGCGTGGGCACAGCCTCCGTCGGCTTCTCGCCGCAGGCGGCGAGCGACAAAAGCAGCACCAGCGCCAGCAGCAGCGCAGGCAATCGTTTCATCATGGTTCTTCGGTCCTTTCTTTCAAAAGGGTGAATCGATAATTAATCTAGTATACCATAGATTGCCCCGGAGCGCAACCGGATCGACAATCGTTCCCCACTTTCGACAAAAAGTGGTGCGTTTGAACGCTCAAACGCACCACTGATATGCTTTTTTACACGTTAAAGGCCCACGTGCCGTTTTCGAACACCGGCACGGTCCGCCCGTCGCGGCAGTGCGCCGTGATGGTGAGATCCTCCGTGCCGATCATGAAATCGACGTGGATCATCGAGTCGTTCACGCCCATGGCGCGCATCTCGTCGAGCGAGCGGTCGGCATAGCCCTCGATCGTGTCGATGAAGCCCATGCCCAGCGCCAGATGGCAGCAGGCGTTCTCGTCGAAGAGCGTGTTGTAAAACAGCAGGCCCGTCTCGTTGATCGGGCTGCTCCACGGCACGAGCGCGCACTCGCCGAGGTAGCTTGCGCCCTCGTCCATGGAGATCATCTTCTCCAGCAGCGCCTGACCCCTCTCGGCCTTCACCTCCACGGCCTTGCCCTCATGGAAGCGGACGGAGAAGTTCTCGATCAGCTCGCCCTGCCAGCTCAGCGGCTTGGAGGAGTAGACGATGCCCTCGGCCACGCCGCGCTTCGGGCTGATGAAGCACTCCTCGGTCGGCATGTTGGGGTTGAAGGTCACGCCGCCGATCGTGTCCTCCGCGCCGCCGCAAAAGCGGGCCTCGGGGATCATGCCCACGGTGAAGTCCGTGCCGTTCGAGGCGTGGTATTCCAGCGTTTCGATGCCGAGATTGTTGAGATACGCGCAGCGGGCCTTGAGCTCGCGGTTGTGCGCATCCCATGCGGCCACGGCGTCCATGCCCTCGCTGGCGCGGCAGGTGGAGAGAATCGCCTCCCACAGCGCCTCCATCGCCTGATGTTTCGAAAGGTGCGGGAAGACCTTCTTGGCCCACGCGGCGCCGGGCACCGCGGCGATGCACCACTGATAGCGCCCCTCCATCTGATCGCGGTAGGGCTTTACGATCTGGTAGCGCGCCTGACGGCCCTTGGCGGCCTTGGCCTGGTTCATGCCCTTGAGCCCGTCGGGGTCCTCGCTGTCGAGATAGATGCGCACGGGCAGGTTTTCCACCTGCCAGCGGAGCTTCTCCTCCTCCCATTTTTCCACCGTGCCGAGCGTCTTCACGCTCTGGTGGCGGACGTGGAGCTTCTCGAGCGCCTGGTGCTGCCATTCCACGCGCACCTCGCGCGCGCCGGCCTTGTAGCACTCGTCCATGAGCATCGTCACGAAGTCGCCCTGGTCGATTTCGGCCACGATGATCACGTTTTGTCCCTTCTGGATGCGGCCGCCTTCGACGGCGATCAGACGGGCGTAATTGCGCAGTACGGATTTTTTCATTTCGTTTCTTCCTTTCCTGGATGTTCGGGGAGATGCACGGTGAAGGTCGTACCCCTGCCCTCCGCGCTGTCCACGGTGATCGTGCCGCCGTGCAGCAGCACGATCTGGCGCACCATGCTCAGGCCCAGACCCATGCCGCTCTGCGAGCGGTGGCTGTCCTCCGCCTGGTAAAACCGCTGGAAGATCCGGCTGCGGTCGGCCTCCCTGATGCCGATGCCGTTGTCCTCCACGGTCAGCCGCGCGCCGGCGCCGGCGCGGTGGAGCGTCACGCGGATATATCCGTTTTCTCTCCCGAATTTATATGCGTTGTCAATGAGATTCTGGAGCATGCGGCTGATGAGGAACACGTCGATCTCCGCGTAGAGCTCGGGCTGAATGTCCGTCTGCAGGCGGATGCCGTTTCGCGCCACGATGGCCTGCTCCTCGCAGACGACGTGCACGAGGTCGCTCAGATCGGCGTATTCGAGATTCACCTTCTGCGTGCCCTGGTCGAGCCGCGTGATCTCGAGGAGGCTCCTGACCAGCGTGCTCATTTTCTCGGCCTGCCGCTGGATGACGTCGAGCGAGGCCTGATAGTCCTCCGGCGTCTTCGCGTTCTTCTGCGCGTAGCTGCACTCGGCGAGGATTACGGTCGTCGGCGTGCGCAGCTCGTGCGAGGCGTCGGAGGTGAACTGCTGCTCGGCCTCGAAGGAGGCCTCCAGCCGGTCGAACATGCTGTCAAAGCTCGCCGCGAGCTGGCTCACCTCGTCCTTTCCGCCCGTCGCGCCGATGCGCGCCTTCAAATCCTGCCCGTCGGAGATGGCGTTCGCCGCCTCCGTCACGGCCTTGATCGGCTTGAGCGCCTGCCCCGCGATCAGATAGCCGCCGAGAATCGAGAGAATCAGCAGCACCGGCAGCACCGACCACGCCACCGCGATGATCGCCGTCATGAAGCTGCCGCCCGTGGGCTCGGCGTCGATCACGCCGCGCAGCCATACCCCGCCGACGAACATGTCCAGATGCGTGTCATAGACGTAAAATTCCCGTCCGCCGCAGTCCACGAGCCGGAGCGAGTGGTCCTTGAGCGGCTCGTCGGCAGTGAACTCCGCCGGCAGCGCCCCGCGCACGGCGTTCTGCTCCTCGTCATAGAGCGCGGAGTAGACGCCCTTGGTGTAGTATTTGACCTTGTCAAATTGGAATTCCTGGTCTGTGAAGGTCACGCGGTTCAAATTCGCTTCCATCACCTGCACGAGCCGGCGCTCGGGGTTGTTCGTCACCACGTTTCCGTTGATGACCATGATGAACGTGAGCACCAGCGCCTCAATGACGAGCATGATGAGCGCGAAGAACAGCGTGATTCTGCTTTTGATTGACAAGCCCTATTCTTCCTCCCTCAGTACCCAGCCCACGCCCCATACGGTGTGGATGAGCTTTTGCGGCCAGCCGCTGTCGATTTTGCGGCGGAGGTAGCTGATGTACACGTCCACCACGTTCGAGCCGCCGGAATAGTCGTAGTTCCAGAGATTGTTTTCAATGCTCTCGCGCGAGAGGACCACGCCCTTGTTGCGAATCATGTATTCCAGCAGGGCGAACTCCTTCGTCGAGAGGTTGATGTTCTTCTCCCCGCGGCGCACGGTGTGCGCGCCGGTGTCCACCGTGAGATCGCCCACGGTGAAGAGATTCGTTGTGCTGCCGGAGTGCTTGCGCGTCACGACGCGGATGCGCGCCATGAGCTCCTCAAAGCTGAAGGGCTTCACGAGATAGTCGTCCGCGCCTGCGTCCAGCCCGCGCACGCGCTCGCTCACCGCGTCCTTCGCCGTCAGGAAGATCACGGGCGTCTCGTCGCCCTGCTCGCGCAGCCGGGCCAGCAGCTCCATGCCGTCCATGCGCGGCATCATCCGGTCGAGCACGATCACGTCGTAGCTCGCGCCGGAGAGATAGTCCAGCGCCTCCAGCCCGTCGAAGCAGGCGTCCACGCTGCAGCCCTCGGCCGAGAGCGTTTTGGTGAGGATGCGGTTGAGGTCCCGCTCGTCCTCCACCACGAGAATTCTCATCTGGGATCACCTCGAAACCTCATTCTACCACAAATGCGGATAGAAGAAAAGACCGGTTGCCGCTTCTCCGTTTTTCGGTTATACTGATAAAAAACCGCCGAAAGGAGCCGCCTATGGCCGCCGTCACGATCTTTTACCAAACCTGGTGTCCCTATTGCCGCCATACGAAGAAGGCAATGGAGTCTCTCCGCGCCGAAAATCCGGCCTACGCCGCCGTCGACGTGACGTGGATTGAGGAAAACCGGGAGCGCGCGCTCGCCGCGCAGTATGACTACTGGTACGTCCCGAGCGTCTATCACGGCGCGCAAAAGCTCTATGAGGCCGACCCCTCGCAGGGCTATGCCGAGATCAAGGCGAGCCTCAAGGCCGCGCTCGATCGGGCGCTGGAGGGAGAGACATGATGCGCGAGGAAATGATGCGCCTTGCGCTCACCGAGGCGCAGGCGGCGTTTGACGCGGGGGAGGTGCCCGTCGGCTGCGTCATCGCGGACGGGGAGGGGCGGATCATCGGCCGCGGCCGCAACCGCCGCGAGGAGACCCACCGCGCCGACGCGCACGCGGAGATCGAGGCCATCGGCGAGGCCTGCGCCGCCCTCGGCACGTGGCACTTGGAGGACTGCACGCTCTGCGTCACGCTCGAACCCTGCCCCATGTGCACCGGCGCGATCATCAACGCCCGCATAGGCACGGTCGTCTATGGCGCGAAGGAACCGAACTTCGGCTCCTGCGGCAGCGTCATCAACCTCTTCGAGGAGCGCTACGGCCACCACCCGAAGCTCTACGGCGGCGTGCTGGCCGAAGACTGCGCCGCGATCCTGAAAAGGTTTTTCGAGAAATTAAGGTAAACAAAGCCTCGCAGAGTTTGCCCGACAGGGCAAATGAATTCAAATCCGTTTTTCCAGCGACATGTGCGGTGGAAAAACTCCCTAAGGTGCGGCTGATGCCGCACCCTCGCGCCGACCAACCGAAGGGCGATGGAGCGCGAGTAATCATTAAAAGAGAGACCGCTATACGGCGGTCTCTCTTTTGAGACAACAAAGAGGCTGCCTCAACGAGGCAGCCTCTTCGTGCGGTTTGGGATTGGAAATAGAGGGATGCATTTTCAGAAAATGCAGTTTACGTTTCAATTAGAACCAGCCGAGGCCGAAGAAGTCGCTGACCTGCACCAGCACGATGAAGAACATGACCACGGGGCAGATGTACTTGATGCAGAAGCTCCAGAAGCCCATCGCGCCGCCGTTGGAGCCGGACTTGATTTCGTCCTCGAAGGACGCGGGCTTGAGCTCCCAGCCGATCATGCAGGCCATGAGCATCGCGCCGAGCGGCATCAGGATGCCCTCTGCGATCAGATCGAAGAAATCGAGCCAGCAGTCGTTCCAGTTGCGGATGGCTTCCTCGCTCATCTTCAGCACCTGCCAGGGAGCGATGTTGTTGCTGCCGAGACCGTCGACGGCCACGAGGAAGCTGAACGCGAAGAGCACCACGCAGGTGAGGGTGATCGCGCGGGTGCGGCTGGGCTCCTTGCCCTTGGCGCTGGCGCGGTCGATGAACGTGACGGCGACGCCTTCAATGACGGAGATCGCCGAGGAGATCGCCGCGATCAGCACGAGCACGTAGAAGATCACGCCGAACACGCCGCCGAGGGCGCCCATGTTGTGGAACACGTCC
>JAZPZZ010000123.1:0-4365 GCA_045544935.1 Oscillospiraceae bacterium | reverse complement strand
CCTTCGTGATATCCGCCACGGGCTGCAGATTCTTCGTCGGCAGCGCGTTTCCGTCGGTGGAAGTACCGGCAGGCGCGGAGGGCTGCTTCTTCTGCTCGACGACGAATCGATAGAGCACGCGCGTGTCTTCACTGAAGGTCTTGTAGCCGTCCAGCTCCTCCATGATGGGCACATAGGCCTCATTGAGGAGAATCGCGCCGACGTCCTCGTCCATCAGCGCATCCACCATCTCCGGCACGGTCTCATGGTCGACGGTGGTAATCTCGCTGTCGAAGGAGTCCTCGAGCATGCGGATGGCGGAAGCCGTATTCTCCTTGTCGTAGGAGGTGGTAACGCCGAAGTCGTAGTCCTCGGCATCCTCGAGGTCTTCCGCCTTATCGTCCTTGAGGACATAGACGGCATAGGTACTCGTAACAGTCTGGCTCTCAGTCACGCTGTTGACGGTCTCGCCGACCTTATCCGCGGCAAAGACGCCGTAGATGCAGGCCAGCACCGTGAGAATGATGAGAACCACGGGAATCAGGCGGCAGACTCTGCCGCTCTTCTTCCCTTTTTCCTGCCGATTGCCATAGAAAAACAGCAGGCCTTCAAAGAGCCACAGAAGGCTCAGCGCCAGAATGCCGAACAGGAACAGGCGCAGCGGAACCATGTCCAGGCGCCAGACGTGCACGCCTGCCCAAATCTCTGCCGCGATCTGTCCAAGCCAGATGAGCACAAACAGGATGCCTCTGAAAACTTTCACGTAATATCACCTTTTTCTATATCTTGATCTCTCGCAAAGTGGATGACGTCAACTTATACGGAATGTTCCGCGCGCAACCGCTCAACGAGCGATTCGTCGCTTTCCGCGAGGATGGTTTGATAGGTCGTATAGAGCGCCATGCCCGGCAGGCCGCCGGAGGGCTTTCTCACATTCCGGACCATGGTATAGTCCACAGGCGTTTTTCCGCCGGAACGCGATTGGGAGTAGTATACAGCAAGAGACGCCGCTTGCGCAAGTGTTATTTCATCCGGTTCCGTATCCATTGCGCGGATGATGACATGCGAGCCGTGGATTTTCTGCACATGGAGCCAATAATCCGTGCGTCTGGCGACACGGTGCGTGAGCTCATCGTTCTGCGCGTTGGAGCGGCCGACAAGGATCTCATAGCCGCTGTCGGACACAAAGCGAAACGGTGCGCGCGGACGAAGTTTTTCCTTCTTTGCGCTCTTTTCCCGCTTGAGATAGCCGGAATCTCGCAGCTCCGCGCGAATGGCGGCGAGATCCTGCTCTCCCTCGGCGCGGGAGATTTCATCCAGCACACTGTTGAGATAATACAGGCTTGTCTCCCCCTCGGCGATGAGCGCCGTGAGATGCATCTCGGCAGTTTTGGCCTTCTGATACTGCTTATAAAGCTGTGCCGCGTTCTGCTGCGGCGTTTTGAGCGGATCGAGCGGGACTTCCACCGTGGGCATGTCCGGCTCGTAAAAATCCTCCGCCTTCAGGACTCTGTCGCCCTTCTGAATGCGATAGAGATTCGCCGTGATGAGATCGGCGCGGCGTCGGATGGTCTCGCGGTCCTCGCTGCGGCGCAGCTCCTCCCGCTGCAGGGAGAGCTTGCGCGCGGTGCGGTCGCGCAGATTTTTGACGGTTTTCGTCAGCGACTGGGACCGGCGGCGCATGGCCTCCGCCCGATCGCGGCGGAGATAATATTCATCCAGCAGCGCGGAAAACGACGCGCGCCGCTCGCAGGCGAGCGCATCGCCGTACTGACGGATCGGCAGGAAGCTGAAATCTTTGGGCTTTTCCTCATCCAGCAGCAGGCACGGTTCGAGGTCGCCGTTTGCCACGCGGGAGACCAGACGGTCCATCTCCTGCAAAAAGCGCGCTTCCTGTTCCGCAGAGAGCACGGAAAAGCGCGGACTTGTGTCCGCAAAGGCCGCAAAGCAGAGCTCGCGGCAAATCAGCGGCGAGAGGCCGGAGAAGGTGTGCAGAAGCCACGCATCCAGCGCGGAGCCCGATTCCGCCGCATGCAGAAGCGCAGTTCTCTCCTCCGCGGTAGTGGAGAAGAAATACGGCTTATCCTGCCGCGGCGGCAGACGATAGCGCATACCGGGCAGGAGCGGACGAATTTCGCTCATGGCGGGATCGACGCGGCGCATGCAATCGAGAATGATGCCCTCACCGTCGACAAGAATGACGTTCGACTGGCGGCCCATCATCTCCGCGACGAGCAGACGCTTGGTATCGGCGCCCATTTCGTCGCGCGCATCGAGATGGAGCATCAGAAGCCTCTCGTCCTGCGGCTGTTCGAGCCGGGTAATACGCGCGCCGGTGAGGTGCTTTCGCAGCAGCATACAGAACATCGGAGGCGAAGCGGGGTTTTCAAACCGCCCCTGCGTCAGATGCACGCGCGCGCTGCCGACGCCGCCGTGCAGCAGCAGACGGCCGTTGCCGTCCGCCATGCGCAGGCTGAAGATCAGCAGATCACGCTCCGGCTGCTGGATCTTATCAATCCGGGCGCCTTCAATGCGGCCGGACAGCTCCTGCGCAAGGCCGGAGAGAAACACGGAATCCAGCGGCATTTCAGAGCACCTCCGCAATTTGGTTGAACAGTTCGAGAAGACGCGCGGTCTCCCCTTTGAGCCAGAGCCAGCCGAAAAGCGTCTCCAGGCCGGTAGCGGCATGGTATTCCGCAACCTCGGCCTTCTGGGGAATGCCGTTGACCTTGGCGTTACGCCCGCGCTTATAAACCGCGAGCTCCTGCTCCGAGAGCAGCTCGAGAACGCGCTCGATCGCAGCGGCCTGCGCCGGCGCGTTGACGCGGCGCACGGTCTCTCGGTGGAGGTGCGCGGCCGCGGTGACGCCGGACTGCGCAAGCGCGGTTCGCATCATGAGCTCATACACGCCGTCGCCGATATGCGCGAGGGCCAAAGTGCTGTAAGCGCCGACCTCCGCATCGGACATAGCGGGCGCAAAATTCTCTCCCGGAACATATTGAAGGGCCGTAACGGGGCGGTCGTTGGTCCGCCCCGTTTGAAAATGATCATGCTTCATCGCTGAAGGTATCCTCGTTTTCGTCAGCAAAGGCCATCTGCGTCTGCAGCACCTCGCCGGGCGCGGTGCCCTGCACGTACTGCATCTCCTGCCACTGCTGCTTGGTGATGAGAATGTCGCGCGGCTTGGAGCCCTGGAACGGGCCGACCACTCCGATCTCCTCCATCTGATCGACCAGACGCGCCGCGCGCGAATAACCGAGCTTCAGACGACGCTGCAAAAGCGAGACCGAAGCCTGATTCGTCTCGAGAATGACGTCCACCGCCTGCGGCAGCAGCTCGTCATAGTCGTTGTCCTTGCCGCCGGAGGCGGAGGAATCGCCGCCGGAGGAGCCGGACTTGCTGTCCTCCTTGATGGCGGCCTGCTCGATCTGGGCGATGATATCGTCGCTGTACTGCGCGTCGCTGTTTTGCTTGATGAACTGGATGACCTCATCGCGCTCCTCGTCGGAGACGAAGGCGCCCTGCACGCGCAGGGGCTTGCCGAGCGTGATCGGCGCATAGAGCATATCGCCGTTGCCGATGAGCTTTTCGGCGCCCATCGTATCGAGGATAATGCGGCTGTCGAGCGCGGAGGAAACGGAGAGCGCAACGCGGCTCGGGATGTTGGCCTTCATGAGGCCGGTGATGACGTCCGAGGACGGACGCTGCGTGGCGATGATCAGATGCATACCGGCGGCGCGGCCCATCTGGGCGACGCGGCAGATGCTCTCCTCCACCTCTTTGGCGGCGCAGAGCATGAGATCCGCCAGCTCGTCGATCACGACGACGACGTTCGGCAGCGTCTCACCGTCGGCAGAAGCGCGCTGGAGCTCATTATAGCTTGCGATATCGCGCACCTGCACCTCGGAGAAGAGGCGGTAGCGCTTGAGCATCTCGACCACGGCCCACTGCAGGGCGCCGGCGGCCTTCTTCGGATCGGTGACGACCGGAATATAGAGATGCGGGATGCCGTTATAAACGCCGAACTCAACCATCTTGGGGTCGATCATAATGAGGCGCACCTCGTCCGGCGTGGCCTTATAGAGCAGGCTCAGAATGAGCGAGTTCATGAACACGGATTTACCGGAGCCGGTGGTACCGGCGATGAGCATGTGCGGAAGCTTGGAGATGTTGCCGACGATGTTGTTGCCGGCGATATCCTTGCCGACGGCAAAGGAGACCTTCGACTTTGCGCTGCGGAAGGTATCGGTATCGATGATATCGCGCAGGCGCACCATGCTGATGACCTTATTCGGCACTTCGATGCCGACGGTGGAAATTTTATCCGGAACCGGCGCGATGCGGACGTTTTCAACGCCGAGGGCCAGCGCGAGGTCGCCGGAGAGG
>JAZPZZ010000122.1:0-11722 GCA_045544935.1 Oscillospiraceae bacterium | reverse complement strand
GCTCACAGAACGACATGGCTACGATCCGACTTCATGGGCCGCGAGGATCTCGGCGTCCGCTGGGAGCAAACCGACCGCGTCGAAGCCCTGCAGAACGTGCTGCAGGCGTAAGAAAACAGCAAACCGCCCTTCCGGGTTTCGGAATGGCGGTTTTTTCATTTCTGTCATCCTGAGCGGAACGAAGTGGAGCCGAAGGATCTTGGCAGCGCTGCTGGACAGAGGCTGGATGTTCTCTTTTCCTGCCAAGCCAAGATCCTTCGACTCCGCGCTGCCGCGCTCCGCTCAGGATGACAGGACGGGGATTGCGCGAAGGCGCCGAAGTTCGGCATTTTTCGATCCCGTCCCGCGCGGGCATTTTCGCAATTCGATCATCGGGCGGTTCAATTTGATCATTTCGTCTGAAAATGATCAAATGGGATTGACAGAAACAAGCTTTGCCGCTATATTGGAATTGTTATCGAATCCATAAAGGAGCTTCCCCGCATGAGACCATTTGATTATCCAACGGAATACAGCCGCCTGCTCACGCCGGAGATCGTCGCGCTGCTGACGGCGATCCATGATTACCGCGGCGCGCAGGCGCAGCTGGACGGGCAGAAGGACGCCGCGCTCTCCCGGCTGGTGGAGATCGCGAAAATCCAGAGCACGGACGCCTCCAACCGCATCGAGGGCATCGTGACGACGGACGAGCGCCTGAACAAGCTCGTGCGCGAGAAGACCATGCCGAAAAACCGCAGCGAGATGGAGATCGCGGGCTACCGCGACGTGCTGACCACGATCCATCAGAATTACAACTATATCCCGCCGCGCCCCTCGGTGATTCTCCAGCTGCACCGGGATCTCTATCAATACAGCCCCGGCGCGGGCGGCAGCTTCAAAAACAGCGACAATGTGATCACCGAGCGCATGCCGGACGGGACGAAGCGCGTCCGCTTCGAGCCGGTGCCGGCGTGGGAGACGCCGGAGGCGATGGAGCAGCTCTGCGCCGCCTATGACGAGGCGCTGCAGGACCCTGCGCTCGACCCCCTGCTGCTCACAGCGATGTTCGTGCTCGACTTTCTCTGCATCCACCCGTTCAACGACGGCAACGGCCGCATGAGCCGCCTGCTCACGCTGCTGCTGCTCTATCGCGCGGGCTACTCCGTCGGGCGCTACGTGAGTCTGGAAAAGCGCATCAACGACACGAAGGAGAGCTATTACGAGGCGCTGCAGGCGAGCTCCGCCGGCTGGCACGAGGGCGAAAACGACTACGCCCCCTTCGCGCGCTATCTGCTCGGCGTCATCGTCGCGGCCTGCCGCGAGCTGGACGAGCGCGTGCGTCTGCTCTCAGCGGACTCCAAGCCCGAGCGCGTCCGCGCCGTGATCCGCGCGCACAGCGGCAGGATCACCAAAGCGGAAATCCTCGCGCAGTGCCCGGACGTGAGCCAGGTGACCGTGCAGCGCACGCTCACGGAGCTGCTCCGGCGCGGCGAAATTCTCAAACTCAGCGGCGGCCGCTACACCGCCTATATCTGGAACAGGGAGAACGATTGATATGATTACCGGCGAACTGAAAAACAAAATCGACAGCCTCTGGGAGATCTTCTGGACCGGCGGACTCACGAACCCGCTGGACGTGATCGAGCAGATGACCTATCTCATGTTCATCCACGATCTGGACGACACGGACAACCTCCGCGCCAAGGAGGCTGCCATGCTCGGCCTGCCGTATCAGAGCATCTTCGCCGGGGACGTAAAGATCGGCGAGCGCGCCGTGGACGGCAGCCAGCTCAAGTGGAGCGTGTTCCACGACTTCCCCGCCGGGAAGATGTACAGCACCGTGCAGGAGTGGGTCTTCCCCTTCATCAAGAACCTGCACGGAGACAAGGAAAGCGCCTACTCGAAGTATATGGGCGACGCGATTTTCAAGATCCCGACGCCGCTCATGCTCGATAAGATCGTCACCGCCATGGACGGCATCTATGAGCAGATGGCGCAGCTGCAGGCATCCGACACCCGCGGCGACGTGTATGAATATCTGCTCTCCAAGATCGCCACCGCGGGCGTCAACGGGCAGTTTCGCACCCCGCGCCACATCATCCGCATGATGGTGGAGCTCATGGACCCGCAGCCGGACGAGATCGTCTGCGATCCGGCCTGCGGCACGTCGGGCTTCCTCGTTGCGGTCAGCGATTATCTCAAGGAAAACCGCAAGGAGGACGTGTTCTTCAATCGGCAGAACAAGGACCACTATCTTAACCACATGTTCCACGGCTTCGACATGGACCGCACGATGCTGCGCATCGGCGCGATGAACATGATGACCCACGGCGTGGACAATCCCTTCATCGAATATCGCGACAGCCTCTCCGACCAGAACCCCGACCGGGAGAAATACAGCCTCATCCTCGCCAATCCCCCGTTCAAGGGGAGTCTCGACGCCGATATCGTCGCGACCGATCTGCTCAAGGTCTGCAAGACGAAGAAGACGGAGCTGTTATTCCTCGCTCTGTTCCTGCGGATGCTGCGCGTCGGCGGGCGCTGCGCCTGCATCGTGCCGGACGGCGTGCTCTTCGGTTCCAGCAAGGCGCACAGGGCCATCCGGCAGGAGCTGATCGAAAACCACCGCCTTGAGGCCGTGATCTCCATGCCCTCCGGCGTCTTCAAGCCCTACGCGGGCGTCTCCACCGCGATTTTGATCTTCACCAAAACCGGCCACGGCGGCACCGATCAGGTCTGGTTTTACGACATGAAGGCCGACGGCTTCTCGCTCGACGACAAGCGCAGCCCCACGGAGGAAAATGATATCCCGGACATCATCGCCCGCTTCCGGTCGATCAAAATGCCCCCTCAGTCGCTGCGCGACAGCTCCCCCAAAGGGGGCGCCGAGAGCTCTGCCGCACCCCTTGCCTCCCCCTCTGGGGAAGCCGCCGCATCTGCCGCACCCCTCGCCTCCCCCTCTGGGGGAGGTGGCGCCGCCGAAGGCGGCGTCGGAGGGGGCCCGTCCTCCTTCGACGAATCCGCCCGCACCCGCACCGACCAATCCTTCTTCGTCCCGAAGCAGGAGATCGTCGCCAATGACTACGATCTCTCGATCAACAAGTATAAAAAGACCGAATACAAGCCCGTGGAATACCCGCCCACGAGCGAGATTCTCGCCAATCTGAAAGCCCTGCAGGCTGAGATCGACAAGGAAATGCGGGAGTTGGAGGAAATGCTGTGAAGCGCAGAGTCCCAGCACGTCAAAGCGTGCAATGTAATTTCGACTATGAAAAGTTGGCCGCATGTATCCCTGCTCAAGCGACAATTGATTATGAAAAACTGGCTAACCACATCGCAGATGCAATTAGTAAACGCGAAGTGGAAGACCGAGATAGTTATTCATTTTCGAGAGAATGGATGAAGTATATTGTACACGCTGCTACAGATGTTCTTGCTGTGTGTTTCGGCTTAATTACGTTGTACTTACTATATAAGATGTTTATTAACGTCCCTTTTAAAACACCATTCGGTTTGTTTGCCCTAGTCCAGTATGGGAAATCTGCCATATATGCGATGTTGGCTCTTTTCACAATGACGCTTTCGATGACCACTTTCTACCTTGGGAAAGAAATCGAGAAAGAGAAGGACCGTCGATTTGTTGCAACCATGTTTTCAAATGTTACATCACTGGTGGCCCTTATTGTCGCTTTTGTTGCTCTTGTGCAGGGGGTACTATAGTGGAAAAACTGAAAAACCTAGGGACAATCCTTACTGGAAATACACCTACTACTTCCGATATAAATAATTATTCATCTGATGATATCTGTTTTGTAAAACCGAGCGATATTTCAGGTAATGGGTTGACAAGATTGTCTACTTCCGAATTTTATATTTCGGAATATGCAAGAAAGAAAGCACGCATTCTCCCTGCAAACAGTATTTTGGTAACCTGCATTGGAATAGTTGGGAAAGTAGCATTAAACTCAATTGAATGCGCGTTTAATCAGCAGATTAATGCAATAATTCCAGATAAAAACAAATGTGTGCCAGAATATCTCGCATATGCAATTATCAAAAAAAGCTCGCAACTAAGAGCAACCGCAAACAGTGCTGTTGTGCCAATCATCAACAAAGCTCAATTCTCTGAAATTGCGATACCGGTTCCTCCTCCGGAAAAGCAAAAGCAAATTGTAAAAGTACTCGAAAAAATAGAGCGGATGATATCCCTTTATGAAAAACAGCTTTGTGTGCTTGATGACCTCATCAAAGCCCGATTTGTCGAGATGTTTGGGGATCCGTTTTCAAACCCAATGGGCTGGGAACGAATGACCTTCAAAAGTGCAAGTCTAAGGCTAAGTGATGGGCCTTTCGGCTCCAATCTGAAATCAGAGCACTATTCTGATACAGGTATTAGGGTAATACGACTTGGAAATATTGGCGTCGGAAGGTTTATTGATGAAGATAGATCATTCATTCCAGAGGCGCATTATGAAAGGTTGAAAAAATACACTTGTCGAGCGGGAGAAATCGTTATCGGAACGTTGGGTGAACCCAATCTACGTGCTTGCATTATACCCGACGAAGTTGGGGTAGCAGTAAACAAAGCGGACTGTGTCCATTATATCCCAAAGCCAGAATTGCTAGATGCGCAGTTTGTCTGCCAGTATATAAACTGTCCTGAGACATTACTACTTGCACAAGGGATGATTCACGGACAAACAAGGTCCAGAGTATCGTCTGGTCAGATTGCAGAAATGCCGATATTTGTTCCGCCCATTGAATATCAAAAACAGTTTTCCGCTTTTGTCGCCCAGATCGACAAATCAAAATTTGCTGTGCAGAAGGCGTTAGACCATTCACAAATGCTATTTGGCAGCTTGGTTCAGCAATATTTCGAATAAGATAGCAAAGGAGAATTCTTATGGAACAATACTATGTTGAAAATGTCTTTAAGACGGCAGGTTTTCCTGACGTAACATATGTACAGCCTAATGAGTATTTATCTCTAGTCGTTGCTATTAGAACTAAAGGAAAGTGCGTAGTAGTTGAAGGCCCATCTGGAATTGGAAAAACAACAGCTATTTTAAAAGTACTTCAAGACCTAAAAAGTGAACAAAAGCACGCTATCTTATCTGCGCGAAAGAAAGCAGATATGGATAGCATTATTCGCTTAGCAAAGGGTGAATTTGAAGGAATGGTGATCATTGACGATTTTCATCGACTCGAGCCTCCTTTAAGAGAAGAAATATCGAACGTGATGAAATATATGGCGGATGATCCTGATGAAACAAGAAAAATAGTTGTTATTGGTATTAATAGTGTGGGAAACTCGCTGGTGCATTTTTCGCCGGACCTGAATAATAGAATATCTACAATCAAGTTTGAGACAAATACGGATGATAAAGTCAAAGAGCTGATTCGTAAGGGAGAAAATGCACTCAATATCTCTTTTGATAATGTAAACCAGATCGTTGAGCACTCTATGGGAAGCTTTCACATTGCTCAATTGATGTGCCAAAAAGCATGTATTCAGCAGGAAGTGATTTGCACTCTTGACAAGCATAGAACAATACATTTTTCATATCCAACAATTCAAGGTGAGATGGCAGAAGAATTTTCAAGAAGTTTTTTTGAAATTGCTAGAGAATTCGCTACAGGAAATCGCCTCAGACGCGAGGGAAGAGCCCCATATCTGCATATTCTAAAATGGCTATCGGAAAGTGACACTTGGTCTATTAATTTAACGAATGAAATGCAAAAACATCCCCGCCAAAAAGCAGGCGTCATTCAAGTAGTCGAAAAAGGGTTCCTTGAAGACTTTTTAACTCGTCATGAGAAAGTTTCAGATTTGATTCATTATGATTCGGTTTCTCGAATTCTATCTGTTGAAGATCCAAAGCTTATGTTCTTTCTAAAAACAATTAATTGGAACAATTTTGCAAGGGGTATCGGCTTTATTCAGCTGGTTGAAGAACCAAAATATGACTATGCTCTTTCTTTTGCAGGGCATGAAAGAAATATAGCAGAAGCGATTTTTTATCGGCTTCAGACTGCAGAAATAGCTGTTTTTTATGACGAGAACGAGCAAGCAGATATTCTTTCTCAAAACGTCGAGGAATACCTATACCCGATTTATAACAGTGACGCTTCTTTTGTGGTTGCTCTTTTAAGTAAAGACTATCCAAGTCGAATCTGGACAAAATTTGAATCAAAGGCATTCAAAGATAGGTTCGGGCAAAACGCAGTAATTCCGGTTTGGTTTGACGATGTTGATGAAAGCGCATTTGATATTTCAAAAGACTACGGCGGAATCCTGTTTCATACAAGTGCAAATTTTGATGAAGAGATTGAGCGCATCGTAAATCTTCTTATACAAAAAATTGAAAAATACAGATCATCGTATTAAACGTTTTTTCAAGGAAACAAAACCATTGCCAAACCTTAATCGTACGAGGTGACCCTCCATGACCAACTTCGACTTCTTCCTCCGCGACCCGGACTTTGCTTCCTTTGCCGAGCCCGCGGCTGCGGCGGAGCGGATTTATCACATTGACCCGGCGGCGTGTGTGCTCAACTGCCGCCGGGCGATGGAGGCTGCGGTCAAATGGATGTATTCCGTGGACCGCGATCTCGTGCTGCCGTGGGACCAGACGCTGGTGGTGCTGATGGGCACGGACGAGTTTCGCGACATTGTGGGCACGGATCTCTGGCGGCGGCTCGATCTGATCCGCAAGAAGGGCAACAGCGCGGCGCACAGCGGCAGCAAAATCAGCGCCGACATGGCGGCGCTGTGTCTGGAAAACCTGTATATCTATCTGGATTTCATCGCCTGCTGCTATGGGAAGGAATATGAGGAGCGGGCGTTTGACAGGACTCTTCTGGATGCACCGCATGCGGAGACACCTCATCCGTCGCCTTCGGCGCCACCTTCCCCTCAAGGGGAAGGCAAGGAGAAGGGCGCGGCTGCGCCGACAGCTCCCCCGGAGGGGGAGCCAAGTGTCGATTTGGCTGCTCTCATGGCGGAGAACGCGGCGCTCAAGGAGGAGCTGACCGCGCGGCGTCAATTGCAGCAGGCCGACTATGTTCCGAAGCCGCTGGAGATCTCCGAATACAAAACGCGCAAGCTCTACATCGACGCCATGCTCGAGGACGCCGGATGGGTCGAGGGGCAGAACTGGCTGAACGAATATGAGATCCCCGGCATGCCGAACCGTTCGGAGGTCGGCTTCGCGGACTATGTGCTGCTCGGGGACGACGGGCGCGTGCTCGCCGTGATCGAGGCCAAGCGCACCTGCGCGGACGCGGCAAAGGGCCGCCAGCAGGCGAAGCTCTATGCCGATCTGATCGAGCAGCGGCAGGGACGGCGGCCGGTGGTCTTCCTCACGAACGGGTTTGAGACCCGCATCGTGGACGGCCAGTACCCGGAGCGCCGCGTCGCCTCCGTCTACGCCAAGCGCGATCTGGAGCGGCTTTATAATCTCCGGCGCATGCGCACGGGGCTGAAAAACATTATGGTCGACCGGAAGATCGCGGGGCGATATTATCAGGAGGCGGCGATCCGCGCCGTGTGCGACAGCTTCGGGCAGAAAAACCGCCGCAAGGCGCTGCTCGTGATGGCGACGGGCTCGGGCAAGACGCGCACGGTGATCGCCCTGTGCAAGGTGCTGCTGGAGCAGGGCTGGGTGCGCAACATCCTCTTCCTCGCCGACCGCAACTCCCTCGTGACGCAGGCCAAGCGCAATTTCGTCAATCTCCTGCCGGACCTTTCGGTGACGAATCTCTGCGAGGAGAAGGACAACTTCGCCGCGCACGGCGTGTTCTCCACCTATCAGACGATGATGAACTGCATCGACACGGTGCGCGACGAGGAGGGCAAGCTCTTCTCCGTCGGCCACTTCGATCTCGTGATCTGCGACGAGGCGCACCGCTCGATCTACAACAAATACCGCGATATTTTCACCTATTTCGACGCGCCGCTCGTCGGTCTCACGGCCACGCCCAAGGACGAGATCGACAAGAACACCTATGAGATCTTCGAGCTGCAAAACGGCGTGCCGACCTACGGCTATGAGCTCGCGCAGGCGGTGCAGGACGGCTATCTGGTGGACTTTCTCTCCGTGGAGACGACGCTGAAATTCATCCAGCAGGGCATCGTGTACGACGAGCTGTCCGAGGAGGACAAGCAGGCGTTCGAGGACACCTTCGAGGACGAAAACGGCGAGCTGCCGGAGGCCATCGCCTCCTCCGCGCTGAACGAATGGATCTTCAACGAGGACACGATCCGCGAGGTGCTGCACATCCTCATGACGCACGGGCTGAAGATCGACTACGGCAATCAGATCGGCAAGACGATCATCTTCGCCAAGAACCACACCCACGCCGAGAAGATCTTCGAGGTGTTCGGGAAGGAATATCCGCATCTGACCGGATATGCGAAGGTGATCGACAATTACATGACCTATGCCCAGAGCGCGATCGATGAATTTTCCGAGGCGGCGAAGCTCCCGCAGATCGCGATCTCCGTCGACATGCTCGACACCGGCATCGACGTGCCGGAGGTGCTCAACCTCGTCTTCTTCAAAAAGGTGATGAGCAAGGCGAAGTTCTGGCAGATGATCGGGCGCGGCACGCGCCTCTGCCCCGGGCTGATCGACGGCGCGGACAAGGACAAGTTCTATATCTTCGACTTCTGCGGCAACTTCGAGTTCTTCCGCATGAACAAGGGCAAGCCCACCGCGAACATGATCGCCCTGCAGGGCGCGATCTTCCATCTCAAGGCGCAGATCGCCTATCAGCTGCAGGATCTGATCTGCCAGACGGAGGAGCTGATCGCCTTCCGCAAAACGCTCGTGGACGACATGGTCGCCAAGGTGCGCGAATTGAACCGCGAAAACTTCGCCGTGAAGCAGCATCTGAAATACGTGGAGCTCTATTCCGACCCGGAGAGCTATGCCGCCCTCACCTATGAGGACACGCTGCTCATGGGGCAGGAGCTCGCCCCGCTCATCGAGCCCGAGCACGACGACGCGAAGGCCCTCCGGTTCGACGCGCTGCTGTACGGCATCGAGCTCGCGTATCTCGCGGGGAAGAAATATTCCCGCGCACGCAATGATCTCATGAAAAAGGTCGCCGCCGTGGCGAGCGTGGCGAACATTCCGGAGATCATGATGCAGGCCGAGCTGATCGACCGGATTCTGCACACGGATTATCTCGAGAACGCGGGCATCCGCGAGTTTGAGCACATCCGCGAAAGCCTGCGCGATCTGATGAAGTACATTCCCAACACCAAGATCGTCTACGACACGAATTTCGACGATGAGATTCTCTCCATGGAGTGGAGGGAATCGGAGCTCGAGAGCGACGATCTGAAAAACTACAAGGCCAAGGCGGAGTATTACGTCCGCCGGCACCAGGACAACGCCGCGATCGCGAAGCTCAGGAGCAACGTGCCGCTCACGGCGGCGGACGTGAAGGAGCTCGAGCGCATCCTCTGGAGCGAGATCGGCACGCAGCAGGAATACCGCGCGGAATTCGGCGAAAAGCCGCTCGGCGAGTTTGTGCGCGAGATAGTGGGGCTCGATATGAACGCGGCGAAGGCCGCCTTCGCCGCGTTCCTCAACGACGCGAATCTCGACAGCCGCCAGATCTATTTCGTCAATCAGATCGTGGAATACATCGTCCGCAACGGCGTGATGAAGGACCTCTCCGTCCTGCAGGAGGCGCCCTTCACCGATCAGGGCAGCATCGTGGAGATCTTCACCGACGTCGCCGTCTGGATGGGCATCCGCAAAGCCATCGAACAAATCAACGCCAACGCCGCGGCGTAAACCGAAGGAGGCAAATCCATGAATCTCTCGATGGACCGCATTCAGGTCGGGCAGTATCTGCCCGGGTGCCGGACGCATGGGCGGTATGTCCGCGCGGAGGTCGCGGAGGGGCTGTGGCGCGTGTTCGTCGGCGTGCCGACGATGACACAGACGGAGCTCGAGGCCTTTCGCGCCGGAGAGATCCGCCTCGCCGCCGTGCGCGCGGGCGACTGCGCCTTTCTGCTGCTGTGCTTCGGCAGTCTCCCGTGGGAGCGCGCGGCGCTCGCACCGATGAATGAGTTTCCCGACCGCATGGCGTTCATCTTCGTCGACGCCGACTCCGGCGTGGCGCAGGAGATTCGCGTCCTCCCCCTGCCGGAGGCCGCCGCGCAGGCCGTCGAGGCCGCCTGCCGCGATCTCCCGACCGACCCCGCCGCCCGCCGCAGAGCGGAGCGGGAAAGCCCGGAGGCAGAGGCGCTGGCGCGCGGTGCGGAGATCTTTTCTCTCTGAAAAACAGTCGCCTTGACGCACCGGCGCGGAGCATCTATAATTGACAAAACCAATGATTGCAAGGAGAGCGGACGATGGAAAACAAGTTGAGTCTGCATGGTCTGACACTCTCGTGGCCCGAGGGCTTTCACCAGATGGACGAGGCCGAATGGAGCAAATTAAAGCTCCTTGCCGACGGCGAGGGCACCGGCATTTCGGACCCGGAGCGCCACATGATCGTCACCGCGGGCTACAAACAGGCGGGCGGCTTTTCCGCCGCGCTTTTGAGCGCGAAGGATCTCGCGAAGAACATGGAAAAGCAGATCTGCAGGTCCATGGCCGCCCTCGGCTGCAAATCGGAGGGGCTCAAAACGCGCGCCATCGGCGGCAGAGAGGCCCACGGCCTGCGCTACGGCTACACCGCGCAGGGCATCGCCATGACCGGCGAATCGTGGGTCGTCAAGGAGAAAAAGGAGATCTGGTATCTCCACGGCTACCTGCGCACCGAGCTGCGGGAAGCATCCCTCCCGGTGTGGGAGGAGATCCTCGACGGCGCGGAATTCGCATAAAAAAAGCAATCATCAGAACATCCGTTCTGATGATTGTTTTTTACTTCGTGATGCCGTTGATCGCGATGATCTGCAGCTGCGGCTCGGCGTCGGTGCCGTAGTTCGAGTCGAGCAGCCAGATCTCGCCGTCGCCGAGGCAAATGCCCTGACCGTTGAAGAACAGGTTGTGGCAGCTCTCGTTCATCATGGCCTCCCGGTCGGCGTCGGAGACGGTGCGCTCGCCGAGGAAGGCGACGAGGGCCGCCGCATCGGCAAGTTCCGTGCCGTCGACCGTGATCGGATAGCGCACGTACTCGGCGAGGGTCTCCCAGTCGGCGTTGATGAAGGCGGTGCGCACCATGCCGGCGAAGAGCTCCACGTCGGCGGCGTTCATCGCGGTGACGGCGGAGTAGTCGGCGATCACGTCGGCGTTGGCGAAGACCATGTCGTCCGCCACGTGCTCCTCGTCGTCCTTCCAGTAGAGGTCGCCGTTGTCAAAGTGGACGGTGCCGAAGCCGTTTTCATAGACGACGGTCTCGCTCGCGACGGAGCCGTCCGCGGCGAAGACGACGTCCCTGCGCACGCCGTCGACGTATTCGATCGTGAGCGTGTCGGGGTCGAACTTGCCGCTCATGGTCCACTCGCTGTGCTCCGCGGCGCTGCTGCCCCAGTTGACGGTGAGCTTCGCGCCGTCGGCGCCGTCGGCCTCGACAAGGATGGAGGCGCGGCCGCAGGCATAGTTGCCGACGAAGTTCATGATCGGGTTCTGGCCGTCCTCGGCGGCCTCGGCGGGTTCGGCCTCGCTGCCGCTCGGGGCGGTCTTCGAGGCGCAGGCCGCGAGCGCAAACACCATCGTGAGCGCCAGCAGCAGAGAAAGCATCTTTTTCATTCGGGTTTCTTCCTTTCTGATTTTCGACC
>JAZPZZ010000121.1:0-16342 GCA_045544935.1 Oscillospiraceae bacterium | reverse complement strand
CCATCGCATTGCAAGCAATGCGAACTCCGCGAGGCAAATCTGCTCAATCAAAAAAGGAGCAGCCGTTAGGACGGCTGCCCCTTTTCTTTGTGATTGTTACTTCACGAGGGTCTCGAGATACTCGACGACCTGACGGATGGTCTTGAAGTCGCCGACCTTTTCGTCGACGATGGTGATGTTGAACTCATCCTCGATGGAGGTGATCATCTCCACGAAGTCCAGAGAATCCGCATCGAGATCGTCGATGATGTTGGTATCGAGCGTAATGGTCTCGGGATCGATCTCGAGCTGCTCGGCGAGAATGTCTCTTACCTTTTCAAACAACATTACATGATTCCTCCTTCAAATAATACCAAACGGAAGCGTCTGCTTTCGTTTGGAAAGGAGCGGCAGCGAAACGAGCGAGCCGTCGCGCTGCGCGCGGCTGCGAGGGATGTGAAGCTTGGCGCGACGTTACGCCCATTCTCTGCTGGTGGGCTTCTTGCTCGGGCGCTCCGGCTGCTGCGGACGCTCATAGCTCACGACGACGCGGCGGTTGGGCTCGGTGCCGGTGGAGCTGGTGGAGACACCCTCATAGTTCTGCAGCGCGGTGTGGATGACGTGACGCTCATAGGAGTTCATCGGCTCGAGCGCCATGCTGCGCTTATACTTGATGACCTTGGCGGCCATCTTCTCGGCGAGACGGACGAGGGAATCCTCGCGCTTGGCGCGGTAGCTCTCGGCGTCGACGCTGATGTGGGTGTGCTTATCGCCGCCGCGATTGACGGCGTAGTTCGTCAGGTGCTGGATGGCGTCGAGCGTTTCGCCGCGGCGGCCGATGACAGCGCCCATGTTCGGGCCGGACAGATTGACCGTGACGCCGCCGTTCTCGCGGGGCTGGATGTCCATCTCGGCCTCGACGCCCATGCGCTCGAGCAGGCCGCCGAGGAAGGAGCGGATCTCCTGATAGGGATCGTCCTCGACCTCGTAGCTGACGCGCACAACGGCGTCCTGCGCGCCGATGCCGAGAAAGCCGGACTTGGCGCGCTCCACGATTTCGACAGAGACCTCGTCACGCTCGAGTCCCAGTTCCTCCAGGGCGAGGGCGACGGCTTCGTCCTCTGTCTTCGCAGACTTTTCTAAAACTTTCAGCATATTCAGTTCTCTCCTGTTTCGGCGCCGTCGGATTCGGCGGTCTCGGGCCGGCTGTAGAAATAGCGGTCGGGATCGTAGGCGCGGCCGCGGGCATAGCGGCGGTTTCCGACCTGCGAGGCGGGCGTCTCCGGCTCTTCGATGCCGAGACGGGCGCGCTTCTGGGCGCGCTCCTCGCGGGCGGCTTCGGCCCTGCGCTCGTCGTTCTGCTGCTTCTGGCTGGCCTGAATCTTTTTCTTGCTGGTGTTGCGGTTCATCTCGGTCTCACCGGCGGCGCGGCGGCGCTCGGTCTCTTCCTTCTGCCGCTGGCGCTCCTGCTCGGCGATGACCTCGGCGCGCTGCGCATTCTTCTCGGCGCGGACGGCGTCCTCAAGGTCCAGCTTCTTGGTATAGTACTTGGTGAGGAACACGTCGCGCGCGATGCCGCAGACGCTGTTGATGATCCAGTAGACGCCCATGGCCGCGGGCATGCTGAAGCAGATCCACAGCGAGATGAGCGGCATGAAGAGCATCATGGTCTTGTTGGTGTTGGCGGCCTGCGGGTCCATGGCCGGATTCGTCTTCTGGCTGATGACCATGCTCAGCCAGCTCATGCCGGCGGAGATCACGGGGATCAGGAACAGACCCAGCGCGGGACCCCAGACATGCACATCGCTCCAGTCGATGCTCCAGAGCTTGAACGTCGGCTGCTCGCCGAGGTTCATGCCGAGGAAGCGATAGTTGATGTCCATGAGCTTGTCGCCGAAGGTGCCGAGGGCATTGGTGACCGCATCCCAGTTCTGGTGGATGAGATCGGTGATCTGAATCTCCGAATAGGCGGAGGCGCGGCCGCTCTCGGCGGCAACGTAGCCCGCGTTCTTCGTGACCCAGTCGGTGAGGCTCGCGATCGCGTCAGAGCCGAGGACCATCATCTTGCTCAGCGGCTGACGGATGACGGCATAGAGCGCGAACAGGAGCGGGAACGGAATCAGCGTCCAGAGACAGCCGGACATGGGGCTGACGCCCTCTTCCTTATAGAGCTTCATCGTCTCCTGCTGCAGACGCTGCTGATCCTTGGCGTACTTCTCCTGCAGAGCCTTCATTTTCGGGTTGAGTCGGGTGGTGCGCATCATGCTCTTCTTGCTCTTGGCCATGAAGGGGAAGAGAATGACGTTCACCAGGATGCCGAAGAGAATGATGGCGATGCCATAATTCTTCGTGAGCTCATAGAAGAGCTTCAGCGGCCATCCGAAAATTGAGGTAAATGACATAAGATGACTCCCATCATTTGTTTGTGGTCCTCAGGGGACCGGGTCGTAAAAATCGTGCCCCTTATGGAAGGGATGGCAGCGGCAGATGCGTTTGACCGCAAGCCAGCCGCCCTTGAGCGCGCCGTATTTTTCGAGCGCCTCGAGCGCGTACTGCGAGCAGGTGGGCACGTAGCGGCAGGTCGGGGGCGTGAGCGGGGAGATATACTTGCGGTAGAACTTGACGAGGGCGATGAGAATGTGTTTCACTCGCGTTCCTCCTTCAGAAGCGAAAGCGACGCGAACACGCGCATGAGATCGCGCTCCAGACGGTGATAGTCCGCCTCGCTCGCGCGGTGGCGCGCGACGATGACGATATCACAGCCGCGCTGCACCTCGCATTCGTGGAGACGATAGATCTCCCGAAGGCGGCGGCGGATGCGGTTGCGCGTGACGGCGTTGCCGATCTTGTTCGACACGGTATAGCCGATGCGGTTGCTGTCCCGGCCGGTTTTGCGGCAGTAGACGGCAAGCGTCGCAGCGGCAGCGCTCTTTCCCTTGGAGTACAGACGCCGGAATTCATGATTCTTTTTCAGGGTATCGGTAAATTCCATCAGTCTCTCCCAATTTTTGCCACAGGCTGCAAACGCTTTAAGGGTGGAGCATCCCCACCCTGAAAACGCGATATTCAATCAGCAGCCCTGCTCACGGTTTGATCGGGCTGAATCAGTAGCTCAGCTTTTTTCTGCCCTTCGCTCTGCGGCGGGCCAGAACCTTGCGGCCGTTGGCGGTCGCCATTCTCTTGCGGAAGCCATGCTCTTTCTTGCGCTGACGCTTCTTGGGCTGGTAGGTACGGAACATCGTGTTTTACTCCTTTCTAAGTGAGTATCGTCGAACAGATCGCCGAAACTCATTCATAATACTCAACAGCGGGGTTACCCGCAGTAGTTGGCATGTTTGCTGGCGCCAAAGGCGGCGCCGAATTGGTATTATAGCTTACAAGGCGGGCAAATGTCAAGCATTTTCCCGATACAGAGTATGCAGCGCGGCGACGATCTTTTCAAACTGCATGGAATGCGAGGCCTTGACGAGCACACGGTCGCCCGGCTCGATCGCGTCCGGCAGGGCGCAGAGCGTGTCGGCAAGCGTATCGAACGACAGGACGTTCCGCACGCCGGCCTCCTTCGCGCCGGCGGCCATGTGCTTCGAGAGCGGGCCGCAGGTAATGAGCAGATCCACCTTGCACTGCCCTGCCGCGAGGCCGGTCTCATAGTGCAGCTGCTCGGCCTTCTCGCCGAGCTCGCCCATGTCGCCCAGGATGGCGACGCGGCGGAACGCGTCCGCGCGCTGCAGGGCGCGCAGGCCCGCGGCCATGGAATCGGGGTTGGCGTTATAGCAGTCGTTCACAATGACGAAGCCATTGGCCGACTCCACGCTGGCGCGGGCGCCCTCGGGCTTGTAGGCCGCGATGCCGGCGGAGATCTCCGCGTCCGTGAGGCCGTAGTGCAATCCGACGGCGGCGCCCTCGAGCGCGGCATAGAGCATCACATCGCCGTAGTTGAGCGAGACGGGAATGCGGCGCTCGCCCGAGACGATGACGCAATCCACCCCGCCGGAGCCGAGATACGCGATCTCCTCGGCGCGGACGGTGCAGCCCTCGGAGAGGCCGAAGGTGATCTTTTTCTGCCTGCACGTCATGCCGCGGAGGAAATCATCGTCCCCGTTGCAGAAGACGACGGCGTCGTCGTCCATGTCCCGCAGGACGGAGGTCTTCTCGCGGAAGACGCCCTCGCGGTCGCCGAAAAACTCGAGATGCGCGCGGCCGATGATCGTGAAGAGCATGGCGTCGGGCTTTGCCATCACGGCGAGGGGCTTCATATCCCCGAAGTGGGAGACGCCGAGCTCCACGACGGCGAACTCGTGCTCGGGCTGAATGGACGCGAGCGTGAGCGGCACGCCGAGCTGGTTGTTATAGTTCCCGGGCGTCTTGAGCACGCTCCAGCGCTGCGAGAACACGGAGGCGACCATCTCCTTGGCGGTCGTCTTGCCGACGCTGCCGGTGATGCCGAGGACGGGAATGGAGAGGCGGCGGCGAAAATCCGCGCCGATGGTCTCGAGCGCGGCCTGCACGTCCGGCACGGTGATGACGGGGCGCGTCTCCCCTTCCGGGACGAATCTTGCCAGCGCGCAGACGGCGCCGGCGTCGAAGGCCGCGCCGATGAAGCGGTGGCCGTCGTTCTTCTCGCCGGGCAGGGCGGCGAAGAGGCTGCCGGGGACGGCGTCGCGGTTGTCCCTTACGATGGAGGTAACCGCCGCACTGCCCTCGCCCGAGAGCGTGCCGCCGACGAGGGCGGCGAGATCGGAAACGGTATAGCCGAACATAGAATTAATCCTTTCGCAGCGCGATGGCGATGACGCGCTCGCAGAGCTCGCCGTAGCTGATGCCGGCGGCCTCGGCCTCCTGCGGCACGAGACTCGTGGGCGTCATGCCCGGGAGGGTGTTGATCTCAAGGAACCAGAGTCTGCCCTCGGCGTCGAGAATGAAGTCGGCGCGGGAATAGGCGCGCAGGCCGAGCGCGTTGAAAACGGTGAGCGCGGCCTCGCCGAGCGCGCGCTCAGTCTCGGCCGGAATCGGCGCGGGGGTGATCTCCTTCGCGGCGCCGGGCTGATACTTATTGGCATAGTCATAAAAGCCCTCGGCGGGGATGATCTCGATGCTCGGAAGGGCCTTGCCGTCGAGGATGCCGATCTGCACCTCGCGGCCGGAGATGTACTGCTCGACGACGACGCGGTCGCCCTCCTTGGCAGCGTCCGCGAGCGCGGCGCGCAGCTCCCCTTCATCGTTCGCGATGGCGACGCCGATGCTGCTGCCGGAATCGACGGGCTTGACGACGCAGGGCAGCGCGGCAGCTTTGCAGACGGCGTCGATCTCCATGCTGCGGCTGTCGACAATCTGCCACTGCGGCGTGCGCACGCCGAGCGGCGCGACGAGGCGCTTGGTGAGATCCTTGTCCATGGCGATGGCGCTGCCGAGGTAGCCGCTGCCGGTATAGGGGATGCCGAGCAGATCGAACGCGGCCTGCACGCGGCCGTCCTCGCCCGTGCGGCCGTGGAGCGCGAGGAAGACGATGTCCGCCATGGCGCACACCTCGAGCACATGCAGACCGAAATGGCTGGCGCTGCGCCAGCGGCGCGAGGCCTTCACGGCCTCGAGATCCGGCGCGACGGAGGAGATCTTCGCATCGCCCAGCGCGGGGGGATTTTCAAAGATGGTCTGAAGGTCGCCCTCATAGTCCTCGAGGCCGAGGAACATATCCGTGAGCACGACCTGATGGCCGCGCGCGGCGAGGGCGGAGGCGATCTTCGTGCCGCTGGAGATGGAGACGTTTCGCTCCGGGCTGAGACCGCCGCACAAAACAACAATTTTCATAGGATGAAACCTCCTGAATTTACACGGTAACTTTTGAAGTATAGCACAGTTCCACTCCGACGGCAAGTTGACACAGTCAGAAAGTTCCTATATAATGAACTAGTTTTGAAAGGATTTGATTCTGTATGCATTATATCGTGATGGATCTGGAGTGGAACCAGGCCATGAGCTCCAAGTCCTCCGTATTCAACAAGCTGCCGATCCACCTGCGCGGCGAGATCATCCAGATCGGCGCGGTGAAGCTGGACGAGAACTTCCGCCCCGGCGAGGAATTTCAGATCGACGTGAAGCCGGTCTACTTCAAGCGCATGCACTACAAGGTGAAGAAGCTCACCGGTTTTGACCGCGAGCGTCTGGCCAAGGGCGTGAGCTTTCCCGAGGCGCTCGAGCAGTTTCGCGCCTGGTGCGGCAATGAGGAGGTCACCTTCCTCACCTGGGGCTGCGACGATCAGGGCATCATGGAGCAGAACATCATCATCCACGATCTCGACTGGGACTGGATCGCGGGCTGGGTGAATCTGCAGCTCATTTACAACCTCCAGACCGACAGCGACCGGACGCAGAAGTCCCTCGCCACGGCGATGGAGCACTTCGAGATCGAGCAGACGCGCATTGCGCACGACGCGCTGGGCGACGCCTACAACACCGCGCTCGTCTGCACGCACATGGACATGGTGCAGGGGCTGGAGGACTACGCCACCGCGGCGCAGAAGCTCTCGAGCCGCGCGCCGAAGGCGACCTACAGCGCCGACGGGCCGATCCCGATCGAGCACGTCTCCTCCGACTTCTACCCCACGAAGGCCGAGGCCTTCGCGGACAAGGCGTTCATCCGCCCCGTCTGTCCGCACTGCCGGAGCGAGATGGAATACGCCAAGTGGGTCAACCAGGGCGACCAGCGCTACATGGCGATGGCGACCTGCCCCGAGCACGGCAAGATGCTCATTCGTCTGAAGTTCCACAAGGCGGACATTGACCAGTGGTCCGTGACGCGCATGACCTACGAGGCCACCGAGAGCATGGAGAGCTACTACAAGGCGAAGGCCTCGCACTCCCGCCGCCGCAGCCGCGGCAAGGGCAAGCGGAGAAGCAAAAGCACTTCTGCGCAAAACGCTGCAAACGCGTAAACAGTTCAAAGGAGAGCCACCCGGCGGCTCTCCTTTGCTTTGGCCCTTGCCGTTTCCATGCGTTTGTGTTATTCTGGGGCAAATTGTGACGCATGAGGAGGTTCTCCCTATGAGACTGGCAGTTCCCTATGAGCCCGAAACCGAGCAGGTGGCCGAGCACTTCGGCCACGCGAAGTGGATGAAGATTTATAATGAGGAGGGCACCGTGGTCTTCACCGACGTGGTGGAGTCCCCCGCCAACGGGCACGACGGCGTGTGCAGCTTCCTCAAGGAGCTCGGCGTAGACGTCGTGCTGTGCAGCGGTCTCGGTGAGGAGGCGCGCGACGCGCTCTTTGAGCACGGCATCGCCGTGCTCGCGGGGCTTTACGGCAAGGCGGACGATCTCGTGATCGCGATGCTGGAAAACCGCCTGCGCTACGGCTCGGCGGAGGCGACCTGTCACCACGAGGGCGGCTGCTCCTGCGGCTGCAGCTGCGGCGACGACTGTGGTTGTGGATGTGGATGTTAATCGTGTGAAATGCAGCCCGAGGTCGATCGGCCTCGGGCTGTTTAACGCCATTTAGTTTACGTAATATTTAGTTTACGTAATATATATTATGTTATTATACAGGGACCATTTTGCGGGAGGGGCAAGCCGCCCCTACGGGCTTCACAAAAGGCTCACGGCGGGTTGCCGTGAGCCTTTCTGTTGTGCTTTTATGACTCCCACTCGCAGATGAAGGCTTTGCCGCCGTTGGACTGGTCGCCGAAGTCCCCGTCAAACCACTGGGCGCCGCTGTTTTTCAGGAAATAGAATCCGGCGTAGTTTTCGCTGCCCTGATCGTTATTCGGTTCGCCCTCGTACCAATTGGTATAGGAAACCGGCTCGCCGGTGACCCACTCCCATTCGCCCTCATTGGCAGCATCGGAGAAACCGAAATAGGCGCTTTTGAAGCCGCGCTTGTCCAGCAGCGCGCGGAGGAAGTCGTTTTCCTCCTCCGAGGAGATGACCGCGAGATGGCCGCCCTGCTCCAGGCAGAAGCGCTGCGCATCCTCCCACGTGAGAACATCGCGCTCGAGGAAGACCTCATAATGATGGCCCTCGAACACCTCGCCCGCGACAGGGCCGGTCGGCGCAGCCGTGGGCGCGGGCTGGGTCGGTTCTTCTCCTCCTCTGCCCGGCAGCTGCCAGAGCAGCCCCGCCGCCGCGGCAAGCGCGAGCAGGCCGAGATACCAGCCGTATTTTTTCTTGCGCGGCGCAGGCTGCGGGAGCAGCGTGGTCTCCTCCGCGGCGGAATCCGCCGCGGCCTCCCGCGGCAGATATTCCCGCGGAATCGTCATCTCGCGAAGCGTTTCCGACGGGTCGTTCTGCAGAAGACGCAGCTCCGCGAGCATCTCCTCCGGCGTTTCATAGCGGTCCTCCGCATGATGGGCGCAGGCCCTGCGCACGATCGCCCAGAGCGCATCGCTTCCGTTGACCGGCCGCGGCAGCGGATCTCCGCGAAAGCGGCAGACGCGGGCGTTCTGCTCGGCCTCGGCCGTGATGAGCTCCGGCGCGGGCGGAAGAAACGGAAGGCGCATGTCGTTCATCATCCAATAGAGCACCATGCCGACGGAATAGAGATCCGAGCGCGCTCCGTACGGCTGCCCGTTGAAGACCTCCGGCGCCATAAACTTGAGCGTGCCGATCCGCGTGCCGTTGGTGGTATGCTCGGAAACCTTCGCGATGCCGAAATCGCCGAGCTTATAGTGTCCGGCGGCGGAAACGAAGATGTTTTGCGGCTTAATGTCGCGATGGACGATGTGATAGCGGGAGCAGAGCGCCAGCGCGCTGCAGAGATCGGTTCCCACGCGCAGGGTCTCCTGCTCGTCATAGTCCGGCTTCATCATCTGCGGCATCGGCATGAGCAGCTCCATCTTGATATAGATCGTCCAGCCGACGCCGTCATCGTGCTGCTCATATCGGAGATCATCGCAGTCCACAACCGTGCTGTTGCCCCGCATGCGCGCCATGAGGCGGTATTCCTTCACGATCTCCTCCATCAGGCCGCGATAGTGCCGGACGAGGCTTTCTCGATCATACCCCTCCTCGGCGAGCGTATTCATTTCGCTCGCGCTGCGGGGAATCGTGATGACCTTCAGCGCCGCGCGCTCTGTTTCGCCGAGGAGCTCGCGCCGAATTTCATACACCGTTCCGAAGCTCCCGCTGCCGATCTGCGAGACCGTCTCCCAGCCCGGCCAGAGCACCGGTTGATTTTTCGTTTCATTCATGGACAGCCGCTCCCTGTTGTTTCTCCTGTAAACGCGGATGCTTTTACCTTTTCAGCTTCAGTTTACTCGTTGATGCCCGAAAATGCAACACCGAATCCCTGCCGTACAAAAAAGCTCACGGCGGACTGCCGTGAGCTTTTTGGGGATTGATTGGATTTAGTCGACCGGGCCGGTCGTGTAGATGTTCTTATCGAAGCGCATGATGAGCGCGGCGCACTGGGCGCGGGTCAGGCGGCCGGTGGGGTCGATCTGGGTGGAATTCACGCCGTTGAGGATGCCGTTGTTCCATGCCCAGCTGAGGCTCTCGAGGGAGTACTTCGCGGCGGAGCGGAGATCCTTGAAGCCGAAGCGCTCGAGCAGGTTGAGGCTGCCCTCCTGCTTCACCAGGCCCTCAAGTCCGGCATAGCGATAGAGCATCACGGTGAAGTCCTGACGGGAGACGTCGCGGTCGGGCGCGAAGCGGCCCCAGCCGACGCCGTTGACGATCTTGTTCTGGTAGGCCCAGTTGACCGCGTCGTAATACCAGCTTCCCTCCTCCACGTCGGTGAAGGGCAGCTTGCCCTCGGCGGCGGGAGAGCCGGCCAGACGCCACAGGACCGTGGCGACCATGGCGCGCGTCATATAGTCATCGGGGGCAAAGGTGTCGGCCGCGGTGCCGAGCATGAGGGTGTTGCGGTAGCAGTAATCGACGCTCTCGCGATACCACGCGCTCTCCGCCACGTCTTTGTAGGGCAGGATAACGAGGATCGCATCGAGAATCTGCTTGGCCATGTAGGCATGGCCCTTATGGGTCGGGTGCGCGTCCTCGCCGAGGCCCTTGAGGATGGAGCCGGGGTTTAGGTCGGCAAAGCTCTCGGTGTCGGTGACGTCGACGTAGGTGCAGCCGGTCTCCTTGCAGAGCTGCTTGTAGTACTCATTGACCCGGCTGCAGACGAGCGCGCCCATCTTGCCGATCTGGATGAGGCCGGAGTCGGTGAGGGTCATCTTCTCATAGGGATTGTACATGCCGATAATCGCGATCTGGCCGGTGGTGTTCACGCTGCGCAGACGCTCGATGATCCTGGGCATGTTGGTCTTGATCTGCTCGACGCCGGCCTCCATGCGGGCGAGGACGGCGGGGATGTATTCCTTATAGTAGCCGAGCTGGTTCATGAGGTTGTACATGCCGGCGAGGGTCTCGGGCAGCTTGCCGGACTCGATGGCCTTGGCAATGGTCTCCTGATTGGCCTGGTACTTCTCGCCGGCCTCGAGCACGTCGACCGCGGCGAGAGACAGCGGCGCCGTGAGCACGTCGTTATTGCCGACGTTGATCGTCATGAGAGACGCGACCGAAACGCCGTAGCTGATGGGCGTCGGGATGGCCGCGCTGCCGTCCCAGTAATGGCAGAGGCCGTCCTCATCATACATCCAGGAATAGCCGGTGGTATGGTAGAGATCCGGGTTCTCGACCGGAACGCCGAGGCTGACGAGCAGCTCCGTCGTGCGGTAGCCGATGAAGCTGGCGGGATAATGCCAGCAGTTGAGCGCCTTGGCGACAATGCTGGGATAGCTCGTCTCCGGCGTGGGCTGATAGCCGATCACGGTATTGTTCTCATACCGGTCGTAGCCGGCGGGGATGCTGTCGCCGAAGCTGACGTATGCATTGGGATAGCCATAGGCGGCATAGGGGGAATAAGGCAGATAAGCCTCGGGATTGCGCGAGCCGGCGGCAAACGCCTGCATGCCGAACGCGTTGGTCAGCACTGCGATGAGCAGCACCAGCACCAAGATCCGGCGGACGTTCTTCATGGGGAATCCTCCTCTGTTTTTCCGTAATGAAAATCAAATGGTTACAAAAACCAATGAGATTACACGAAACGGTAAACAGCGCGTCAAACTTCGGAAAATGCATGAAGTGGAACGAAAAGCCGCGGCTTCCTTTTTCTCTCTATTTTCCGTCGTTTCCTTGCAGGGTCTCGCCCTGTTATGTTAAGGGCTGAACGAAAAATTGTTCGTTCTGCACCATTCCGGCGGCTCCGTTTGGACAAAGCAGAGATTTTGGGCGGCAAAAAAAAACGAAGCCGCCTGCATTTCAGACGGCTTCGAAGATGTGTAAGAATGTTACTGCGCGCGATAGAGGAACGTGACAATCTGCGCACGCGTGCAGGTGCCCTTCGGGACGAAGGTGGTCTCGGTCATGCCGGTGGTGATGCCGTTTTCGGAGGCCCAGAGGATCGCGTCGTAGGAATAGCCGGCCTTCACGTCGGTGAAGGGGCAATCCGTGGTCTTCGGCGCGGGCTCCTCAGCGGCACGCCACAGGAAGGTCACGATCTGCTCGCGGGTGCAGGTGTCCTTCGGGCTGAAGGTCGTCGCGCTCGTGCCGTTCGTGACGCCCTCCTCGACGGCCCAGAGGATCGCGTCGTAGGAGTAGCCGGGCTTCACGTCGGTGAAGGGGCAGTCCGTGCTCTTCGGCGCGGGCTTGCCGGCAGCGCGCCACAGGAAGGTCACAACCTGCTCACGCGTGCAGCCGTCGTTCGGGCTGAAGGTGGTATCGGTCGTGCCGGTGGTGACGCCCTCGGCGAAGGCCCAGTCCACCGCCTCGTGGTACCAGCTCTTGGCGGAGCGGTCGACGTCGGCCAGCTGGATGCTCGGGCAGTTCTCGCCGCCGTCGCAGGGCTCCTTGGTGGGCTCAACGGTGGGCTCGACCGGAGGAGCAGAAGGCGTCGTCGGCGCCTCGGTGGGAACGGTGGGTTCCGCGGTCTCGGTCGGCTCGGCCGGCTCGGCCATCGGATAGGCCTCGTCGGTCAGTTCGCCCGCGAAGAGCGTGTTGCTGATGAAGGCGAACTCATCGCGCTGGTGGAGTTTCTGCGTGAGCGTGTTGGCAAAGAGCGTGACGTTCACCTCGTTGCCGTTCTTATCCGCTCCGACATATGCGAAGGCCTGGATGCCGCCAAGGAAGGCGGAGACGTCGCCGCGGAGGAAGCCCTCGAGAGGCTCCTTCGAGCCGTCGCGCTGGACGAGCACCTTGGCCCCCTCGGGCACGGCGGTGAAGTAGGCGGTGCCGTAGCCGTAGAGCACGTCGTCGCCCTGCGCAATGTAGCTGGCGTTGGTGAGGTTCTCCTCGGGATAGGTGACATAGCCGAGGCAATCCATGCCGCCGACTCTGCCGGTGGAAAGGCCGTTGAGCAGGCTGCGGCTCACGGAGCTGGCCGCGCTGCTGGTATAGCCGATGTAGGTCGCGCCGGACTGCACGGCGGCGAGCGCGCCGGCGTCCAGACCGGAGGAGCCGACCACGGCGTCGGCCGCGGAGGCGTCGAGCGTGGTGTCGAAGCTCAGGATATCCATGGCCCAGCGGTCATAGTTGAAGCCGCCGGAGGACCAGTTGATGTAGTTCTGGTTCACATAGCCGTAGGAGGCGGGCGCCATCTTGGCGGCGGCGCCGGCGATGTAGACCACAGGGGACTTGCCGATGACGAAGGCGGTGAGCTCCTCGTCGACCACGCCGGTGCCGGTGAGGACATAGTCGGCGCTGACGGACTGCCAGTCGGCGAAGGAGACGATGAAGTCGCCCTTATGCTCGCCCTCGGTGATCATGCCGACGGTCTTGCCGTCCTTGAGCAGCGCGTTGACGGCGCAGACGGCGTCCTCGGAGGCGTTGGAGATGATCACGTCGCCGTTTTCGTCGCCGTCAAACTGGCTCTTGGCGTTCTCGGCGAGCCAGGCGAGCGCGGCGTCATAATCGAGCGTCGTGCCGACGGCGGCAGCGATGGTCTTGTAATCGGCGGGCTTGGTGACGACGATCTCGTCAAAGCCGCGCGTGTAGTTGAAGGCGGTGATGCCCTCGGAATAGAGGGTGGTCCAGCCGGTGATAACCGTGCCGTCATAGAGCGCGCCGTTGGCGACGCTGCGCTTGGCCTGATACATGCTGACAACGGCCGTGCCGGCGGGATAGGTCACGCCGCCGACGGTGACGTCGGCATTCGTGAGCGCGACCTTGACGTCGTTTCTCGTGAGCCATTCGACCATGTCATAGGCCGCCTGCAGGTTGACCTGATTGGCCGCGTCCAGCGGGATCAGATAGGCCTCGGGGAAGAACTGGCCGTTCTCGCCCTCGCCGTCATAGGCGGGACGGAAAATCTCCGCCTCGGCGCCGACGACGTCGTGCTCATCGGTGAACCACGGGCCGACGGAGGCGTCGGAATTGAGGTTGTTTAAGCCGCGCTGGTAGATCGTGACCTGATCGGTGAGATAGGCGAGCTTCTCGGCGGCGACGTAGTCGGACAGGCCGAGCATGCCGAAGGTGGCGGCGGTGCGGGCGGACTCGCTGTAGGCCGGGAGCTCAACCGTGTAGGCCACGCAGCCCTGCAGCATGGCAAACTGCGGGGTGTAGCTGGTGGACATGTCGTCCCAGGGATCGGCCCACCAGGCGTTGCCGTCGTCATCGCTGTAGAGATAGTCTCTCTCGGGGATGACGTAGGACTGGTAATCGGCGTTGTTCGCAACCGCGGCGGCGCCAAAGGCCTCGCCGCCTGTCATGAGGTGGTTCGCCAGCAGGTCATACTCCACGTTCGGCTCGTGCGGCGGATCGCAGGGCTCAACCTGGAAGCCGGTGACCTGTCCGTGCAGCTCCACGTGCGTGACGGGGTTGAACGTGCCGATGAAGTGCTGCATGTTCTGGGTCTCCTTCGTAACCTGGAAGGAGTTGTCGCGGTTGAGGTCAAAGCCGTTGGAGCTCTCACGCGTGAGATACAGTCTGCCCTCGACGTTCTGCTCGGGCACGAGGAGGAAGAAGACGTCATCAAGCAGCTCGTCGACCGTGACGGTGACGGACTCGCTGTCATAGTAGCTGTCAAAGCCGGCGACCTTGCCGGACTTCTGGCTCTTGTCGCTCGGCCAGATGGCGCCGAGGAAGGAGGTCTTGTCCTCGATGAGGCTGCTCAAGTGCAGACCCTGCGCGGCGCGCTGGGTCTCGACCTTGGCCTTGCCCGCCTCGGTGAGGGCGGTCAGCTTGGTATAATCGACGCTCTCCTGCTCGACGAGGATCTTGGCAAACTCCATGATGCCGTCGACGGCGGCGATCTCGTTGGAGTGGATGTTGGAATAGAGGACGGGAACCTTCACATCGTCGTACTTTCCGGCCTTGAGATCGGCGAGGACCTGATCGGGCTGCGTTTCGGCCTGCTCGCAGAGGGCGAGCCATTCGGAGACGGCCTTGCTGTCCTTGGCGACGATCAGATAGGGCATGTTGTAGCCCGCGGTGGAGGTGCCCATGGAGCCCTCGACGACGTAGGGCTTCGCGGTGGCGGCGTCATCATCGCCCTCGGCGGCGAGCGCCGTGATCTCGGAGTAGATCTCCCACATGGTGTGGAAGCTCGCATAGGGCTTGACGACGATGTTGTCCTTCTCGGCGAGCGTGACGTTATCGGCCATGCCGGTGAGCGTGAAGGAGCCGGCGATGTCCATATACGCGCCGCCCTCGCCGTGGATGAGGCTGTTGTTGCCGCTGGAGGTGGCGGCCGCCGTCTTGATCGTGAGGACGAGGTTCTGGCCGTCCAGCTCGGAGGTGACGCTCGAGACCTTGAAGGCACCGCGGCCGGAATAGGTGAGCTTGTCGAGCGCGATGGACTGCACCTCGTTCGGGAAGAGGGCCGTTTCGCCGTTGACAGGATGGATCTCGCCCGCGTTGGCGTAGGTTTCGTTTCGCGTCAGCGTCCAGGTGATCGCATCGGCGGCGTTATACGCGCCGACCTGCGCCTTGGACAGAGGGAACGTGATCGTGATGGTCTCGGAGGAGTCCATCGAAATGAGCGTGGGCTCGGCCGCGTCGAGCGCGGCGGCCGGGGCTTCGGCCTGCGCGTCCACTGCGTAAACGCCGATGCTCATGAGCATCGCGAGCAGCAGGATCAGGGCCAGAAACCGGCTTGCCTGTTGGGTCTTATGCATAAAACATGCCCCTTCCATGAATAAAATACAATCACAGTAAAGCATGATTTCCTAAAAAAGTCAATTATTCATCGATTATTTCGCTGTAATTTCAGCGTTTTCCTTGAATTGAGAGAAAAATCCATAAATTGTTTGTGCATATTTATGCGTATTATGGCATGCATATAGATGCAGGTATTTACAAAAAGGCGGAATTTGAGTATAATAACTCAGAATCTATATTTGAATAAGGTGTGTTAAATCAATGCTGATTGAATTTGAGGATTATAAAAACAAGCTCAACGCCCTGCTGCCGAAGCTGGAGGCGCTGGGCGAATCCCTGCAGCTGGACGACGCGCGCAACGAGGTCGAAAAGCTGGAGGAGGAGAGCGCGCAGGAGGGCTTCTGGAACGACACGGAGAACAGCCAGAAGGTGCAAAAGCGCATCAGCGCGCTGAAAAACAAGATCGAGAAATACGAAAAGCTCCGCTCCGGCTGGGACGATATGACGACCATCTGCGAGATGGCCATCGAGGAGGACGACGACTCCATGCTGCCCGAGCTGCAGAGCGAATATGCCGCCTTTGAGGAAAAGCTCGAGACGATGCGCCTGCAGACGCTGCTGACGGGTGAATACGACGCGAACAACGCCATTCTCACCTTCCACGCCGGCGCGGGCGGCACCGAGGCGCAGGACTGGACGCAGATGCTCTACCGCATGTACAACATGTGGGCCGAGCAGCACGGCTACAGCTGCAAGGTGCTCGATTATCTCGACGGCGACGAGGCCGGCATCAAGAGCGCGACGCTCGCGATTGAGGGCGAGAACGCCTACGGCTTCCTCAAGAGCGAAAACGGCGTGCACCGTCTCGTGCGCGTGAGCCCGTTCGACGCCAACGCCCGCCGCCAGACGAGCTTTGCCGCCGTGGAGGTCATGCCCGAGATCACGGAGGACAGCGAGATCGAGCTGCGCGACGAGGACATCAAGATGGACGTCTACCGCTCCTCCGGCGCGGGCGGCCAGAAGGTCAACAAGACCTCCTCTGCCGTGCGTCTGACGCACATCCCGACCGGCATCGTCGTGGCGAGCCAGGTGGAGCGCAGCCACTTCCAGAACCTCGAGAACTGCAAGAACATGCTCCGCGCGCGTCTGGCTGAGATCAAGGAGCGCGAGCATCTGGAGAAGATCTCCGATATCAAGGGCGTGCAGATGAAGATCGAATGGGGCAGCCAGATCCGCTCCTATGTGTTCATGCCCTACACGCTGGCCAAGGACACCC
>JAZPZZ010000120.1:0-7917 GCA_045544935.1 Oscillospiraceae bacterium | reverse complement strand
GCTCCGCTCAGGATGACAGGCTTTTTCACGCACAGCAATTCATTCAGGAAAGGAAGCATCCTACCATGGACGAAATCATTCGCGCCGTCTCGGCTGACGGCTTTGTCAAAATGCAGGTCATCACCGCGCGCAGCACCGTGCAGCGCGCGCAGGACATTCATCATCTCACGCCCACTACCTCCGCCGCGCTCGGCCGCACGCTGTGCGCCGCGTCCATGCTGGGCGATCTCATGAAGGAGGACGACGCCTCGCTCACGATCCGCGTGCAGGGCGGCGGCCCCATCGGCAGCGTCATCGCGGTCTCCGACCATGAGGGAAACGTCCGCGGCGTCGTGGGCGACGCGTCGGTCGATCTCCCGCTCCGGCCCGACGGCAAGCTAGACGTCGGCGGCGCCGTCGGGCGCGACGGCATGTTCACCGTCAGCCGCGATATCGGTCTGCGCGAGCCCTATATCGGCAGCACCGCGCTCGTCTCCGGCGAGATCGCGGAGGATTTGGCGGCCTATCTCGTCGAGAGCGAGCAGATTGCCGCGGCGAGCGGTCTCGGCGTCCTCGTCGATACCGACCGCAGCATCAAGGCCGCCGGCGGCTTCATCGTGCAGCTGCTGCCCGGCGCGCCGGAGAGCCTCATTGAAAAACTCGAGGACAACATCTTCCTCATGGACCAGCTTACCACCATCCTCGCCGAGGACGGTCCGGAGGCGGTTGTCACGCAGGTCATGAAGGATCTCGCGCCCGAGATCGTGGAGCGCCATCCGGTGGAATACCGCTGCTACTGCAGCCGCGAGCGCGTGCGCGGCGCGCTCGGCACCGTCGGCGCGGACGCGCTGCGGGAGATGATTGCGGACGGCAAGTCCGTCGAGGTCTCCTGCCAGTTCTGCGACGCGGTCTATTCCTTCGCCGCGCCCGAGCTGCAGGCGATTCTGGACGAAGCCTGAAAATAAATCGGTGCGTGGGGAAGCATATTTCTCCACGCACTGTCAAAAAAATTGCAAAAAGGGGATTGACATTTCCGCCCCTGTCTTGTATAATGACAAAGCTTTGAAACGGGAGCATAGCTCAGCTGGTTAGAGCACCTGCCTTACAAGCAGGGGGTCACTGGTTCGAGTCCAGTTGTTCCCACCAAGTGTATATGCCTCTGTAGCTCAGATGGTAGAGCAGCGGACTGAAAATCCGCGTGTCGTTGGTTCGATTCCGACCGGAGGCACCACACCGCAGTGAGTCATTGCTGCGGTGGATATGCGGGCGTAGCTCATCCGGTAGAGCGCCACCTTGCCAAGGTGGAGGTAGCGAGTTCGAGCCTCGTCGCCCGCTCCAATTTTTCTGTTCCGCAAGGAACAGAAATTTATATACGAATGGGCATCCCCGCCCCAAACAAAATCAAAACGAGTTTTGATTTTGAGAGGAGGAACGGGGGAGCGGAGCGGAACTTTTCGCCAGAGGGCAAAGCCCGGCGGCGGAAAGAGAAGCGCAGCGAGCCCGTTCCGACGACGGCGCCATAGCCAAGTGGTAAGGCATGGGACTGCAAATCCTTGACCCCCGGTTCAAATCCGGGTGGCGCCTCCAATCAAAAAGCACGCACGCAAGTGCGTGCTTTTTTATTGGAGGGCTCGCGGCAAGACCGCGAGCGAAGATCCGCTTCGCTCAATTACTGGGAGGGGAATCCCATCCCCTCCCAGACCCGCCCCATAGAAGCTTTTTGACCTCTGATATTATTTAAGTTAACTCGTTCCAGAAACAACCTCTCTTGCTTTTGGGCAAGAGAGGTTGTTTTATGATGTTTGCCCTTGCGGGCAAATGATGTTGGCTTTGCCAATGATGTCGCTTCGCGAATGATGTAAATCTTACAGCACCTGATAATTGCAGGTGCTTTTTTATTTTCCATCCGGCGTTGTTGACAGGAAGAAAGCGCTGATCTCCTCCGGGGTGTAGCGCTCGTTTCGCATCCACCAGCGCACGGTTTCCGCGAAATCACAGACGAGGTGATTCATGATGTAGTCCCGCGGAATGCCCGGCTGCTGCGCGATGCCGGCGCTTTCAAACAGCGTTTTGAGGTATTCCTTGAAATAGCGCATGAACAGGTCGCCGCTCTCACTCAAGAGGATGCCGCTGATATAGCGGCGGCTGTCGTGCACGTGGTAGAGAATGTGCGTGATCTCACGGTCGAGCGCGCTGCCGCCCTCGGAGAAGTCGTGCGTCCGCTCCTTCTCGAGCTCGGCAGAGAAGACGTGCTCAAAGATCTCCGTGCACATGGCGCGCAGCAGCTCGTCCTTCGTCTCAAAGTGGGCGTAAAACGTGCTGCGCCCGATGTTGGCCTCGTCGATGATCTCCTGCACCGTGATGTTGCCGAAGCTCTTGCGCTCCAGCAGGCGGATGAACGCGTCGAAAATGGCCTTTCTGGTCTTCTGCTGCCGTCGGTCCATGGTGATTCCTCCCGAACAAATCTCCGATTTTGTTCCGTAACTTACGTTTGAAAGCATCTGATTGTTGTTTCCGAGCTGCGAAACAATATAATAGATATCGAACAAAATGTATTGAATCCATCCTATACCGGGAAATGCTTTCTGTCAAGCGGAGGAACACCATGTGGAAGAAACTCGATGATCTGCTCTCCGGCCTGCCGATGACGCTGCTTGCCGGCGCCGTTCTGCTCTTATCCTTCATCCTGCCCCGCGTCGGCGCGGCGTGGGGCGCCTATCTCGCGTGGGCCGCGGTCATCGTCTGCGGCGTCCCGCTGCTCTATCTCGCGGTCTGGCGTTTGATTCATAACCGGGGCGTGAGCAAGATCTCCTCCGCGCTGCTCATCTGCATCGGCATGATCGCGGCGCTGCTGATCGGGGACCTGTTCGCGGCCGGAGAGGTCGCCTTCATCATGGCGCTCGGCGCGCTGCTCGAGGATATGACGACGAACCGCGCCAAAAAGGGCCTCACGAATCTCATCCGCCTCACGCCGCAGCAGGGCCGAAGGCTCACCGAAGGGAAAGAGGAGACCATCCCCGTGGAGCAGATTCGCGCGGGCGACCTCCTGCGCGTTCTGCCGGGCGAGCTCATTCCGGTCGACGGCGTGATCGTCGCGGGGGAGACCAGCGTGGACCAGTCGATCATGACGGGCGAGAGCCTGCCGGTCGATAAGACGGTCGGCGACGAGGTGTTCAGCGGCACGGTCAACCGCTTCGGCGCCGTGGACCTTCGCGCGACGAAGGTCGGGGAGGACAGCTCCCTGCAGAAGCTCATCCGCATGGTGCAGGACGCGGAGAACAAGCAGGCGCCCACGCAGCGCATCGCGGACAAATGGGCCAGCTGGCTCGTCCCCGTCGCGCTCGCGATCGCGGTCATCGCGTGGATCGCGACGAAGGACGTTGTCCGCGCGGTGACGGTGCTGGTCGTCTTCTGCCCCTGCGCGCTCGTGCTCGCAACGCCGACGGCCATCATGGCCGCCATCGGGCAGGCGACAAAGCACGGCGTTATCATCAAATCCGGCGAGGCGCTCGAGACCATGGGCGGCGTCAGTCTGATCGCGTTCGACAAGACCGGCACGCTGACGCACGGCGCGCTCACGGTGAGCGATATCCTCCCGCCGGAGGGCATGGATTCACAGCAGCTTCTCGCGGCGGCGGCCTCCGCCGAGCGCCGGAGCGAGCACCCGCTGGGCCGCGCGATCGTCGCGTATGCCGCACAGCAGGAGATCGCGGTTCCCGCGTGCGCGGAGTTTCACATGACCGCAGGGCGCGGGGTGTCCGCCAAGATCGGCGGGGAGACGTGGCACTTCGGGAATGAATCGTTCTTAACCGAGTCGGGCGTCACGATTCCGGCGTCCGTTTCGGAAGCGCTGTCCCGTCTGCGCCGGCAGGGGAAGGCCTCCGTCCTCGCGGCCAGAGAACGGCAGGCCGCCGGCGTCATCGCGCTCTCCGATACTGTCCGCGAGGAGGCGAAGGCGGCCGTGCGGAAGCTGCGCGAGATGCAGACGACGGCCGTGCTCCTCACCGGCGACCATGCCGAGGCGGCGGCGTATCTGGCGCAGCAGGTCGGCATCACCGAGGTGCGGGCCAACCTCCTGCCGGAGGATAAGGTCGCGGAGCTGGACCGGCTGAAGCGCAGCGGCAAAGTCTGCATGATCGGCGACGGCGTCAACGACAGCCCCGCGCTCAAGACCGCCGACGTCGGCGTGGCCATGGGCGCCATGGGCAGCGACATTGCCGTGGAGGCCGCCGACGTGGCGCTCATGTCGGACGATCTTTCGCTGCTGCCGTATCTGAAGTGGCTGTCCAATACCACGGTCCGGACCATCCGCGGCGCGATCGCGCTCTCCATGGGCATCAACTTCGTGGCGGTCGCGCTGTCCGTCATGGGAATCCTCACCCCAACCACCGGCGCGCTGGTGCACAACGCGGGCTCCTGCCTCGTGGTGCTGCTGGCAGCGCTGCTGTATGACAGAAAATATTCCTGATGCAAAGCTGTTGACACGGTGTCAGAACGATGCTATACTAAGTTCTGACATCGTGTCATTATATTTAAAAGGCGCACTATACGAACAAGGGCATCCGTGAAAACAAGGTCGTCTCGGTGAACATCGTGGACGCCTCGTGGCTCAAGGAAGCCGACCGCATGGGCTGCGTCAGCGGCAATAAGGAAGATAAGTCCGCGGCCTTTGCCTATACCGTGGGCGAGAAGGGCGCGCCGATGATCGACGCGGCCAAGGTCTCCATCGAGTGCGAGGTGGAGGATCTCTACGATCTCGCGGGCTTCGATAACTACATCTGCCGCATCACGGGCACCTATGTGGACGAGGAAATCCTCACCGAGAAGGGGAAGGTGGACTACCGCAAGTTTAAGCCCGCGCTGTTCCAGTTCCCGACGTATGAATATCTCGAGACCGGCGACGTGCTCGGTCCCTGCATGAAAATGAACGAACAATAACGGAGGAACACCGCCATGCCGAAAGGATCTGCGGAACTGACGAAGGCGCGGACCGATGAGATCATCGCCGCCTGCCGGAAGCTGTATGAGACCATGAGCTTCCGGGAGATCACGCTCAAGGAGATCGGGCAGCAGACGTCCTTCACGCGCACTTCGATCTATAATTATTTCGAGACGAAGGAGGAGATCTTCCTCGCCCTCTTCGCGCAGGAATATGACCTCTTTGCAGACGAGCTCGACTCGCTCTGCGACCGGGAGGAGACCCTCTCGCTTGACGCGCTCTCCTCCGAGCTTGCCCGCGCGCTTGAGCGCCGTCCGCTCATGCTCAAGCTTTTGAGCATGAACCTCTATGACATGGAGGCCAACTCCCGCATGGAGCGCCTCGTGGAGTTTAAGAAGTCCTATGGTCGGAGCAAGGACGCGCTGGACCGCTGCCTTATGAAGTTCTGCCCCGGACTCGGCGAGGCCGGACGGCAGACCTTTCTCTATGCCTTCCTGCCGTTCGTCTACGGGCTCTATCCCTACACCTTCGTGACGGAAAAGCAGCGCGACGCCATGCAGCAGGCCGGCATCTCCTATACCTATCTGAGCACCTATGAGATGGCCTGCTCCTTCATCCGAACCATGCTGGGAGGACTCATATGATTACCGTGAATCTCTATTATACCTGCCGGAAAAGGACCTGCAGTTTATCAAGAAATAGGGGGAAGACCACATGAGCGAAAAAATCAAACAGACCGCGGGCCGGGATCAGCTCGGCAGCTTCGCGCCGATGTTCGCGCACCTCAACGACGACGTGCTCTTCGGCGAGGTGTGGAACGAGGAGGCCATCGACGTCAAGACCAAGTGCATCATCACGGTGGTGTCTCTCATGGCGTCCGGCGTCACGGACGCCTCGCTGGGCTATCATCTCCAGAACGCGAAGAACCACGGCGTGACCAGAGAAGAAATCGCTGCCATCATCACGCACGCCACGATGTATGTCGGCTGGCCGAAGGGCTGGGCGGTATTCCGCCAGGCCAGGGAAATTTGGAAGGAGGACTAACACAATGAGCAATCCGGTACCGGGTAAGGACGGAAACAAGTACGTGCCCTTTGCCGAGCGCACGGGTGAGAGCTCCGTCGTGTTTTTCACGCGCGATCTCTCCGAGGAGGGTCTGAAGAAGATCTATGACAAGGTGGCCTCCGTGCTCACGGGAAAGGTCGCCGTCAAGCTGCACACGGGCGAAGCTGAGGGCCCGAACATCATCCCCAGACCTTGGGTGAAGGAGCTGATCGAGCAGCGTCTGCCGGACGCGACGATCATCGAGACGAACACCTACTATGAGGGCAGCCGCTACACGACCGAGGAGCATCGCAAAACGCTCGAGATCAACGGCTGGACCTTCTGCCCGGTGGACATCACCGACGCCGAGGGCGTCGCCGTGCTTCCGGTCAAGGGCGGCAAGTGGTTTACCGAGATGCACGTCGGCAAAAGCATGCTGAACTATGATTCCTTGCTCGTGCTCACGCATTTCAAGGGCCACATGATGGGCGGCTTCGGCGGCTCGAACAAGAACATCGGCATCGGCTGTGCCGACGGCCGCATCGGCAAGCGCGATATCCACGCCTGGCCCGGCGCGGGTATGTGGAGCATCGCCGAGGAGGAGCTCATGGAGCGCATCTCCGAGAGCACCAAGGCGACGATTGACCACTTCGCCGACCACGTCTGCTATATCAACACCATGCGCAACATGTCCGTGGACTGCGACTGCGCAGGCCCGGAGGCCGAACCGGTTGTGACGCCGGATATCGGTATTCTCGCCTCGCTCGACATTCTCTCGGTCGACAACGCCTGCATGGATCTCATTTACAACCTGCCCGAGGGCGGCGGCAAGGCGCTCGTTGAGCGCGTGGAGAGCCGCCACGGCCTGCGCCAGCTGAGCTATATGAAGGAGCTCGGCATGGGCAACGACCGCTATACCCTCATCGATATCGACAACGGCGACGCCGTCATCACCGCCGCCGAGGCCGTCAGGGACGTGAAGCCCGGCTGGAAGCCCGATCGCTACAACGTCTTCTGGGGCCGCAACAAGCGCGCATAAAAGGAGAAATACCATGAGCAAAACACTCGTCGCCTATTTTTCCGCCAGCGGCAGCACCTCCCGTCTGGCGCAGACCCTCGCCGCCGCGGCCGGCGCGGCGCTCTATGAGATTCGTCCCGCCGTGCCGTATCAGCGCGGCGACCTCAACTGGATGGACAAGAAGGCCCGCAGCACCGTCGAGATGGCGGACCCGAACTGCCGCGTCGCGATGGCGGACAGCGCCGCGCCCGTGGCGGAGGCGGAGGTCATCTTCCTCGGCTTCCCGATCTGGTGGTACCGCGAGCCCGCGATCATCGACACCTTCCTGGAGGCCTATGACTTCTCCGGCAAGACGATCGTGCCGTTCTTCACCTCCGGCGGCAGCCCGCTCGGAGAGGGACAGGGCCGCATTGAGGACCTCGCAAATGGGGCGAAGGTCCTCGCCGGCAAGCGCTTTTCCGGCAGAACGAAGGAAGACGAACTCAAAAACTGGATCGCCGGACTGGGCCTGTAAACACGAAAGAAGCACCCGAAAGGGTGCTTCTTTTCAAACGGCGCGCTTTCTGGTATAGTAGAGCCATACCGAGAAAAGGAAGTGACGCGCTTGCCGCTTTCCATTCTTCCGTCGTTTCTGCTCTATTGCTATATCACTGCCATCACGCCCGGCCCCGCGAACCTCTGCTCGCTCTCGGCCGCCCTGCGCTATGGCAAAACCGTCGCCCTGCGGCAGTGGCGCGGTCTCGCCGTCGGCTTTTTGATCGACAGCATGGCCGCGGTCGCGCTCTGCCGCCTGCTCGGCGGCGTGCTGGGGTCTTACGTCCGGTGGCTGTCGTGGATCGGCGCCGCGTACATCCTCTGGCTCGCGTGGCGTCTGCTGCGCTCCTCCGGCACCGCGCCGGAGGAGGAGAGGAGCGCGCCGGACTTTCGCACGGGTCTG
>JAZPZZ010000119.1:0-2073 GCA_045544935.1 Oscillospiraceae bacterium | reverse complement strand
CTTCGACTGCGCGCTGACGCGCTCCGCTCAGGATGACACGGAGTTAAAGCCGAGTTGCGATGAAAAACAATCTCCCCTGATTGCCCTGCGGTCCGTCGTCAGAAGAAACTCGCTTCATGCCGTTTCCGCGGTTTCCGTAAGAGCCGCGAAAACTTCATATCCGCTCCTTCCTTCTTCCTCTCCAACACAACACAGATGTGTTGTGTTGGTTAAATTCGAGTCGCAACGAAAAACAATCTCCCCTGATCGCCCTGCGGGCCATCTGTAGTGGTTCGGATTTGGCCGAAGCCCTGCTGCTTCAGGATGCCGGTGAGCTGCTCGGGCGTGTGGACGTATTCCTCGTGCTCCTCCGACGCTCTGGTCCAGAGGTCTCCCTCGCGCTCAAAAAGGTCCATGCCGAAGCGCATGACCCCGTCCGTGAGTTCGGCCCGCCAGAGGCAGAGGACGTCCTCCGTCTCGTCGACAAAGAGCTCGCCGTCGAGCATCTCGAACGACTCCGGCGTGCGGATATCGAAAATCAGAAGCCCGCCGGGCCGGATGAAGAGGTGCAGCCGGTGGAGTACCTCGGGCAGGGTCTCCGGCGCGAGATAGTCAAACCCGTCGAGCGAGCAGAAGGCGGCGTCGACCGTACCGTAGAGATCGAGCTCCTCCGCGCTCTGGCAGAGCAGCAGCGGCGGCACGCAGTCAGCGGGAAGCTCGGCGGCCTTCTCGCGCGCCTGCATGAGCATATCGGGCGACGCGTCCGCCGCGATCATCTCATAGCCGCGCTGCGCCATCAGGCAGGTGAGCGTGCCGGTGCCGCAGCATAGATCGAGCAGGGTGCGCATTTCGCCCCCTGCCGATGCAAATTGCCGCTCATAAAAATCCGCGAAGGCGGCATAGTCCACGTCTCTCGTGAGAGCGTCGTACCATGCCGCCAGCGGTCCGTAGGATGCGGTCACGCTTCCCCGCCCTCGATCTTGCCCAGACGGCGGAACACGACCTCATAGCCGCCCGCGCCGTACTGCAGCGAGCGATTGACGCGGCTGATCGTGGCGGACGATGCGCCGGTGCGCTCGAGAATGTCGCTGTAGATCATGCCGCTGTGCAGATACGTCGCCACCTGGTAGCGCTGCTCCATGGCGCGCAGCTCGTTGACCGTGCAGAGATCCTCGAGGAACTTCTTGCACTCTTCCACCGTCTCAACCTGCAGGAGGGCTTCATAGAGCTCCTCGCAGCGATTTTCCTTGTTGCGTTTATACATATCCTTTGCTTCCTTTTCCTATCATTCCGGCAATACGCCGCTGTGCACTTTAACACTGTAATTCATTTTACACGACAGTTTGGAAAAAGTAAATACCATTTGCCTGTTTTTGGTTCTATTTTTTCAGCAAACTACCGAAGATAGTCCTTGCATTTTAATAGGTAATACGTTAATATATACACAAAGAGTCTAAGAATGAAAGGAGGGCTGCTGATGCAGATCGGCAATTGGCTGCTCAGCATGACCGCTGTGTGGGGCATTGCGATCGTGGTCTTTCTGGTGATGGAGGGCATGACGGCCGGACTTGTAACCATCTGGTTCGCCGTGGGCGCTCTGGCGGCGCTGCTCTCTTCCCTGTTCGGCGCGCCGGTTTGGCTGCAGCTGGTCTGGTTCTTCGTGATCAGCGTCGCGGCGCTCGTCCTCACGCGGCCGATCGCGAGAAAGTATCTCAACAGCAAAACACAGGCCACAAACGCGGACATGTACGTCGGCAAGGAGTGCATGGTGCTCGAGACGATCGACAACGTGGCCGGCACGGGCGCGGTGAAGGTCGCGGGCAAGGTCTGGACGGCCCGCAGCGCGGACGGCGACACCATCCCCGAGGGCTCCAGAGCCGAGGCGCTGCGCATCGAGGGCGTCAAATTAATCGTAAAACCCATTCATGAGACCATCAATGTGGAAGGATAAAAGGAGGATCTATCATGCAACTGGTTGTTCCCATTCTCATCGCACTGGCGCTGATCGTCATTGTGCGCTGCATCCGCATCGTGCCGCAGGCGCAGGCATACGTTGTCACGCGTCTCGGCGCCTACAAGACCACGTGGGACGTG
>JAZPZZ010000118.1:0-7822 GCA_045544935.1 Oscillospiraceae bacterium | reverse complement strand
CAACTCCTTGGCTCACAGAACGACATGGCTACGATCCGACTTTGCTTGGTGGAGATAAGCGGGATCGAACCGCTGACCTCTTGAATGCCATTTATCGAGAGGGGGTCACAGGGCGCCATCTGAGGTGTAACCAAAGCGCATGGAAAACCACGAATTTTCCAGCAAAATCAAGGGTTTCAAGGTCGTCATACCATGAAACCCAACAATGACAATATAATGCCGATTTTTTCGAAAAATCGGAAAACTGTTAGATAGGTGTTAGAAAGCCTGCTGTTGCAAAAGGAAATGAACGGAATTTATGAGATCAGTTTTGGAGGAAAACATGAATACAAATAAATCCTTTTTCGAACGTAACGGCGGCACTTACGGGCAGGTCGGAGATTACCTTCTCCCCAATCTGACAATTAACGAAACTGCGCAACGGTCCATCGGCAAGTATGGCCGGATGCGTAAAAGCTATCTGAAAGAACACCGGCGTGTGCAATACACCAATCTGCTTGTGAACGGCAAGCTGGATCAGCATCTGGTTGATATCGATGAGGCCTGCGAGGAGCGTATGGATTTTCTCCTGCGTCAACTGGCAAAGCAAGAGGGCATAACCGAATCACTCAAGTCAACTGATCAGATGGAATGGGTGCGCTGCATGAACAATATCCGAAACCGGGCGGAAGAGATTGTCCTGCACGAGCTTGTCTACTGCTGAGGGTGTATCGGAATACCGATTCTGAAGTATCCAAAACATTCATCTAAGTGTCGTTCGGCCGTCAGAATCTTGAACAATGTACTGACTGACAGACCGTTAAAGAGAATCTGAGCAACATGAAGCCCAGGGGATGGATCGCTTCCCCTGGGCCGTTTCTCGTTATTCCGGGTTTGAATTGCTCGCAAGGCTGATACTCTGATGGTACCAGGCCAACCAAGCGGTCATACAGGGACTATCAGGTAAGATTATCCCCGGAAAAGGACGCTGTTGACAACGCTCTCCAGATACTCCTGACAGCCGCTTCCGGGGAGTGCCGGGGCGCCCATCTCTTCCGCATACGCCGCAAGTTCCTGAAGCGTCGTCTCGCCGGAACGGATCTTCGCGCCGATGCCGGTCTTGTAGCTGGCGTAGCGATCTTCCACAAACTTGTCCAGCCGCCCGTCCTCGATGAGCTCCGCCGCCTTGATGAGCCCCAGGGCGAAGGTGTCCATACCGAGGATGTAGGCGTGGAACATGTCCTCCATGGTATAGCTGGGGCGGCGGGTTTTGGAGTCAAAGTTGAAGCCGCCGGTGAGTCCGTCACTTTTGAGCACCTCATACATGCAAAGGGTCGCGTCATAGACGTTAAAGGGAAATTCGTCGGTATCCCAGCCCAGGAGCATATCCCCTTGATTGGCGTCGATGCTGCCCAGCATGCCGTTCATGGCGGAGATACGCAGATCGTGCTGGAAGGTGTGGCCGGCAAGCGTCGCGTGATTTGCCTCGATGTTCATCTTGAAATCCTTGTCCAGCCCGTACTGCCGCAAAAATCCGATGGCCGTTGCGGCATCAAAGTCGTACTGGTGCTTCATGGGCTCCTTCGGTTTGGGTTCGATATAGAAGTCGCCGGTAAAACCGATGCTCCGGCCGTAGTCCACCGCCAGATGCATGAGCCGGGCGATGTTCTCCTGCTCAAACTTCACGTCGGTGTTGAGAAGGGTTTCATAGCCCTCGCGGCCGCCCCAGAAAACATAGCCCCGCCCGCCCAGCTTCACGGTGATGTCCAGAGCCTTTTTCACCTGGGCCGCCGCGAAGCAGAACACATCCGCGCTGTTGGAACTGCCTGCGCCGTTCATAAAGCGGGGATTGGAGAACATGTTGGCCGTACCCCACAGGCACTTGATGTCTGTGCCTTGCATCTTTTCGAGGATATAGTCGCTGATCTCGTCCAGGCGGCGGTTGGTCTCCTTGATGTCGTCCGCTTCGGGTACGAGGTCAACATCATGGAAGCAGAAGTATTGGATCCCGAGCTTCTGCATGAACTCAAATCCCGCGTCCACCTTGGCCTTTGCGTGCTCCATTGTGCCTTTCTCGGCTCCGAAGGACTTGTCCGCTGTGTCCCGGCCGAACATATCCGTGCCGGCGGCGCAGAGGTTGTGCCACCAGGCCATGGCGAAGGGCAGATGCTCGCTCATTTTTTTGCCCATGATGACGCGGTCGGCGTCATAGAACTTGAAGGACAAGGGGTTCTTGCTGTCCGCACCCTCATAGCGAATGGTGGGGATGTTCTTGAAAACTTCCATGATGTGTTTCTCCTTTACAGAATTTCCCGGAACACGCCTTTGAGCGCCGGGTAGATTTTTCTGAATTTCTGATACTGCGCCTCATAGCGGGCGGTGAGCGCGGGATCGGGCTCGACGGTGGAGGCGATCTCCACCAGCGCATCGCTGGCATCCTGTACGCTCTCAAACACGCCGCAGCCCACCATAGCCAGCATCGCGCCGCCATAGCCGGGGCCCTGCTCGGTCTTAACAAGATCCAGCGGGATGCCGAGGACGTTGGCAAAGATCTTCCGCCACAGCGGAGATTTCGCCCCGCCGCCGCACAGCTTGCTGCGGAGAATGTCCAGCCCCAGGTTTTTTGCCACCTCGAAGCTGTCGCGGATGGCAAAGGCCACGCCCTCCAGTACCGCCTGGGTGAGATCGGCGCGAGTCGTGTCCATGCTCATGCCGGTAAAGGTGCCCCGGGCGTTGGTGTCATTGATGGGGCTGCGCTCGCCCATGAGATAGGGCAGGAAGAAGACCCGGTTGCGGCCAAGCCTATCGTCCGTGATATCCGCCTGTTCGGCTGCGTAGTCAGAGGTATTCAGGATATCCTCGCAGAACCACTTGTTGCAACTGGCGGCGGAGAGCATACAGCCCATCAGGTGATAGCCCCCGTCCGCGTGGGCAAAGGCATGCAGAGCGTTGTTTGGATCGACGCTAAAGTGATCCGAGGAGATAAAGAGCGTGCCGCTGGTTCCAAGAGAAATGTTACAGCCGCCCTTCCCAACTACGCCGGTTCCAACCGCCGCAGCGGCGTTGTCGCCTGCACCAGCCACAACGACACAATCGCGCGGCAGACCCAGCGCGCCGGAGACGAAGTCCCGGATCGTACCGATGACCTCATAGCTTTCAAACAACTTCGGCATCTGCGCTTCACTCACGCTGCAGATCTCCAGCATCTCCTTTGACCAGCATTTGTGCTCCACGTCCAGAAGCAGCATGCCGCTGGCATCGGAGTAGTCCGTGGCGTGGACGCCGGTGAGCCGGTAGTTGATATAGTCCTTGGGAAGCATGATCTTCTTGATCCGTGTGAAGTTTTCCGGCTCGTTCTTTTTCATCCAGAGGAGCTTCGGCGCGGTGAAGCCCGCGAAGGCAATGTTCGCCGTCATGGCGGAGAGGCGATCCTTGCCGATTACAGTATTGAGATATTCGACCTCCTCGCCGGTGCGGCCATCATTCCAGAGGATCGCGGGGCGGATGACCGCGTCATTTTCATCCAGTGCGACAAGGCCGTGCATCTGACCGCCGCAGCCAATGCCGCGGATCAAAGACTTGTCCGCATGCTCGGTCAGCTGCAGGATGCCGTGCTGTACCGCGCGCCACCAGTCGGCGGGATCCTGCTCCGACCAGCCGGGTTTCGGAAAGCGCAGTGGGTACTCTTTCGTGACGGTTTTGAGGATCTCACCCTTTTCGTTGACCAACAGCAGCTTGACTGCCGAGGTGCCGAGGTCAATACCGATATACAGGTTCATGGCTTTCCTTCCTTTACAGATCAAAGTAGCGCTGGGCATTCCGGAAGCAGATCCCCTCGACGATAGTTCTCAGCATATCGGGGTCATTGGGATATTCGCCGTTTTCCACCCAGCCGCCGATCAGGTCACAGAGAATGCGGCGGAAGTATTCGTGACGCGCATAACTGAGAAAGCTGCGGGAGTCGGTGAGCATGCCCACAAAGGTGCAGAGCATGCCCTCATTGGCGAGACTGGTCAACTGCTCCCGCATCCCGTTTTTGTGGTCGTTGAACCACCACGCGCTGCCGTGCTGGAGCTTGCCGAAGCATCCGCCCTGGAAACAAGCCATGACGGTCTCGATCGCGGCGTTGTCGTTGGGGTTGAGCGAATATAGGATCGTTTTCGGCAGCTCGTCCGTCTCGTCCAGTGCGTTCAGGAATGCGGCCAGATCCTTGACGGAGACCGCATCCCCGATGGAGTCGATCCCCGCATCCGGGCCGAGCGCCTTGAAAACCCGGGAGGAATTATCGCGGATCACGCCGAAGTGCAGCTGCATCACCACGCTGAGACGATGATACTCCCGCCCCAGTGCAAGCAGCAGTGCGGTCTTGAACTGCTTCTGCTCATGTTCTGTGGGGATTTCTCCGGAGAGTCGCTTTCGGAAGATTGCCTCGACCTCGGCATCTGTTGCAGGCGCGTAGGGCACCGCCTCCAGACCGTGATCGGAGACCCGGCAGCCCAGGGAGACAAAGAATGAAAGCCGCTCCTTTAGCGTTTCCACCAGCTGCGAATAGCTTTTGATCTCCCCCAGTCGTTTCAGGTACTCCGGGTAATCATCCTTCTCAATGTTCATCGCCTTGTCCGGGCGGAAGGAGGGCAGGACCTTCACGTCAAAGGACGGATTCAAGGCAAGCTTTTTGTGCCATTCCAGGCTGTCCGCCGGATCGTCAGTGGTGCAGAGAGCTTTGACATTTGATCCTTCGATCAGTTTACGGGCAGACAGGCCCTTCAGCTGCTCATTGCAAAGCTGCCAGACCTCTTCCGCCGTCTCGCCGTTCAGGACGCCCTCATATCCAAAATAGTTTTTCAGCTCCAGATGGCTCCAGTGGAACAGCGGGTTGCCGATGGCGAGGGAGATCGTCTCCGCCCATTTCTGAAACTTCTCCCGGTCAGGGGCGTCGCCGGTGATGAAGCGCTCGTCTACGCCGAGGGCGCGCATGAGCCTCCATTTGTAGTGGCCGCCGCCCAGCCAGACTTGGGTGATGTTTTCAAACTGCCGATCTTCAAAGATCTCCTGCGGGTTTAAGTGGCAGTGGTAGTCGATGATGGGCAGATCGGCGGCATAGTCGTGGTAGAGGCGTTTTGCCGTCTCGGTGGACAGCAGGAAGTCCTTATCCATAAAAGACTTCATGCGCTTACCTCTTCACTCTTGCGCCCGCGCCGCCCATGATGGCCTCGACCTCATTGACAGACGCCATGGAGGTGTCACCGGGGGTGGTCATGGCCAGGGCGCCGTGGGCCGCGCCGTAATTGACGGCCTTCTCGGCGTCACCCGTGGTCATGAGCCCATAGACCAGGCCGGAGGCAAAGGAGTCTCCGCCGCCCACGCGATCCATAATCTCCAGGCCGTTATACTCCTTGGACTGGCAGATCTTCCCGTCTGCCCAGCAGATGGCCTTCCAGTCGTTGACCGTGGCGGTCTTCACAGTGCGCAGCGTGGTGGCTACGACTTTGAAGTTGGGGTAAGTCTCGGCAGCCTTGCCGATCATCTTCTTGTAGCCCTCGAGGTTCAGCTCCTTGAGGTTTTCATCGTTGCCCTCGATCTCAAAGCCCAGGCAGGCGGTGAAGTCTTCCTCGTTGCCGATCATCACGTCAACATACTTTGCCACCTCGCGGTTGACCTCCCGGGCCTTCTCCAGCCCGCCGATGGCGCTCCACATGGAAGGGCGGTAGTTGAGGTCATAGGAGATGACGGTGCCGTACTTCTTGGCAATCTTGCAAGCCTCGATCACAGTCTCGCAGCTCTGCTCGGAGAGAGCTGCGTAGATGCCGCCGGTGTGCAGCCAGCGCACGCCCAGCCTGCCGAAAATGGTCTCGAAGTCAAAATCCTCGGGCGTGGCCTGGGAGATGGCGGTGTTGGCTCGGTCGGAGCAGCCCACGGCGCCGCGGATACCGAAGCCTCGCTCGGTGAAATTGATGCCGTTGCGGCAGATGCGCCCGATGCCGTCGGTCTTCTTCCAATAGATCAGGTCGGTGGAAACGCCGCCTTGCTCGATGAAGTCGCGCATCAGCTTACCGACTTCGTTGTCGGCAAAGGCGGTGATGACGGCGGTGTTCAGCCCGAAGCACTTGTGCAGGCCGCGGATCACGTTATACTCGCCGCCGCCTTCCCAGGCGCGGAAGGAGCGTGCGGTGCGGATGCGTCCCTCACCGGGGTCCAGGCGGAGCATGACCTCGCCCAGACTCACAGCATCAAAGCGACATTCTTCTCTCGGACGTAAATTCAGTTCCATGTTAAGCCCTCGCTTCCTTGACAATTTCTCTGGACTTTTTGCAGAGCTCCATGATCTCGCCCCACTTCTGGTTGTCGATCAGATCGGCCGTGACCATATAGCTGCCGCCGCAGGCCGCGATGACCGGGCTGGACAGGTACTCCTTCAGATTCTTCAGACTGATGCCGCCGGTTGGCATCACGCGGAACTGCGGGAAAGGCGCGGAGAGTGCTTTGATCTTGGCCAGGCCCCCTGACTGCTCGGCGGGGAAAAACTTGATGACTTCCAGATTGTATTTGAGAGCCTGATGATACTCGCTGGCGGTAGTGCATCCGGGAAAAATGGGGATGTTCTTTTCTTGGGCATACTGGACGAGCTCCGGGTCAAAGCCAGGGCTTACAATGAACTGACCTCCCGCCTCAATCACCTTGTCGATCTGATCGGTATTCGTCACCGTGCCCGCGCCTACGATCATGTCGGGATTGGCTTCCTTCATGAGCTTGATGGCGATATCCGCCCCCGCAGCGCGGAAGGTGATTTCCGCCACCGGCACACCGCCGGCGCAGAGAGCCTTGCCGAGATCGGCCGCATCCCGCTCCGGATGGTTGAGCTTGATGACCGGCACCACGCCGATCTGAGAAATCTTCTCGTTCAATGCGTTCATGCTTCCGTCCTCCTTAAACGCCGCTGTAGGCGGAGAAGCCGCCGTCGATCGGGATGGTCACACCGGTGATGAAGCCGGCTGCCTCGCTGTTGAGCAGGAACAGCAACGCGCCGGAGAGTTCTTTGCTCTCGCCGAAGCGTCCCATGGGCGTGGCCGCCAGGATCTTGCCCGTGCGCGCCGTGGGCGTGCCGTCCTCGTTCCACAGGAGTTTGGCGTTCTGGGCTGTGGAGAAGAAGCCTGGGGCGATCGCGTTGACACGGATGCCGGCCTTGGAGAAATGCACCGCCAGCCACTGGGTAAAGTTCGTCACCGCTGCCTTCGCGCCGGAGTAGGCGGGAATCTTGGTCAGTGGGGTAAAGGCGTTCATAGAGCTGATGTTCAGAATGCTGCAGCCCTCGCGCCCCAGCATCTGCCGGGCGAAGGCCTGGGTGGGGATCAGGGTGCCGAGGAAGTTAAGATTGAAGACGCTCTCCACGCCCTCCTCGTCCAGATCAAAGAAGCTCTTGGTGTCGCCGTCAAGGTCGCCGTCTTCATAGTATTCTTTGTCCGTGGTGGCCTTGGGGTTGTTGCCGCCGGCGCCGTTGATGAGGATATCGCAAGGACCGAGATCTGCCAGCACCTGCTCTGCCACAGCATAAGTCTGCGCCTTGTCCAGCACATTGCAGCCGTAAGCGATGGCAACGCCGCCCTCGGCGTTGATCTCGTCGGCGTATTTCTGCGCCTTTTCCTGGGTGCGGTTTAGCAGGGCCACCTTGGCGCCCGCACGGGCCAGCACCTTCGCAAATTCAGAGCAGAGCACGCCGCCCGCGCCCGTGACCACGGCCACCTTGCCGCTCAGATCGGTATTCAGTACGTTTTTCTCCATGTCAGTTTCTCTCCTTATCCATCATATCCCAGGCGCCCAGCATGTACATGATGCCGAGGGCGCG
>JAZPZZ010000117.1:0-3319 GCA_045544935.1 Oscillospiraceae bacterium | reverse complement strand
CGAAGGATCCCTTCGTGGTTTACCTCAGCGGCTCCGATACCCGCAGCAAGACGCTCGAGACGAGCAACAGCGACGTGAACATTCTCGTCGTCATCAACCCGCAGTCGAAGCAGATTCTCCTGCTCAATACGCCGCGTGACTATTACATTCCGAATCCCGCCGGCAGCGGCAAGCTCGATAAGCTCACGCACTGCGGCGTCTACGGCATCGGAAACTCCATTACCGCGCTGGCCGATCTCTATGATGTGGTGGTCAACTACTACGCGCAGATCAACTTCACCGGCTTTGAAACGCTGATCGACGCCGTCGGCGGCGTCACGATCGAGTCGGAGATCGAGTTCACGACCTTCAACGGCAAGTTCCCCATCAAGAAGGGCATGAACAAGCTCAACGGCGAGCAGGCGCTGGGCTACGTCCGCGAGCGCTATGCCTTCCAGACCGGCGACAATCAGCGCGGTCTGAACCAGATGAAAGTGCTCACCGCCGTCATTGACAAGCTCTCCACCGGCCGTCTCATCACGCACTACAACTCCATCCTCAACAGCCTGCAGGGCATGTTTATCACGAGTGTCAGCAGTGAGGAAATCTCTGCTCTCGTCAAGATGCAGCTGGGCGATGGTGCTGATTGGGACATTCATTCCTTCGCTGTCACCGGCAATACCGGCAATGACATTACCTATTCCATCCCGCGCGTGAGGGTTTCGGTCATGTATCAGGATGAGGCGCTGGTCAAGCGCGCTTCCGATCTGGTGGACCGCGTGCTCGCGGGCGAGGAGATTACGGATGAGGACGTCGCCAAGGAGACGCCCGCTCCGTAAGAGAAGATCAAAAAGACTGCAAATCCGTTGGATTTGCAGTCTTTTTTGTGTATAGGGTTTATTCTGCCTTCTTCTGGCCGAAGAGCTCTGCGGCTTTCTGGAGCTCCTCGCGGATTTCAATATGCTGTGGGCAGACACCTTCGCACGCGCCGCAGCGGATGCACTCCACAGCCTGCTTGCGGCCGTGACCGCCCACCAGCCAGCGCTCCTGATGCGCGGCGCGCTCCATGTCTCCATAGAGCGTGTGCATGTTCTTGGCCGTAAACGTGCCGGAGATGCCGATTTCCATCGGGCAGACCTTTGCGCAGTAATTGCAGGTTGTGCAGGGAATGAGCGGAATGCGGCCCAGCGCCTCGCGCGCATGGTCCATCACCTGCAGCTGCTCCGCGCTCATGCCCTCAAAGTCCTTCATGAAGGAGATGTTGTCCTCCATCTGCTCCAGATCGCTCATGCCGGAGAGCGCCACGAGCACGCCGTCCAGATTTGCCGCAAAGCGGATGCCCCACGATGCGGCGGAGCGTTCCGGCTCGGCGGCCTTCAGAATCTCCGCCACGGACGCCGGGGGATTGGCGAGCAGACCGCCCTTCAGCGGCTCCATGATCACGACGGCCTTGCCGTATTTGCGTGCCATCTCATAGACGCCGCGCGACTGAATCGAAGGTTCCTCCCAGTCGGCGTAGTTGATCTGCAGCTGCACGAACTCTGCCTCCGGATGCGCAATGAGAATTTCCTCCAGCTCCTCCGGCGTGGAATGGAAGGAGAAGCCGATGTGCTTAATTTTGCCCTCGGCCTTTTTCTCCTTTACGAAGGACCACATGTCGAACTTGTCGAAGGCCTGCGTGCGCATCTCTCCGAGGTTGTGCAGCAGGTAATTGTCAAAGTACCCCGCGCCGGTGCGCTCGAGCGACTCCTCAAACTGCCGGATCGCGTCCTCTCTCGTCTGGCAGCCGATCCACGCGGCGTTCTTTGTCGCCAGCTGGAAGGACTCGCGCGGATAGCGCTCCACCAGCGCCTGACGAATCGCGTCCTCGGAGCCAGTGTAGGCCCATGCCGTGTCAAAGTAGGTAAAGCCGGCCTCGAGAAACCGGTCCACCATCACCTTGACCTGCTCTACGTCGATTTCTTCGCCCTTCTTCGGCAGACGCATCAGACCGAAGCCGAGCTTTTTGATCTCTCGGTCAAAGAATTTCATCGCAATCCCTCCTTGTATTCTGACGCAATGTCAGCATCTATTATATCGAAGCTGTCAGGAGCTGTCAACGATAAAAGATTTTGTCTTCTTTTGTGATTTGCTCACTGATATTTCCCTATGTATGAAGTAGTATATATCATGACAACGAGGGAAGAATGGAAAAAAACAATCCCTCGGCGCTTGACAATCTTGTTTCTGAACAGTAAGATTATTTACTGACCGCAAGCGCGGCATCATTCTTTTATTAATAAAAAATAACGATAGAAAGGACGAACGAACACATGTTGGAACTCAAGCACATTTCGTTCGACGCGGACGGGGAAGACGGCAACAAGGAAATTCTATGCGACGTCAGCCTCACCATTGATGAACGTATGGTCGTCATCACCGGCCCGAACGGCAGCGGAAAATCGACGCTCGCGAAGATCATCGCCGGCATCGTCAAGCCCACGGCGGGCCAGATCATTCTGGACGGGGAGGATATCACGGATCTCTCCATCACCGAGCGTGCGCATAAGGGCGTGAGCTTCGCTTTCCAGCAGCCCGTGCGCTTCAAGGGCCTCACGGTGTTCGATCTCATCACGATCGCCTCCGGCAAGCGCCTCACGTTCTCCGAGGCTTGCAACTACCTCTCCGAGGTCGGCCTCTGCGCCAGAGATTATGTCAACCGAGAAGTGAACGCCAGCCTGTCCGGCGGCGAGCTCAAGCGCATTGAGATTGCCACCATGCTCGCGCGCGGCACCAAGCTCTCCATTTTCGACGAGCCCGAGGCCGGCATTGACCTCTGGAGCTTCCAGAACCTCATCCGCGTCTTCGAGAAGATGCACGAGGACATTCAGGGCAGCATTCTCATCATCTCCCATCAGGAGCGCATCCTCGAGAATGCGGACAAGATCGTTGTGCTCGCGGACGGCGAAATTCGAGCCGTCGGCACCAAGGACGAGATCATGCCCGAGCTGATGGCGGCGTCCGGCGTCTGCAGCCGGCTCGTCAACAAGGTTTAAGGAGGGGACGGATATGGCTATGGATTTGATTCAGAAGCGTCTGCTGCGCGAAGTGGCAGGTCTGCACGAAATGCCGGAAGGCGCCTATAACATCCGCTCCGACGGTCAGCTCGCGGGACGCAATACCACCGCGAACAAAGTCGGAGGCCAAGCGGTCTTAGGAAGACAACAATGGGCACCAACTCCTTGGCACACAGAACGACATGGCTACGATCCGACTTTGGCAGGTCTGCACGAAATGCCGGAAGGCGCCTATAACATCCGCTCCGACGGTCAGCTCGCGGGACGCAATACCACCGCGAACA
>JAZPZZ010000116.1:0-22515 GCA_045544935.1 Oscillospiraceae bacterium | reverse complement strand
AGAAGGCTCTTCTCCTTGGGCTGGATATTTTGAAGAATTACAGGCGATAATAATAGCAATAATTATTTGGAGGAATGTAGGCCATGAAGCACTGCGGGACGCAGACGATTGAAACCAAAAGAATCCTGTTGAGGAGATTCTCAGGGGATGATGCGGAAGCCATGTACCAAAACTGGGCGTCAGACCCTGATGTAACGAAATTCCTGACATGGTCTCCGCATACTTCCATTAAAGTCAGCCAGGAGATACTGGCGGATTGGATGGTCGCCTACGAAAAGGATAACTATTATCACTGGGCAATTGTCCTGAAGGAACATGGAAGTGACCCAATCGGGGGCATTTGCGCTATAAATCAGAATGACGATCTCTCTATCATACATATTGGCTACTGCCTTGGAAAGGCCTGGTGGCATCAGGGAATTATGTCAGAAACCTTAAAAGCAGTGATCGATTATTTTTTCGATAAAGTCGGCGCAAATCGCATAGAATGCCGACATGACCCAAGGAATCCGCATTCAGGTATGGTCATGAAAAAGTGTGGAATGAAGTATGAAGGTACCATGAGGGAGTCTGACAGGAATAATCAGGGCGTCTGTGATGCGAGTTGGTATGCGTTGTTGCGGTCAGAACGATAGACTTTCAGTATTAAAGAGTGAGAAGGGATTCAAAATGGAATTAAACAACACAGTTACATTGAAAGACGGCAGAGCCTGTATTCTCCGTAACGGGACGGCATCGGACGGGCAGGCACTCCTTGATGTTTTTAATCTGACACACGAGCAGACGGATTTTCTTCTTACCTACCCCGAAGAACATCGCTATACGGCTCAGCAGGAAGCGGATTTTCTGCATGAGAAAACGGATAGTGCCGATGAGATTGAGCTTCTCGCGGAGCTGGACGGAAAAGTTGTGGGTTGTGCCGGAATTAACTGTATCGGTCGCAAAGAAAAAATCAGGCACCGCGCGGAGTTTGGTATCAGTGTAGATAAAGCACACTGGGGCCTCGGTATCGGACGAGCACTGACAGAAGCCTGCATCGAATGCGCAAAAAAAGCAGGATATGTCCAGTTGGAACTGGAAGTCGTGGCAGAGAACAAATCTGCCCTTGCGCTGTATGAGAGTGTGGGCTTCGTGGAGTACGGCAGAAATCCCAAGGGCTTCCGCTCCCGCGCAAGCGGCTGGCAGCCAATCGTGCTCATGCTGCTGGATTTGGAGGAACACCAAAATGATTGAACTTCGACCGATCACTGAGGACAACCTGTTTTTTCAGGCGATCTCCAAATTTGCCCTCGGGCTGATTGGGATCGCGCTGCTGCTGTTTTTTCCGGCGGGAACGTTTCACTATTGGAACGGATGGCTGCTGATCGCGATTTTGTTTGTTCCGATGTTCTTTGCCGGGATCGTGATGATGCTGCGAAATCCGGAACTGCTGAAAAAGCGGCTGAACGCAAAAGAGGACGAAGCAGAGCAGAAAACCGTCATCGCTCTGAGCGGGCTGATGTTTCTCGCGGCGTTCATCACCGCGGGGCTGAACTTTCGCTTCGGCTGGATCGTGATGCCGCGCTGGACGGCATGGCTCGCGGCAGGCGTGTTTCTGGCGGCTTATCTGATGTATGCGGAAGTGCTGCGTGAAAACGCCTGGCTCTCGCGAACGGTTGCGGTGCAGGAGCATCAGAAGGTCATCGATACCGGACTCTATGGGATCGTGCGGCATCCTATGTATTGCGCAACGGTGTTTCTGTTCCTCTCCATGGGATTTGTCCTCGGCTCGCCGATCTCCTTTGTCATCCTGCTCGCTTATCTTCCGATCATCGCGAAGCGGATCCGAAACGAGGAAGCGGTTTTGGCGCAGGGGCTGGAGGGGTATCAGGCGTACCGGGAAAAGGTAAGATATAAAGTGATCCCGTTCATCTGGTGAGACGGTTTGAGAGAGGGAGGAACCATATGAACTGCGGAATCTGCGGCGCGAACTGCGCTGCGTGTCAAAATCGGGAAACCTGCCCCGGCTGCGAGGCCACCGGCGGGAGCCCCTTCGGCGGCAGATGCGTCGCGGCGGAGTATATCCGTACCGGCGGCATGGAGCAGTACGCCGCCTTTCGCGCCAGGCTGCTCGGGGAGATCAACGCCCTGCTCCGCGCGAGAGACCTTCCAACGGCGGAGTCGCTTTATGAGCTTCCCGGCGCGTGGGTCAATCTCGCGTATCCGCTGCCGAGCGGCGAAGCGGTGCGGCTGCTGGATGATAAGAACATTTACCTCGGCTGTCAGATCGAGTTTGCCGATCTCGGCGTGTGTTACGGCGTCGTCGCCGATACCGAATTCATTCTCCTCTGCAGCTACAGTGTCAGCGGCTCCGAGCCGGAGCTGATCGCGTATCAAAAACGATAAGGAGGCAGTGCCTGTGAAAATTCTGGTATTGAACGGCAGCCCCAAGCGGGAGCAGAGCGACACGATGCACATCACCCGCGCCTTTCTCGACGGCATGCAGGCGGCGGGGGAACAGGATATTCACATCGTCCATGTCATCGACAAGCGCATCGAGCCCTGCACCGGCTGCTTTGCCTGCATGCGTAACGGCGGAACCTGCGTGCATGACGACGATATGCGTGCTATACTGGAAGAAATTCTGTTAAGCGATCTCCTGATCTGGTGCTTTCCGCTCTACTGCTACGGCATGCCCGCGCCGCTCAAGGCGCTGCTGGACAGGACGCTTCCGCTCTCTTCCATGGCCATGCGCAAGGTCGGCGACCGGTATGAGCACGTGGAGCAGGCGGACTTTTCCCGCCTGCGCTATCTCATGATCTGCGGCTGCGGCTTTCCGAACAGCCGGCATAATTTCGAGCCCGCCGTCGCGCAGTTTCGGCTCTGTTTCCCCGGCCGTCACCCGATCCTCACCGTGCCGGAGAGCCCCATGTTCAGCGCGCCGGAGGCGTCGGTTGTCACGGAGCCGCGCCTTGCGCTCGTGCGCAGAGCGGGGGAGCAGTACGCGCGCAAGCGCGAGATCGCTCCGGAGCTGATCGCCGAGATCGGTTCGCCCATGATTCCGGAGGAGCAATACACCGCCATTGTGAACGGCGGGAGATAAAGAAGGAGGAACCCACCATGCAAACCAAAACCCTCGACACCATCCAAACGCTCTCGAAGATCGGGCGCGTGCTCAGCAAGATTATGTTCATCTTCAGCCTCATCGGCGCGATCGGCTGCGCCGCGGGCATCCTGAGCGTCCGGTTCCTGCCGGAGAGCATTCAGCTCGGCAGGACCACGATTCAGGGCCTCGTGGAGCTCACGGACAAGCTCACGCCTGCCGTCGCCTATGCCGCCATGCTGACGGCGGGGATCCTCTTCGCAGGCGAGGCAATTCTCGCCAAGATCGCCGAGCGGTTTTTTCGGCGCGAGCTCGCGGACGGCACGCCCTTTACCTTCGGCGGGGCGAAGGCGCTCAAGCGCCTCGGCGTCTGCGCCATCGTCATCCCCATCGCGGCGAAGATCGCCGCGGAGATTGCCGCCGTCGTGCTGGAGCATGTGCTGGACGGCGCCGACACCCTTGAGGTCGGCGACCCCGTCTCGGTCAGCCTCGGCGTCATGATGCTCGTGGCGAGCCTGCTGTGCCGCCACGGTGCGGAGCTGCGTCAGGCGCAGGACTGAGATCATGCAGCCTGTCGTTTTTCTGCTGCCGGCGCTCTGCCTCTGGGCGCTGTTCGGCTATGCATTTCATAAGGATCGAAGCCGCTACCGCAACTGCTATCTGCTCTTTCTTGCGCTGCTGGCCTCCATCCCGTTTGTGCTGAGCCTCTTTGGCGACAGCATGGGAGCCGCGACGTTCGTTTTATTCATCGCGGTGATGATCGCGCTGCTGATCGTGCCGTTTTTCCTCATGCACAACGGCGTCGTCATGATCAAGCGCGAGGGGCGGCATCCGGCGCATCTTCTCTCGCTCGCGCTCGGCGCCGCGATCCTGATCGGCGAGATCGCAACGGCCGCGGTCGTGCTCCGCTCTTATGCGGTCTTCGATCCGACCGAGCCGCTTCGGCGCACCGGCTGGTTCGTCGCGGGCAGTCTCATCAGCGTCACGATCATCTACGGCTCGATGGCGTTTCTGATTTTCATGATCTATACGGTCTTTCTGCAGATCATCCCCCGCAAGCGCGATTTTGACTATGTCATCATACACGGCGCGGGGCTGCTGCGCGGCGACCAGCTCTCGAAGCTCCTGCGCGACCGCGTTGACAAGGCCATCCGGATTTACCGCAAGGACCCGACGCCGCCGAAGCTCATCCCCTCCGGCGGCCGCGGCGGCGACGAGACGATCTCCGAGGCGGAGGCCATGCGGCGCTATCTGCTTGAGCAGGGCATTCCGCCGGAGGACATTCTCATGGAGGACGCCTCCGCCACGACGATGGAGAACCTCCGCTTCTCCAAGCAGATTCTTGACGGGCTTGAGGGGCGAAAGTACACCGCCCTCGTCACGAGCAATTACCACGTCTACCGCGCCCTGCGCTACTGCCGCCGCATCGGGCTCAAGTGCACCGGCATCGGCAGCCGCGTCGCCTTCTATTACTGGCCGAGCGCGCTCATCCGCGAGTTCATCGCGATCCACACCGAGAAAAAGCACGCGCTGCTCTTCATCCTCGGCTGGCTCGTCTGCGTCGCGCTCGTCCTGCTGGTTCTATTTGCGTAAAAAAGGATCACCTTGAAAAAGGTGATCCTTTTTTATCCCTCGATGACGCCGCTGCCGAGGATGCGGCTGTTTTCATCGTAAAACACGGCGAACTGCCCCGGCGCCGGCGCGCGGACCGGCTCGTCGAAGCGGATGCGCGCGGCGTTCGGCGCGGTGCAGAGAATCTCGCCCTCGGCGCCGGCATGGTGCGATCGAATCATCACCCGCGCGCGCAGAAGCGCGCCATCCTCCGGCGCCGGAATGCCCATCCATTCCACCGCGCCGCAGTGAAGTTCTTTCCGCAGCAGGGAGGCCGCGCCGCCGAGCGTGACGGTGTTGGTTTCGGCGCAAATTTGGTTTACATAAAGTCTTTCAGCCGACGCGATGCCGATCCCGCGCCGCTGGCCGATCGTGTAGCGGTAGACGCCACGGTGCCCTCCGAGCACGGCGCCGGTCTCGTCCACGAAGTCGCCCGACCCCGGCAGGGAAGCCGCGTGCGCTTCGATATAATCGCCGTCGTCTTCTTCCGATACGAAGCACAGCTCCTGCGAGTCCGGCGTCTCCGCCGCGGGCAGACCCAAGCGCGCCGCGATCGCGCGCACCTCCGGCTTGGAGAAGGTGCCGAGCGGCAGCACCGTGCGCCGCAGCTGCGCCTGCGTCAGCCGGCAGAGCATGTAGCTCTGGTCCTTGCGCGCGTCCGCGCCGGCCTGCAGCGTATAACGCCCGCCCTCGGTCTGCACCACGGCGGCATAGTGCCCGGTGGCGACGGCGTCGGCCTGAAAGAGCTCTGCCGCGTAGAGCAGCCATTTCCACTTGACCGCGCGGTTGCAGCCCACGCAGGGATTCGGCGTCACGCCGCGCAGACGGCCCTCCAGATACGGCGCCTCCACGGCGGCGGCAAAGTCGGACGCGCAGTTGATGCTGTGATACCGGATGCCGAGCGACCGCGCCGTCTCGCGCGCGTCGTCGATGCGGCAGCAGCGGCTCGAGCCGGATTCCCACGTGCGCAGCGTCACCCCGATGACCTCGTGCCCTGCCTGCAGCAGCAGCGCCGCGGCCACCGCGCTGTCTACGCCGCCCGAGAGCCCCGCGACGATTCTAGCCATAGGTGTTCCTCCACATTTATTTCCTATTGACTTAATAGGATAAAAAAGTTATACTGCGATTGTCAGAAAAAGTCAAGCCGACGCAGGGAGGGAACGATATGAAACTCGCGCTTTGCCAGATGCGCATGACCGACAGCATGGACGAAAATTTTGAGCGCGCCGGAGCGCAGCTTTTCGCCGCCGCGGCGCAGGGCGCGGCGCTGATCTGCTTTCCGGAGGTGCAGCTCTCGCCCTTCTTTCCGCAGTATGAAGCGCGGGATGCGTCCCGCTGGGCGATCGCGCCGGACAGCCGCTATATCCGAGGTCTGCAGGACGCCTGCCGCGAGGCGGGGATCTATGCCGCGCCGAACTTCTATGTGGAGGAAAACGGACAGCGCTACGACATGAGCCTGCTCATTGACGACAGGGGCCAGATCCTCGGTCGCCAGAAGATGGTCCACATCGCGCAGGCCGCCTGCTTTTATGAGCAGGATTACTATACGCCCTCGGAGGAGGGGTTCGGCGTGTTTGGGACGCCGCTCGGCCGCATCGGCATCGTCGTCTGCTTTGACCGGCACTATCCCGAGAGCGTGCGCACGCTCGCGCTGCGCGGGGCGGATCTCATTTTGGTCCCCACGGCGAACACGAAGGACGAGCCGGGCGACCTCTTCCAGTGGGAGATCCGCGTGCAGGCGTTTCAGAACAGTGTGAACGTCGCCATGTGCAACCGCGTCGGCCGCGAGGACGGGATGGAGTTCTCCGGCGAATCGCTGGTCGCGGACTATGAGGGCCGACTCTCCGCCCTCGCGGGCGACGGCGAGGAGCTGCTCTTTGCCGAGGTCGATCTCGCCGCCGCGGCCGAAACGAGACGGCGCAAGCCCTATACCGCGCTCCGCCGCCCGGAGCTGTATGAATAAAGGAGCAATGGAACATGGCAAAAAAGGAAAACAAATTTGAAGGCTATGGCCTCGCCACGCAGGCCGTCCACACCGGCACGGACTACGACGCCGAGACCGGCGCCGTCCGCCGCCCGCTGCACATGGCCAACAGCTATAAGCTGCCGGACGATCTGTCCAAGGTGAACTATTCGTCGACGGACCTACTCATGTATGCCCGCAACGGCAACGCCAACCAGCACTGGCTCGAGGAGAAGATCGCGGCGCTCTACGGCGCGAAGGACGCCATCGTCCTCGCCAGCGGCGTCGGCGCGCTGCACGCCCTGTTCTGGACGCTCCTCAAAACCGGCGACCGCGTCGTCTATCCGAACGTGAGCTACATGGCGGTCTACCGCATGTTCCATGAGCTCTTTAACCGCAAGTTCGGCGTGGAGACCGTCATGGTCGACATGACCGATCTTGACGCGGTGAAAAAGGCCATCACGCCCGGCACGCGCCTCGTGCACATCGAGACGCCCGATAATCCCACCGTCGACGTCACGGATATCGCCGCCGTCGCCGAGATCGCGCACGCTAACGGCGCGCTGCTCTCCGTGGACAACACCTTCGCCTCGCCGCTCAACCAGCGCCCGCTCGACCTCGGCGCCGACTTCGTCGTGGATGCGCTCACGAAGTACGTCAACGGCCACGGCGACGCGCAGGGAGGCGCCATCCTCTCCAACGACCTCGAGACCATGGACCGCATCCGCTATGAGGCGCAGGTGAACGTCGGCGCGGTCATCAGCCCGTTCAACGCCTGGCAGATCTTCCGCGGCTCGGTCACGTTCCCGCTGCGCATGGAGCGCATCAACGCCTCCACCCTGCGCATCGCCCGCTGGCTCGAGACGCTTAAATGCGTCACGTTCGTGTCCTATCCGGGGCTGGAGAGCAATCCCGGCTTCGCCGTCGCACAAAAGCAGATGAAAAACGGCTTCGGCGGCGTCATCTCCTTCGGCCTTGATGCGGACGACAAGACCGTCGAGCGCTTCTGCGCCGCGCTCAAGGTCGTCACATTCGCGGTCTCCCTCGGCCACGACGAGAGCCTCATCTTCCCGCAGCCGAGCTACGACGAGCGCATCCGTCTCTATCCGGAGCCATTTCGCCGCGGCTTCCTGCGCTTTTCCGTCGGGCTCGAGGAGCCGGAGGACATCATCGCCGATCTCGAGCAGGCGCTGCGCGCCGTTTCGCTTTTGTGACGGGCCTGACACGTGTCAATACCGCGCCGGATTTGCGGCTGGAACTTTTTGCAATTTGACAATTGACGCTCCGGCCATTCCGGTGTACAATGCCCACATCAGAGACAAAGACGTCTTTTCAGGCGTCTTTGTCTCTTTTTTTGCCTGCGGATTTCTGCCCTCTCCTTTGGCATTTCTTACTCCTTTTCGGAGTCTTCGACTCTCCTCCGAATGCTTTTCCCCTCGCCCCGGAGAGGGCTTTTCCGTGCATCCGTCCCGAACGGGAAATTTTGATACAGGGAGTGTGATCGGAATGTGTTCCATCATGGGCTTTACGAAACGGGTTCTGGACGAAAATGAGGTGTGGGCGCATTTCAATCGCACCCGATCGCGCGGGCCGGACCTGTCCCGCGTCGAGCCGGCGGGGGAGGGCTGCCTCTGCTTTCACCGGCTGGCCATCATGGGTCTGGACGAGACCGGCATGCAGCCGTTTCATCTGGAGCAGGACGCCTGCGTCTGCAACGGCGAGCTCTATGGCTTCCGCCCCGTGAAGGAGGATTTGGAGCAGAAGGGCTATCAGTTCGAGAGCGGCTCAGACTGCGAAATTCTCCTGCCGCTCTATCGCGAGTACGGGCTCGACATGTTCGCCATGCTCGATGCGGAGTTCGCGCTGGTGCTCTATGACGGCGCGCGCGACCGCTTCGTCGCCGCGCGTGACCCGATCGGCATCCGCCCACTCTATTACGGCTATGACGCGGCGGGGAACATCATCTTCGCGAGCGAGGCGAAAAACCTCGTCGGTCTCTGCGAGGAGATCCGCCCCTTCCCGCCGGGACATTATTACGCCGACGGCGCCTTCGTCCGCTATGCCGACGTGACTGAGGTGGAAGAGGTCGTGCGCGACGATCTCGACACCGTCTGCCGGCGCATTCATGATAAGCTCGTCCGCGGCGTTCAGAAGCGGCTCGACGCCGACGCCCCGCTCGGCTTTCTCCTCTCCGGCGGGCTCGACAGCAGCCTGGTGTGCGCCGTCTCCGCGCGGCTCCTGCCGCACAAAATCCGCACCTTCGCCATCGGCATGGACACGGACGCGATCGACCTCAAATACGCCCGCATGGCTGCGGACTACATCGGCGCGGAGCACACCGAGGTCTATATGACGCGCGAGGACGTGCTCGCGGCGCTGGACGAGGTCATCGCCCTGCTCGGCACGTGGGATATTACCACCATCCGCGCGAGCATGGGCATGTACCTCTGCTGCAAGGCCATCCACGAGCGCACGGACGTGCGCGTGCTCATGACGGGCGAGATCAGCGACGAGCTCTTCGGCTATAAATACACGGACTTCGCCCCCAGCCCGGAGGCATTTCAGCGCGAGGCGAAAAAGCGCGTGGACGAGCTGCATATGTACGACGTCCTGCGCGCCGACCGCTGCATTTCGGTCAATTCTCTGGAGGCGCGCGTGCCCTTCGGCGATCTTGATTTCGTGCGCTACGTCATGTCCGTCGATCCGGCGATGAAATTAAACACCTACGGCATGGGAAAGTACCTCCTGCGCCATGCGTTTGAAGCCGATCATCTCCTGCCGGACGAAATTCTCTGGCGGCAGAAGGCAGCCTTCTCCGACGCCGTCGGCCACTCGATGGTGGACGATCTGAAGGACTACGCCGAGTCGCGCTATACGGACGCGGAGTTTCAGGAAAAATGCAGGCAGTACGACTACTGCCCGCCGTTTACGAAGGAGAGCCTGCTCTACCGCGAGATCTTTGAAAAGCACTATCCCGGGCAGGCGCGGATGATTTCAGATTTCTGGATGCCGAACAAAACGTGGCCCGGCTGCAACGTGGACGACCCGTCTGCGCGCGTGCTCTCGAACTACGGCGAGAGCGGCGTTTGAGGAGGAACGAGTATGACGAAATTTGTGTTTGTGACCGGCGGCGTCGTCTCCGGCCTCGGCAAGGGCATCACGGCGGCCTCGCTCGGTCGGCTGCTCAAGGCCCGCGGCCTCAAGGTCGCGGCGCAGAAGCTCGATCCCTATATCAACGTCGACCCCGGCACCATGAGCCCCTACCAGCACGGTGAGGTGTACGTCACGGAGGACGGCAGCGAGACCGATCTCGATCTCGGCCACTATGAGCGCTTCATCGACGAGGATCTGAACCGTTACTCCAACCTCACCACCGGCAAGGTCTACTGGAACGTACTCAATAAGGAGCGCCGCGGGGAATATCTCGGCCAGACCGTGCAGATCATCCCGCACATCACGCAGGAGATCAAGGACTTCATCTATCAGGTCGGCGAGACGACCGGCGCGGACGTCGTCATCACGGAAATCGGCGGCACGACCGGCGATATCGAGAGCCAGCCCTTTCTCGAGGCGGCGCGGCAGGTAAGCCTCGAGCAGGGGAGAGAGAACACGCTGTTCATCCACGTCACGCTCGTGCCCTTCCTGCGCGGGAGCGACGAGCACAAGACCAAGCCCACGCAGCACTCGGTCAAGGAGCTGCAGGGCATGGGCATCTCGCCGGACATCATCGTCCTGCGGTGCGATGAGCCCCTCGAGCCGGAGGTCTTCCGCAAGATCAGCCTCTTCTGCAACGTCAAGCCCGACTGCGTCATCGAAAACCGCACGCTGCCGGTGCTGTATGAAGCGCCGCTCATGCTCGAGGACGAGGACTTCTCCCTCATCGTCTGCCGCGAGCTCGGCCTCTGGACGCGCGCGCCGCAGCTGGACGAATGGCGCGCCATGGTCGCGCGCATCAAGGCCCTCGAACACACCGTCACGATCGGCCTCGTGGGGAAGTACGTGCAGCTGCACGACGCCTATCTCTCCGTGGCCGAGGCCCTGCGCCACGCGGGGTACGACTGCGGCGCGAGGGTGGATATTCGCTGGATCGACAGCGAGACCGTCACGGCCGAAACCGCGCCGGAGGTCTTCTCCGGCTGCAACGGCATCATCGTGCCCGGCGGCTTCGGCGACCGCGGCGTGGAGGGCATGATCGCGACCGCGCAGTACGCCCGGGAGCACGACATGCCGTATCTCGGCATCTGCCTCGGCATGCAGGTGGCCGTGGTGGAGTTCGCGCGAAATGTCTGCGGCCTTCCGGACGCCACCTCCGGCGAGCTCGACCCCGAGAGCCCCAACAAAGTCATCGACTTTTTGCCCGATCAGAATGAGACCGTCAGCAAGGGCGGCACGCTCCGCCTCGGCGCCTATCCCTGCCGCATCGCGGAGGGGACGGTCCTGCGCCGGTGCTATGGCGAGGAGGAGGTCCGCGAGCGCCACCGCCACCGCTATGAATTCAACAACGACTACCGCGCGATCCTCGAGGAAAACGGCCTCTCCCTCTGCGGCCAGTCGCCGGACGGGTATATCGTCGAGGCCGTGGAGCTCGGCGAGAAGCGCTTCTTCGTCGGCGTGCAGTTTCACCCCGAGTTCAAAAGCCGCCCCAACCGCCCGCACCCGCTTTTCGTCGGTCTCGTCTCTGCGTCGCTGGAGGGCAAAAACGCGCAAAACATCCTGTAGGGGAGGGGCTTGCCCCTCCCGGCGTTCCAATGAAAAAACAAAGCACAATGTGAGGCGAAATGGGTCTTCCTGCAGGTTCGCCTCACTTTTTTGCGTTAAATCCGAAAATTTTTATACAAGGAAATTTCCGGCTTTTTCGGAAATTTTGTGAACCGCTCCAAACTTTCCGACCGTCCGTCGCAAAGCGTTGACAGCAGGAAAAAACCGGAGTATTTTAATAAATCATAATAATGAATATCATTAGATTTTCCGAATTGAAGGCAATTCTTTTCGCAAACTGACCAAGAATTGAGGGAATGATTTATGCAAGCCTACCGAGACGAGCGCTTTCCGCTGTATGATCCCGCCTTTGAGCACGACGCCTGCGGCATCGGCGCGGTGATCAGCATCCGCGGCGAGCAGACGCACCGCACCGTGGACGACGCGCTGAAGATCGTCGAAAAGCTCCAGCACCGCGCCGGAAAAGACGCCTGCGGCGAAACCGGCGACGGCGTCGGCCTCATGATGCAGATTCCGCATAAGGTCATGGTCAAGGCCGCGGCGGAGTGCGGCGTCGAGGACTTGGGCCCGGCGCGCAGCTACGGCGTCGGCATGTTCTTTTTCCCACAGGACACCCTCACACGCCTGCAGGCGAAGAAGATGCTGGAAATCATCGTGCGCCGCCACGGCGTGGAGTTTCTCGGCTGGCGCGAGGTGCCCGTCTGCCCGGAGGTGCTCGGCGAGACGGCGAGAAGCGCCATGCCCGCGATCCGGCAGTGCTTCGTTCGCCGTCCGGAGAGCGTAGGGGAGGGGCTCGACTTTGACCGCCTGCTCTATATCATCCGGCGCGAATTTGAGCAGAGCGACATCGGCACCTATATCGCCTCCTTCTCCAGCCGCACGATCGTCTATAAGGGCATGTTTCTGGTCCATCAGCTTCGCGCGTTTTATAAAGACCTGCAGGACCCCGACTGTGAGAGCGCCATGGCGATGGTGCACTCCCGCTTTTCCACCAACACGAACCCCAGCTGGGAGCGCGCGCATCCGAACCGCCTCATCATGCACAACGGCGAGATCAACACCATCCGCGGCAATGCCGACCGCATGCTCGCCCGCGAGGAGACGATGCACTCGCCCGTCTTTTCGCTCGAGGACATGGACCGCATCTTCCCCGTGGTGGACGCGCGCGGGTCCGATTCCGCCATGCTCGACAATACGCTTGAGTTTCTCATGATGAACGGCATTGAGCTGCCGCAGGCCGTCATGATGACGGTGCCGGAGCCGTGGGCGAACGACCGCAAAATGTCGCAGACGAAGCGCGATTTCTATTCCTATTACGCCACCATGATGGAGGCGTGGGACGGCCCCGCCGCCATCGTCTTCTCCGACGGAGACGCCGTCGGCGCCGTGCTCGACCGCAACGGTCTGCGCCCCTGCCGCTGGTATCAGACGAAGGACGATTATCTCATCCTCTCCTCCGAGGTCGGCGTGCTCGATCTTGCGCCGGAGAACATCGTGCGCAAATCCCGCCTCCAGCCGGGGCGGATGCTGCTGGTCGACACGAAGCAGCAGCGCCTCATCGGCGATAAGGAGCTCAAGGAGCGCTATGCCTCCCAGAGCCCCTACGGCGAGTGGCTCGATCAGCACCTCGTGCATCTCGAGGATCTCCCGATCCCGAACCACAAGCCGCCCGCCCACACGCAGGAGCAGCGCGATAAGCTCTATAAGGCCTTCGGCTATACCTATGAGGAGGTCAAGGAGGCCATCATCCCCATGGCGAAAAACGGCGCCGAGCCGATCGCCTCCATGGGCACGGACATTCCGCTCGCCGTCCTGTCCGAAGCGCGGCAGCCCCTCTTCAGCTACTTTAAGCAGCTCTTCGCGCAGGTCACGAACCCGCCGATTGACGCCATCCGCGAAAAGCTCGTCACCGACACGGCGGTCTATCTCGGCGCGGACGGCAACCTCCTCGAGGAGCGGGAGGAAAACTGCAGCGTCCTGCAGATTCAAAACCCGATTCTCACGAGCGTCGATCTCATGAAGATCCGCCACATGGACCAAAAGCAGTTTCATGTGGAGACGATCAGCCTCCTCTACTATAAGCGCACGCCGCTCGAGCAGGCGGTCGAGCGCCTCTTCGTCGCCTGCGACCGGGCCTATCAGAAGGGCGCGAACATTCTCATTCTCTCCGACCGCGGCGTGGACGAAAACCACGTGGCCATCCCGTCGCTGCTCGCGGTCTCGGCCGTGCAGAAGTACCTCGTCCGCTCGAAAAAGCGCACGGCGGTCTCCCTCATCCTCGAGAGCGCCGAGCCCCGCACGGTGCACCATTTCGCGGCCCTGCTCGGCTACGGTGCGCAGGCCATCAACCCCTATCTCGCGCAGGAGTGCATCGAGGAGCTCGTCGGGCTGGATCTGCTCGATAAGGACCCCGGCGCCGCCATCGCGGACTATAACCAGGCGGTCTTAAACGGCATCGTCAAGATCGCCTCCAAGATGGGCATCTCCACGATTCAGTCCTATCAGGGCGCGCAGATCTTCGAGTGCGTCGGCATCAGCCGCGCCGTCATCGACCGCTATTTCACCGGCACGACCAGCCGCGTCGAGGGCATCGGCATGGAGGAGATCGGCGAGGGCGTCGAGTGGAAGCACGATCAGGCCTTTGAGCCCCTCGGCCTCGGCATCGACACCACGCTCAACTCCGTCGGCAGCCACAAGCTGCGCTCCGGCCCCCACGGCGAGGACCATATGTATAACCCGCTCACGATCAAGCTCCTGCAGAAGGCGGCGCAGGAGGGCGACTATGCGGCCTTCAAGCAGTATACCGCCCGCGTGGACAATCTCGAGCTGCCGCACACGCTGCGCGGCCTGCTCGACGTCAAGCGCGACCCGAGCGGCGGCGTCCCCCTCGAGGAGGTCGAGCCGGTCGAGTCGATCGTCAAGCGCTTTAAGACCGGCGCCATGAGTTACGGCTCCATCTCGCAGGAGGCGCATGAGTGCCTCGCCGTCGCCATGAACACCCTCGGCGGCAAATCCAACTCCGGCGAGGGCGGCGAAAAACCCGAGCGGCTTTCCGATCCTCTGCGCTGCTCGGCCATCAAGCAGATCGCCTCCGGCCGCTTCGGCGTCACGAGCGCTTACCTCAACAGCGCGCAGGAGCTGCAGATCAAGATGGCGCAGGGCGCCAAGCCCGGCGAGGGCGGCCACCTGCCCGGCAGCAAGGTTTATCCGTGGATCGCCAAAACGCGCTGCTCCACGCCCGGCGTGTCCCTCGTGAGCCCGCCGCCGCACCATGATATCTATTCCATCGAGGATCTCGCGCAGCTGATCTTCGATCTGAAAAACGCCAACCGCGACGCGCGCATCAGCGTCAAGCTCGTCTCCGAGGCCGGCGTCGGCACGGTCGCCTGCGGCGTGGCCAAGGCCGGCGCGCAGGTTGTCCTCATCTCCGGCTACGACGGCGGCACCGGCGCCGCCCCCGGATCTTCGATTCACGACGCGGGCCTGCCGTGGGAGCTCGGCGTCGCCGAGGCGCACCAGACCCTCGTGAAAAACGGCCTGCGCGAGCAGGTCGTCATCGAGACGGACGGCAAGCTCATGACCGGGCGCGACGTCGCCGTCGCCTGCATGCTCGGCGCGGAGGAGTTCGGCTTTGCCACGGCCCCGCTCGTCACGCTCGGCTGCTGCATGATGCGCGTGTGCAATCTCGACACCTGCCCCGTCGGCGTCGCCACGCAGAACCCGAAGCTGCGCGCGCGCTTCGCGGGCAAGCCCGAGTACGTCATGAACTTCATGCGCTTCGTGGCCGAGGAGCTGCGCGAATACATGGCCGCCGCCGGCGTGCGCACGGTCGACGCGCTCGTGGGCCGCTCGGATCTGCTCGAGGTGCGCCAGAAGCGCATCACCCACCGCGCCGAGACCGTCGATCTCTCGGCCCTGCTCGTCAATCCCTATGGCGAGGAGGTGCCCCACTTCGCGCCCGAGGCGGTCTATCAGTTCCGGCTCGAGGAGACGAAGGACTGCGCCGTGCTCCTCAAAAAGCTCGGCCGGAGCCTCAAAACCACGAAGAAGGGCCGGCTGGAGCTCACCGTTTCCAGCACCGACCGCGCCTTCGGCACGCTCTTCGGCTCGGAGATCACCCGCGCCTGCGGCGAGACCCTCCCGGAGGACAGCTACGTCATCACCTGCCACGGCGGCGGGGGACAGTCCTTCGGCGCTTTCATCCCGCAGGGGCTCACGCTGCGGCTCGAGGGCGACAGCAACGACGGCTTCGGCAAGGGCCTCTCCGGCGGCAAGCTCGCGGTCTATCCCCCGCGGGGCAGCACCTTCCAGGCCGATGAGAACATCATCGTCGGCAACGTCGCGCTCTATGGCGCCACGAGCGGCAGGGCCTTTATCTCCGGCGTCGCGGGCGAGCGCTTCTGCGTGCGCAACTCCGGCGCGACCGCCGTCGTCGAGGGCGTGGGCGACCACGGCTGCGAATATATGACCGGCGGCGTCGCCGTCATCCTCGGCGCCACGGGCAAAAACTTCGCGGCCGGCATGTCCGGCGGCGTCGTGTACGTGCTGGACGAACATCACGATCTCTACACCCGCCTGAACAAAACCGGCCTCGTCATGTCCACGCTCTCCGAGCGCGAGGATATTGACCGGCTGCGCGAGCTCTTAACCCAGCATGCGGAGGAGACCGGCTCGAAAAAGGCGAAGACGATCCTCGCCGATTTCGATCAATACATCCCCGCGTTTAAGAAGATTATCCCCAAGGACTATGCGAAAATGGTCGACGCCATCGCCGCGCTCGAAGCCCAGGGCAAGACCCGGGCCGACGCCGAGATCGAGGCCTTCTTCCGCGCCGTGAACCACTGAAAGGAGGGGCAAAAGCATGGGAAAACCCACCGGATTTCTGGAATTTGACCGCTGCAAAAACGGCGTGCGCCCTCCGCTGGAGCGCGTCACGGACTGGGAGGAGTTTCACATCCCGGCTCCCGACGCCGTGCGGCGCGAGCAGGGCGCGCGGTGCATGAACTGCGGCGTGCCGTTCTGCCAGGCGGGCGTGCAGTTCGAGGGAAAGCAGCTCGGCTGTCCGCTGCATAACCTCATCCCCGAGTGGAACGACATGGTCATGGACGGCAACTACGGCCACGCCCTCGCAAGACTCCTGAAGACCAACAACTTCCCGGAGTTCACCGGCCGCGTCTGCCCCGCCTTCTGCGAGCAAGCCTGCACCTGCGGGCTGTATGACGCGCCCGTCACCGTGCACGACAATGAGCGCGCCATCATCGAGCACGCCTTCGCGCACGGCAAAATGACGCCGCGCTTTACCGACCACGCCTCCGGCAGGCAGGTGGCCGTCATCGGCTCGGGGCCCTCGGGTCTCGCCGTGGCCGATCAGCTCAACCACCGCGGTCACAGCGTCACGGTCATTGAGAAGCACCCGCGCGCCGGCGGCATCCTCACCTACGGCATCCCGAATATGAAGCTGCCGAAGACCGTCGTGCAGCGCCGCATCGACCTCATGACGGACGAGGGCGTCACCTTCGTCACCGGCGTGGACGCGTCCAATCCCGAGATCGCCGCGCGTCTTTCCCGCGAATATGACGCCGTGGTGCTCTGCTGCGGCTCGGAGGAGCCGCGCGCCCTCGGCGTGGACGCCGCGGGCGTCTCGGGCGTGCACTACGCCATGGACTTTCTCCACGCCGCCGTGGACCGGCAGTTTTTCGGCGTCGACTCCGCCGTGCCCACCGCCGAGGGAAAGCATGTTGTCATTATTGGTACGGGCAACACCGCGAGCGACTGCGTCGCCACGAGCCTCCGGCAGGGCTGCCGGAGCGTCATGCAGCTCGTGCGCCGCGGCAGGGAGGACTATCTTGTAAACGGCGTTCTCCCGCAGGACTACGCCCAGCAGGAGGCCGAGGCGAAGTTCGGCGCGGACCCGCGCGTCTTCTCCCAGAGCGTCGCCGCGCTGAAAACGGACGAGAAGGGCAATCTCACCGCCATCGTGACCAAATCGGGCGAGGAGCTTCCCTGTGACCTCCTCATCGGCGCGACCGGCTTTGCCGGCTGCCGCGCGGACGTGTGCGAGGCCTTCGGCGTCGAGCGCGAGCGCACCGTGAAGACCGAGCGCGGCCGCTTCCAGACCAGCGTGCCCCACATCTTCACCGCCGGCGATATGCACCGCGGCCAGTCTCTTGTCGTGCACGCCATCGCCGAGGGCCGCGCCTGCGCTGTGGAGGTCGATCAATTCCTGATGGGCTATACAAACCTCGTGTAATATTTGAAGCCACCGGCTGAATGCCGGTGGCTTCTGCTTTTATTCCACGTCCTGCAGGGCGTCGTAGCCCTCTTCTCCGGTGCGGATTTTCACGACGTTCTCCACGTCGTAGACGAAGATCTTTCCGTCGCCGATGTGGCCGGTGTAGAGCACCTTCTTCGCCGTCTCGATCACGTCGCGCACCGGGATCGCACTGACCACGATATCCATCTGCACCTTCGGGCGCAGGTCCGTCTCCACCTCGACGCCGCGGTAGTATTCCGGCCGGCCCTTCTGGATGCCGTAGCCCATCACGTGTGCGACGGTCATGCCGGTGATGCCGAGCCTCCCCATGGCTGCCTTCAGGGCGTAGAGCTTCTCCTCCTTGAAGACGATCTCCACCTTCGTGAACTTGTGCCCGTCCGCGCGGAAGACCGGCTGCGGCACGACGGGGATCGCCTCGGCCGGCGGCGTCGTGCCCGTCACGGCCGGCACGGTCTCGCCGGTGTCCGGCAGCGTATAGGGATGGCCGGAGGAGACGAAATCGGCGTAGGCGCTCGGCAGTCCGTGCTCGCTGCGGTCGAGTCCCGCGAGCTCATCCGCCGGCGCCGCGCGGAGAAAGTCGACCTTTTTGAGAAAGGCGAAGAACGCCAGCATCGTCGCGCCGCTCCAGACCGCCACCGCGGCAAAGCCCAGCAGCTGCACGCCGAGCTGCGTCCATTCGCCGGTGTAGAGCAGCCCGCGCAGCCCCGCGGGCGCCTCGGGATTGGCGAGCAGGCCCACCGCGATCGTGCCCCAGACGCCGTTTGCACAGTGCACGCCAACCGCGCCGACCGGATCGTCCACATGCAGCCTCAGATCCAGCCCCTCGACGACCACGACCACCAGCAGACCGGAGACGATGCCCACGATCGCGGCGCCGACGGCGTCGAGCGCGTCGCACCCTGCCGTGATGCCGACGAGACCGGCCAGCGACGCGTTTAAGCACATGGAGACGTCCGGCTTCTTGTTTTTGACCCATGTGAAGATCATCGTGGTGCAGGTGGCAACTGCCGGCGCGATCGTTGTTGTGAGGAAGATGGACGAGAGCTCCGAGGGCGTCGTGGCCGCGGCGCCGTTGAAGCCGTACCAGCCGAGCCAGAGAATGAACACGCCCAGCGCCCCGAGCGGGATCGAGTGCCCCGGGATGGCGCGAACCTTCGTGACCGTTCCGCTCTCGTCCGTGTCGTATTTTCCGATGCGCGGTCCGAGGATGACCGCGCCGATCAGCGCCGCGACGCCGCCGACCATGTGAATCGCGCAGGAGCCGGCATAATCGTGAAAGCCGAGCCTGCTCAGCCAGCCGCCGCCCCAGATCCAGTGCGCCTCGATCGGATAAATCAGAAGCGAGATGACGGCGGAATACACGCAGTAGGCGGAAAACTTCGTCCGCTCCGCCATCGCGCCGGAGACGATCGTCGCCGTCGTGGCGCAGAAGACGAGGTTAAAGACAAAATAGCTCGCGTCCGTAAAGCCCTCGGCGGGGGAGCGGATGAAATCGGCAAAGTGCGTAAACAGCGCGAGATTGGGCTTTCCGATCAGGCCGAAGAGCGTGTCCTCGCCCATCATGAGCGAGTAGCCCAGCAGGGAGAACACCACCGTGCCGATGCAGAAGTCCATCAGGTTCTTCATGATGATGTTGCCCGCGTTTTTCGCCCGGGTGAAGCCGGTCTCCACCATGGCAAAGCCGGCCTGCATCCAGAACACCAGCGCCGCGCCGATCAAGAACCAAAATTCCACTGTCATCATGATGATGCCTCCTTCTTACGTTCGGGTTATTCGGATAAAAAACAAGAGACAACGGCGTCTTTTCAGACGTCGTTGTCTCTGATGTGCGTCATTTTACGATGAAATTGCCGGACCGTCAATCGGCAGATTGCTAAAACTTTCCAGCAAAATTGTTCCGAAATTTCTACACCCGCCGGTTCAGGCCTCCGCCTTCTGCCGGAGGATTTCCTCCGCGGCCTGCCGCTTGCTGATGCGGCGCTCCATCGCCGCGCGGAGGATGCGCTCGTGCGCCTCCTGCTCGGTAAGGCCCTCCCGCTCGATCAGCAGCCATTTGGCCTGATTCATGCGGCGAATTTCCTCCATCTTCTCCTCCACGGTGGTCTGCTTCTCGCGCATGGCGCGCAGGCGCCCGCGCATCGCGCAGAGGCCGCGGATCACCTGCAGCAGCAGCTGCGTGTTCGTCGGCTTTGATACGACCACGACGCCGGAGGGCAGCGCCCTCGCGTTCGTCTCCTCATAGAGTTCATGGCGGATCAGCAGCGCCACTGCCGCGTCCGTCTCGCCGCAGAGCTTCATGGCAAAGTCCGTGCCCATCCCGTCCGGCAGCGGTGCGTTCACGAGCACGAGATCATAGCGCTGCTCGAGCAGCAGGCGCTTGGCGCGGCTGAGGGAGTTCACCGTCGTCACCGGCCAGAAGTCCGAGCCCGGAAGCAGAGGGAGCACGGCGGCATTCAGTTTTTCCGAGGCGGAGATCAGCAGCACGCTGTAAGGGTTGCTCTGAAAGACCACGCCGTTCCCTCCTTTCCGATGGTGGTTGATTTACAGATAGCGCTCTAAAATCCGCGCCGGCACGTTCGATAAGATAAACGGGCTCTCCTTTGCCATGGCCCGCGCCTCGGCGAGCGTGTCCGGCAGGCGCAGCAGCCCCTTCGTGTGCTCGGGCAGGGCGTTTAAGGTGTTGAAGTTCGCCGCCTCCGGCAGGGGCAGCTGCTGTTCTATGCCCTCGAGACACGCGTTCAAAATCAGCTCGAACGCGAGATAGGGGTTCGTCATCGAGTCGGGGGAGCGCAGCTCCACGCGGCGGTATTCGCCGCCCGCCGCCGGCAGGCGCACCAGCTGCGACCGGTTTTCCTCCGACCAGGAGACGTAGCGCGGCGCCTTGTCGCGCCCGAGTCGTGCGTAGGACTGCTCGTCGGGATTCAGAAACAGCGTCATGTCCCGCGCGCGGTTCAAGAGCCCCGGAATCAGCGTCTGCGGCGGCAGGGGCTCGCCGCTTCGGCTCGCAGAGAGGTTGATGTGCATGCCGTTTCCGTCGTGCTCCGGCAGCGGGCGGGGCGAAAAGTCGGCGCAGAGGCCGTTTTGCGCCGCCACGGCCTTGACCACGCTGCGAAAAAGAATCGCGTTGTCCGCCGCCGCGACGGGGTCTGCGTAGCGAAAGTCAATTTCGTTCTGACCCGGGCCGCTCTCGTGGTGGGAGCTCTCGGGGTAGATGCCCATCTGCTCGAGCGTGAGACAGATCTCCCGCCGCACGTTCTCGCCCCTGTCCTCGGGCGCCACGTCCATATAGCCCGCGCGGTCAAAGGGCGTGCGCGTCGCGTTTCCCTGATCGTCCAGCAGGAAGAGATAAAACTCCATCTCCGTGCCGAACTGGAAGGCATAGCCCCGCGCCGCGGCCTTCTGCACCGCCGCGCGCAGCCTTGCGCGCGTGTCGGCGGCAAAGGGCGTGCCGTCCGGATGGACGATATCGCAGAACATGTGCGCCACGCGGCCGATCTGCGGCCGCCACGGCAGCGCGCGGAGCGTGTCCGCGTTCGGTCGGAGAAAGAGATCGGACCGCACGTCCATGTCGAAGCCCTTCACGGCCGAGGCGTCAAAGGCGATGCCGTGCTCGAAGGCCCGCGGCAGCTCGCTTGCCATGATGGCGACGTTGCGCTGCCGGCCGTAAATGTCGCAGAACGCCATGCGGACGAACTTCACGTCCTCCTCGGAGATATATTGCAGGACTTCCTCCGGCGTATAGTTCACGTCGCATTGCTCCTTTCCTTTTTTTTGCTATTTTAACGGATTCGGCCTCGCACCGCAAGCGGAAGTTCACTCCACCGTCACGGATTTGGCGAGGTTCTTGGGCTTGTCAATGTCGCAGCCGTTCTCCTTTGCCACGTGGTAGGCCAGCAGCTGCATCGGGATGACCGCGAGGATGGGGGAGAAGAGCGTGTTGATCGAGGGGATGAAGATCACGTCGTTTGCCTGCGATACGATCTTGTGATTTCCGCGCAGCGCCACGGCGAGCACCTTCGCCCCGCGCGCCTTGACCTCCACGATGTTGCTGATGGTCTTGTCCACCAGCGCCTCGTTGCAGCACACGGCGATCACGGGCGTCCCCTCCTCGATGAGGGCGATCGTGCCGTGCTTCAGTTCGCCCGCGGCGTAGCTCTCGGCGTGGATGTAGGAGATCTCCTTCATCTTTAAGGCGCCCTCGAGCGCCACGGCCCAGTCGGTGTTGCGCCCGATGAAAAACAAGGAGGGGGAATTATGATATTTCTTCGCGAGCGCCGGAATGCCGTGGTTTAAGTCGATCGCGTTCTGGATCAGCTTCGGCAGGCGCAGCACGTCGTACAGGAGCGCCGGATAGCGCTCATCGTCGAGCGTGCCGAGCTTCCGGCCCATGAACATCGCGAGCAGGAAGAGGACGGCAAGCTGCGTCGTATAGCCCTTCGTCGTCGCCACGGCGATCTCCGGCCCGGCCCAGGTGTAGAGCGTCCAGTCGGCGAGCTTCGCGATCGTGCTCTCCACGACGTTCACGATCGCGAGCGCCTTCGCGCCGCGCGCGCGGCACTCCTTCATCGCGGCGATCGTGTCCGCCGTCTCGCCGGACTGGCTGATGACGATCAGGAGCGTGTGCGCGTCGATGAGCGGCTCGCCGTAGCGAAGCTCGCTTGCGAGCACGACCTCCGTCGGGATGCGGCAGAGCGACTCGAGCGCGTATTTCGCGGCGCAGCCGGCGTAGTAGGCGCTGCCGCAGGCGGTGATCACGATCTTGTTAAACTGCCGCAGCTCCTCCGCGCTTAAGTCAAATTCGTCCAGCAGCACCTCGCCGTCCTTCAGGCGCGGGGCGATGGCGGCGCGCACCGCTGCGGGCTGCTC
>JAZPZZ010000115.1:0-9409 GCA_045544935.1 Oscillospiraceae bacterium | reverse complement strand
TGCACGATCAGCCGCGCCCCGCACAGCTACACCGGGGAGGACACGGCGGAGCTGCAGTGCCACGGCTCGCCCACGGTGCTGCGCGCGGGTCTGCGCGCGCTCTTCGCCGCCGGCGCGCGGCAGGCGCTCGCGGGCGAGTTTTCCAAGCGCGCCTTCCTCAATGACCGCATGGATCTCACGCAGGCGGAGGCCGTCATCGACCTCATCCACAGTGAGACTGAGCAGGCCGCCAAAAACGCCGCCGGTCAGCTCGGCGGCGCGGTGCTGCGCTGCGTGCAGCCGATCTATCAGAGCCTCGCCGATATCGCGAGCCACTACCACGCCGTCATCGACTATCCGGACGAGGACATTCCGGACTTTCAGCTGCAATCCTACGGCGAGACGCTCTCGGCCGCGTCGAGGGAGCTTAAGCGCCTGCTCGCCACGTTCGACCGCGGCCGCGTCATGACCTCCGGCGTGCCCGCGGCGATTTTGGGACGCCCGAACGCGGGCAAGTCCTCGCTCTTAAACGCCCTGCTTGGCTATGACCGCGCCATCGTCACGGACGTGCCGGGCACGACGCGCGACACGCTCGAGGAGCGCTGCGAGCTCGGCGGCGTGCTCCTGCGCCTCACGGACACCGCCGGCCTGCATGAGACGGCTGACCGCGTCGAGGCGCTCGGCGTCGAGCGCTCGCGGAAAGCCGCAGAGCAGGCGCTGCTCGCCATCGCCGTCTTCGACGCGTCCGAGCCGCTGACGGACGATGACCGCACCGTCATCGAAACGGCGCGTCAGGTCCGGCACCGCATCGCCGTTCTGAACAAATCCGACCGGCCCGCCGTGCTCGAGCCCGCCGCCTTCGCGCCGGACTTTGACGCCGTCTGCGTCCTCTCCGCCAGAGAGCAGACCGGCCTCGCCTCGCTGGAGGAGGCCGTCGCGGCCCTCTTCCCGCTGCCGGAGACGCCGGCGGGCGAGATCCTCACGAACGAGCGCCAGGCGGACGCCATCCGCCGCGCGCTCCCGTCGCTCGAGGCGGCGCAGGACGCCATGCGCACGGGCTTCACGCCCGACGCCGTCCTCACCGAGGCGGAGACCGCCATGCAGGCAATCGGCGAGCTCACCGGCGCGAGCGTGAGAGAGGATATCACGCACCGCATCTTCGAACGCTTCTGCGTTGGAAAATAAAAAACCGCACTGCAATCGCAGTGCGGTTTTTTATAGGTTGGTGCAGGAGAGTTGCACCGGAAGCAAGCTTACTTCTTCTCGAGCTTCTTGTTCTTCGGGATGCCCCAGATGAACGCCGGGAGCACCACGACGAGCAGCGCGTAATAGCCGTCATAGCCGTAGACCTTCGTGGTGATGGTCGTTAGGCCGAGCAGGCTGATGGAGAAGCAGAGCGCGATGGCGACGACGGCCACGATCACGCGGCGCAGGGTCTCATTCTGGATACCCGCAATGAACTCGCCCTCGCTGTTGACCTTCGCGAGCTTCGGAGCGAAGCGCTGCACCATGGTGAAGATGAGGGTCACGCAGGTGGAGACGAACGCGCAGAAGAGCAGCACGGAGAAGATCACGAGCAGAACCTTGATGCCGATGAGGGTCAGCACGGTCTGGTTCGGGATGCCGGTGGCGTTGGCGAAGCTGACGAGGTCGGAGCCCTCGAGCGTGCCGGCAGCCTGCATCTCGCCGGCCTTCGCCTTCAGAGCGGCGAGCAGCGGATACCACTTGCTGAGCATGAACGCGGACAGCGCCAGGGCGATGCCGTTCATGAGCCAGCCGAGGAAGCAGGCGCGGTTGGTGCCCTTGACGTTCAGCTCGTTGGAGGCGGCGATCATCGGCGGGATGGACACGCACTGGAACGCGCAGTAGACGAGCGTAGCGCGGAAGATGCTGAAGCCGGTCTGCGGCGTGTAGTTGGCGAGATCAACGCCGTATTTCGCGGAGAGGTCATTGACCATGCCGAGCTTGGCAAGGCCGACAACGACGATGATGCCGGTGATGATCATGATGGCCACGGACAGCACCGTGGAGGCGGCGGCGACGAGCTTGACGCCGAAGATGCTCAGGATGACGAGCAGGGCCACGATCAGGAGGTTGAAGACGACCTTCATGGCGCCGACGTACGGCACGCCCAGGAAGTTTGCCAGAACCTCACCGGCGCCGGCGACGGCGGCGGCGACAGCGGCCAGAATGATGACGATGTAGAAGATCTCAAAGAGGATCTCCATCTTCGGGTGCGGATACAGGGCAGCGAAGGTGTCCTTGTAGTTGTCGAAGCCGTTCAGGCGGGCGAACTTCAGGATGATGCCCATCACGATGGCGAGCAGACCCATGGCAATCAGCGGGAAGAGCAGGGAGCCCAAGCTGCCGAACTGCGCAAAATAGCCAATGACCTGGTTACCGGAAGCAAAGCCGCCGCCGACGTGGGTGCCGAACCAAACGGACGCTACGGTAAAGGCAATCGCCCAGGACGCGCTGAGTTTTTTCTTGTCCATAAACAATTCCTCTCTCTCAAATAGGATTCTTACTGCCCGATGCCGCCGCGCTGTTTCTCTCCTCTCGGCGTGGTGCCAGCGGGCTGGACCACTGTGTTAAAATATGAACAATATATTAACACGTTCGGATAAATAATTTATAAAACTTCTATAAAAAAAAGTCAACCTCCCAAGTGGGTAAAAAATGTGGGACTGCGTAAAATCGGCAATTTGTACAAAAATGTTTATTTCGTTAAAGAAATAAATCGTTGAAAAAACAGCCAATTTTTGTCTTGCGGGCACACCCGGCCGGAAAGTTCCGAAAAACAGTTGCCACGTGGAAAAAATCGTGCTAAGATACGTCTGTAATGGGAAAAATTGTGGGAAATGGGCAAAAAACGGCCTTCGTTTTTGCCGTTCCTGTGAATTTCTCCGATCAGATTCCGATTTGCAATGAAGGAAAGGGGAGACGCCTGAAATGAAGCTGGTCACCTATCGTTTGGAGGAGCAGACGTGCGTCGGCGTGGTCAATGAAGCGCAGGACGCGGTGTTTCCCGTACCCGGCTGCCGGGATCTCGCGGCGCTGATCGCCTCCGGCGCGCCGATCGAGCCGGCGGCGGAGCCGATCTCCATCTTCGATGTGGAGCTGCTCTCGCCGATCCCGCATCCGGCGCAGGACGTCATCTGCCTCGGCATCAACTATTATGACCATGCCGCCGAGTCCGACGCTGTCACCGGCAAGAGCGACAATGTGCCGAAAAACCCGATCTATTTTGCCAAGCGCGTCAATGAGGCCGTCGCCCCCGGCGCGTCCATCGACAGCCACAGCGACATCGTCGCCGATCTCGATTATGAGGCGGAGCTCGCCGTCGTCATCGGAAAGCCGGCTTACAATGTCTCCCGCGAGGAGGCGCTCGACTACGTTTTCGGCTATACCATCTTAAATGACGTCAGCGCGCGCACGATCCAGTCGCGCCACCAGCAGTGGTACCGCGGCAAGAGCCTCGACGGCTTCACCCCCATCGGCCCGTGGATTGTCACGAAGGACGAGTTTGACGTCACGAAACCCATGAAGATCCAGAGCTACGTCAACGGCGAGCTGCGGCAGAACAGCACCATCGACATGCTCATCTTCGACACGGCCTACTGCATCTCCGAGCTCAGCCACGGCATGACCCTGCAGCCCGGCACGATCATCTCCATGGGCACGCCCGCCGGCGTCGGCATGGGCTTCGATCCGCCGAAGTGGCTCCTCCCGGGCGACACGGTCAAGTGCGTCGTGGAGGGCATCGGCGAGCTGGAGAACATCGTTGTGTAACATTTGTTACGGAAAAAACCCCTGCGTTTTGCTACGGTTTAACCACCCGAATTGGAGTGAAAACAAATATATTTTATACAAAGGAGAGAAAACAGTATGAAATTCGCAATGTATGGTTCCGGCGCAGCCGGCAGCGTGTTCGCTTCCTACCTGCGCAACGGCGGTGCGGACATCATCCTCATCGACCGCTATGAGGCTCACATGAAGAAGGTCGCCGAGGACGGCATGCTCTTCACCATCCACCAGGAAGAGAACGGCGAGTATCATGACTATGAGAAGGTCCTGCAGGGCTTCCGCACCTACACCTCCGCCGAGGCTGCCGCCGAGGCCGAGGGCAAGGTCGACTGCATCATCTACATGACCAAGGCCACCCAGCTGCCGCAGGCCATCCAGGACTCCATGCCGGTCGTCGGCGAGAACACCGTCGCCTGCTCTCTGATCAACGGTCTGGGCAACGATGACAACCTCTTCAAGGTCTTCCCGAAGGAGCGCTGCGTCATCGGCTCCGGCGTGCTCGGCACCCGTCTGCCCGAGCCCGGCCACTGCATCTCCACCCCCGCCGGCGGCGTGCAGATGAACTTCGGCGGCGCGGTCCGCAGTGAGCTGAACGACGCCGTCTGCGCCGAGATGCTCAAGTGCTACCGCGACGGCGGCTGCGACGCCTACTGGCGCGACGGCCTGCCCGGCGAGGACAATAACATCTATAAGTTCATCTGGAAGAAGGTCTGCGTCAACGCGACCGTCAACACCGTCTGCGCCGTTCTGCGTCTGAAGATCGGTCAGGTCGAGGCCAACCCCTTCGGCCAGTGGCTGTTCCACGGCGTCATCCGCGAGACCTGCGCCGTCGCCACCGCGAAGGGCGTGCCGATGGACGCCGATGAGTTCATTGCCCACGATCATCAGGATATCGTCACGAACATCGCCGACTACTATCCCTCCATGTGCCAGGACGCGCTGTTCAACAAGCGCCAGACCGAGATCGACGTGCTCAACGGCAAGATCGCCGAGTACGGCGAGGAGCTCGGCATCCCGACGCCCTGCTGCACCGTTCTCAGCCAGATCGTCCGCTGCATCCAGGACAACTACGAGAACCAGTACCTGGGCGACTACCTGTTCTACAACAAGTAAGCATCCATATCCAAAACCCCGCCGATTCCGGTCGGCGGGGTTTTCAATAAAGGAGTTTCTCAATGAAGATTGCAATGATCGGCCCCGGCGCTGCCGGCAGCGTGTTCGCCGCCTATCTGCGCCGCGGCGGCGGCGAGCTCTGGCTCGTCGATAAATACAAGGCGCATATGGACAAGATCGCCTCCGACGGCCTCGTCTTCCGCACGCCGGAGGGGGAGGAGGTCCTCACAGGCTTCCACACCGCGCCCACCGCGCGCGAGATCGGCGTCATGGACATGGTCATCCTCATGGTCAAGGCCACGCAGACCGTCGATGTGATGGAGGACACCATGCCCTGCATCGGTCCGGACACCGTCGTCGTCTCCCTGCAGAACGGCCTCGGCAACGACGAGGTGCTCTCGCGCTATGTTGAGAAAGAGCGCATCATGTACGGCAGCGGCCTCATCGGCACGGAGCTCGCCTGCCCCGGCGTCTGCGTCTCCAAGCCCGAGGAGGGCATCCAGATGCACTTCGGCGCCGTCGTGAATAACCCCATCACCGACAAGGCCGGAAAAGAACTGGAGGATCTCTTCAAGGCCGGCGGCTGCAACGCCAGCTTCGATGCGGACGTGCGCCCCTACGTCTGGAAGAAGGTCATCGCCAACTCCGGCTATAACGGCGTCTCCGCCGTCATGCGCCTCAAGGTCAAGGAGGTCTTCGGCGATCCCTTCGGCATGAAGATCGTCCGCCACGTCTGGGAGGAGGGCTGCGCCGTCGCCGAGGCGATGGGCATCGGAGACCTCCGTCCGCTCATGGTGCTCGAGGAGCCCAAGATCCTCGAGGGCCTCGGCAACTACTATCCCTCCATGGCGCAGGACGCCGTGCTCCACCAGCGCCAGACCGAGATCGACGTGCTCAACGGCGCTATCGCGCGCTACGGCGCCCAGCTCGGCATCCCCACGCCCTACAACACCGCCATCGCGGATATCATTTCCTGTATTCAGAATAACTACGATAAACAGTATCTCAAAGCATAAGGAAGGAAGAAAACACTATGGACGCAAAAGTTTCCCAGCTCCTCAATGAGCAGATCAACAAGGAGTTCTACTCCGCCTATCTCTATCTCGACATGGCGAACTTCTACGACGCCAAGGGCCTCGACGGCTTCGCCAACTGGTTTGAGATTCAGGCCAAGGAGGAGCAGGACCACGCGATGCTGATGTATCAGTATCTGCACAACAACGACCAGACCGTCACGCTCGAGGCGATTGCAAAGCCCGACAAGGTCTACGCTGAGCTCATTGAGCCCCTCAAGGCCGCCTATGAGCACGAGCAGTTTGTCACCGCCTCCATCCACACGATCTACGCCGCCGCCAAGGCAGCCGACGATTTCCGCGCCATGCAGTTTCTCGACTGGTTCGTCAAGGAGCAGGGCGAGGAGGAGAAGAACGCCTCCGACCTCATCACGAAGCTGGAGCTCTTCGGCTCCGACGCCCGCGGCCTCTATATGCTCAACCAGGAGCTCGCCGGCCGCGCCTACAGCGCCCCGTCGCTGGTGTTGTAAAACTCAAATCTAAAAAAAAGGCCTCACCTTTTTAAGGTGAGGCAATTTTTTTGCATTTTCAGAAGCGTGCGCGGGTCTTCCCGTCTCTGATCTCAGCATAGCACCTCAAACAGAGAAGCGCAAGCGGGAAATGTTACCATGCGCCTCTGTCCTTCAGCGCGGTCATGTAGGGATTGTACCGCCGCTCAAAATCGAGCGAGGACGCCTCCATGTGCCCCGGATAGACCTCATAGTCGCCCTCGAGCGAGGCGAGGCGGGCGAGGGAGCGCAGTTCCTGCTCCATGCTGCCGCCGGGAAAATCCGTCCGGCCGCAGGAGCCCTGAAACAGCGTGTCGCCCGTGAAGAGCGCGTCGCCGCAGCGGAAGGTCACGCCGCCGGGGGTGTGGCCGGGCGTCTCGAGCGTGTCGAAGGTGAGGGGGCCGACCTGGATCTGGCTGCCCTCGTGGAGCATGATGCTCCCGTCCGGCGGCTCATAGGCGAACAGGTCCGAGCCCACGGCGCTGCCGGCGTCTGCCGGGTGCATATAGACCGTGGCGCCGGTCTCCTCCTGCACGGTTTCCACCGCGCCGACGTGGTCATAGTGTCCGTGCGTGAGCAGGATGGCCTCGCACTTGAGATGGTTTTCCTCCAGATAGTCGAGGATGGTGTTGCTCTCGTCGCCGGGGTCGATCACAGCGCAAAGCCGGCTCGTCTCGTCGCCGACCACATAGCAGTTGGTCATCAAGTGGCCGACGGGTAAGCATTTGATAAACATGGCCCGTCCTCCTTACAGTTTTTCTGTGTCCAGAATGATCGTCACTGGCCCGTCGTTCTGGCTGAAGACCTGCATCTCCGCGCCGAATTCGCCCGTGCCGACGGTGAAGCCGCGGCCGCGGCATTCCTGAACGACGAGCTCGTACAGCGGGATTGCCGTCTCCGGCCGCGCCGCGCGCGTGAAGCCCGGCCGGCGGGACTTGCAGTCGGCATAGAGCGTAAACTGGCTCACGATCAGCAATTGAGCACCCGCGTCGAGCGGGTTCACGTTCATCTTGCCCGCCTCGTCCTCAAACACGCGCAGGCCGCAGATCTTGTCCGCGACGCGCTTGGCCTCCGCTTCCGTGTCGTCCACGTGCACGCCCAGCAGAACGAGAAAGCCCTTGCCGATGGAGGCCTTTACCGCTCCGTCAATCTCAACGGAGGCGCTTTTTACTCTTGTTACGACAGCTCTCATTCCTAACTCCTAACTCCTAACTCCTAAATCGCGCAAACGCGTGTTATGCGTCCTTCTTCGCTTCCGCCGACCCCACGCGCGCCACGCGGATGACGCCGTGCACGCCGCTCAGACGGTTGATGATGAGGCGCAGCTCTGAGAGGCTGTGCACCTCCACCGTGATGTTCACGGTCGAACGGTTGCTGTCCACGTCCCGCGCCGAGAGGTTTCTCACCTTCGCGTTGAGGGAGTTGAGCACCGTCGCCACGTCCATCACGAGGCCGGAGCGCTGCGTGCTCACGACGAGCAGCGTCGTGTTATATTCGTCCGTGGTGCGCTCGGCCCAGCTCACGCGGATCCAGCGCCCGCTGTTTTTCTCCACGCTCGCGAGATAGTTCTCGCAGTCCTTCCGGTGAATCGAGACGCCCGCGCCGCGCGTGATAAAGCCGATGATATCGTCCCCGGGCACGGGGGTGCAGCAGCGGGAGAATTTGATCAGGCAGTTATCCAGCCCCTCCACGAGCACGCCGTGCACGGCGTGGCGCTCGCGCTTGCTGCGCCGCTCGGCCTGCTCGTTGATTTTGTCGAGCGCGGTTTTCTGGTCGCCGGTGGCGCTGCGCTGCAGCTCGTCGCGGACGCGGTTGACCGTGCGCTGCGCGGTCACGCCGCCGTAGCCGATCGCGGCAAAGAGATCGTCCAGCTGCGGGAAGGCGAGGCGCTTGAGAATGATCGGCAGCACCTCGTCGGTATAAATGTCTGCCGGTGCAATGCCGGCCTGGCGCAGCTCGCGCTCGAACATCTCCCTGCCGTGGGTGACGTTCTCCTCGCGCCGCTCTTTTTTGAGCCACTGCTTGATCTTCGTGCGCGCCGAGCCGCTTTTGGCCAGCTGCAGCCAGTCGCGGCTGGGGCCGGGGGCGTTCTTGCTCGTGCGGATTTCCACGATGTCGCCGTTTTCGAGCACGTGGTCGAAGTTCACGATGCGGCCGTTCACCTTCGCGCCGACCATCGTGTTGCCCACGCCGGAGTGGATGGAATAGGCAAAGTCGATCGGCGTCGCGCCGGCGGGGAGGGTGATCACGTCGCCCTTCGGCGAGAAGACGAACACCTCGTCGGCGAACATGTCGATCTTCAGGTTGTGGAAGAAATCCTGCGCGTCCGATTCCTGCTGCGTCTCGAGCAGGCGGCGGACCCACGCGAATTTCTCCTCGTCGCCGGGCTTCACGCCGGAGTCGCCGGATTTATACTTCCAGTGCGCCGCCACGCCGTACTCCGCCGAGAGATGCATCTCCCACGTGCGCAGCTGCACCTCGAAGGGGATGCCCTGGTCGCCGATGACCGTCGTGTGCACGGAGCGGTAGTTGTTCGGCTTCGGCGTGGAGATATAGTCCTTAAAGCGGCCAGGCACGGGCTTAAACATGCCGTGAATCACGCCGAGCGCGGCGTAGCAGTCGGTCACGTCGTCCGTGATGACGCGAAACGCGCACAGGTCGAAGATGCCGTTGATGTCGATCTTCTGGGCGTACATTTTGCGGTAGATGCTGTAGATATGCTTGATGCGCGAGGAGATCGAGCACTTGATGCCCTCGGCCTCCAGCCGCGTCTGAATCTTCGTTTCAATCTCGCCCATGAAGCTCTGGAGCGTGTCCATGCGCGCGTCCAGATACTCCGTGATCGCCTGATAGCCCTCCGGGTCGAGATAGCGCAGGGAGAGGTCCTCCAGCTCCCACTTGATGCGCTGCATGCCGAGCCGGTGCGCGATGGGAAGTCGGAGGCCAAGC
>JAZPZZ010000114.1:0-4944 GCA_045544935.1 Oscillospiraceae bacterium | reverse complement strand
GGCTGTTTTACATAACAACCGAACCGTCTTGTTATCGCAAAAAACGCGTCGGAATATTCACAGAAAATCGCAATCTCAATTTGTGCTGATTGACAGTTTTGTTTCAATTTGTTGATTTCTTTTTGACAGCATTTTTGCCGCATGCTACTATATTGACAGTGCAATACCAGCATGACTTTTTTTAATAGGAGGAGACCCCCCATGACCAGAACCAAAACCACGAGAGCGCTGGCCGCTGTCCTGGCCTTCCTGCTCTTCGCCACGCTGCTGTTCGCCGGCATGCCGGTGCGCGCGGCGGGACCGCTCGTCCTCAAAGAGGGCGCTGCGATCACCTACAATAAGGACGCCTCCGTCATGAAGGCGGAAGCCGTCAAAGCCCTTGTCGATTTTGAAGCCAGCGGCATTCCCTCTGACTACAATCTCGATGACTTCGATGTGGAATATGCCTTCCTCGGCGCCAACGCGGTTGCCGATGTGCTCGGCGTCGATACGAGCGCGCTCGGCAGCTTCGGCGAGGGCCTCGTCGAGAAGTGGGCCAACCTCTGGGTCAACGCGGAATCCGGCGTCTGGGATGCGCCTACGATCTCTGTCCCGATTGGTCAGTCCGTGGTCGACGGCATTGTTGCCCGCATCACCACCGGCATTCAGAACGCGCTGAAGGACAACCTCGGCATCGGCTTCAACCACATTCAGGCCGGCGAGGACCAGATCGTCCGCGTCCGCTATCAGGGCGGCGACTGGGTCACCGGCTCCCTCACGGTCAACAAGGCCAACGTCAAGGTCAGCGTTCGCTCCGCCTCCCTGTACTTCGATCAGGTCAAGGGCGAGAACTTTGTCACCACCGATCCGGAAGACGATTTCATGATCTTCACGTTCTACGCCGGCATCACCACCGACATTGCGCCCACTGTCTACTTCCAGCCTCCCGAGAACGAGCTGCTGGACAAGGCCATGGAAAAGGTCATCGATCCCCTCTATGCCAGACTCTATGGCGATGGCCAGACCCTGACCGAGCGCCTCAACGAGGGCACCACCGTCGGTGAGATCCGCGTCATTGCCGACCAGATGGTCGATCTGCTCCAGGAGGCCTCCAAGTCTGCTCTCGGCAGAGCCATTCTGGATGCGGCCGGCGTCGACGTTGATATGATTAACGGCCTCATGGACGGCCTGCAGCAGGTCTCCAAGATCGCCGACAACTGGCGCTTCGCCATCGGCCAGCCCGACCGCGCCGGCGCTTACGCCGTTGTGGCCGTGGCCATCAACCGCAACTACAATCCCGGCATCGGCGCGGGCGTCCTGCTCGTGAAGATGCGCCTGTTCGGCGTCTCCCTCCAGTGGAACGACGTCAACGCCAAGGAAGCCGTTGCCGGCGCTGATGTCGACTTCGGCGCGAGCGCGGTCTATGACGGCAAGGTCCAGAAGCAGACCGTCAAGACCCTCTTCATCGGTCTCACAAGCGAGGGCCTCTACTTCAAGGGCGAGGCGCCCACCGCGCCCGGCCGCTATCTCGAGACGGCCTTCCCGCTCGGCGGCAACTTCCTCGCCATTCCGATCGTCCGCATGGTCACGATCACCGAGGGATAATCAGCCTCATTCCAAATCGCTCCCCCGCGGGGGAGCGATTTTTTGTTCCCGTCCAAGCCTCTTGACATTCCAATTGTTTAATGATAATATCCGATTTACAGGCATTGACGGAGACGACCGGCGCCCTATCGCCCGACGCAGAGAGGATCTTCCCGGCTGCAAGAGATCCGACGGCGCGCACCGTGTCCACCGCTCCCGAGCCGAAGTCCGGTCAAAAAGGACTTCCGTGCAGCGCACGTTACCGCGCGTCAAGAGCGAAACACAGGGTGGAACCGTGTGAAATTGTATTTTTTGCACCCCTGTACCGGAGACGGTACGGGGGTGTTTTTTCATGAGGAGGACAAAAATGGACAATCAGTTTACCTTCGAGAACAAAGAGTATCGCGACACCTATCGCCATACGACCAGCCACATTCTCGCCCAGGCCATGAAGCGCCTCTATCCCGAGGTCAAGCTCGCCATCGGCCCCGCCATCGACGACGGCTTCTATTATGACTTCGACGCGCCCGAGCCGTTCACGCCCGAGGTGCTCGAGAAGCTCGAGGCTGAGATGCGCAAGATCTGCAAGGAAAAGCTCAAGCTCGAGCGCTTCGAGCTGCCGCGCGAAGAGGCCATCAAATTCATGGAGGAGCGCGAGGAGCCCTATAAGGTCGAGCTCATCCACGACCTGCCCGAGGATGCCGCCATCAGCTTCTATAAGCAGGGCGACTTTGTCGACCTCTGTGCCGGCCCGCATCTGGATTCCACCGGCCGTGTCAAGGGCAACGCCATCAAGCTCACCAGCGTCACCGGCGCCTACTGGCGCGGCGATTCCGACCGCAAGATGCTCCAACGTATCTACGGCACCTGCTTCCCCAAGAAGGACGAGCTCGATGCCTACCTCGAGCGCATCGAGGAGGCCAAGAAGCGCGGCCATCGCCGGCTCGGCCGCGAGCTCGGCCTGTTCCCCTTCCGCGATGGGGCCCCCGGCTTCCCGTTCTACCTGCCCAAGGGCATGGTCCTGCGCAACACCCTGCTCGACTACTGGCGCGGCGTCCATAAGAAATGGGACTATGTCGAGATCAACACGCCCCAGATCATGCGCCGCACCCTCTGGGAGACCTCCGGCCATTGGGATCACTATAAGGACAACATGTACACCACCGTCATCGACGGCGAGGACTTTGCCATCAAGCCCATGAACTGCCCCGGCAGCATCCTGGTCTATGATCTCGAGCCGCACTCCTACCGCGAGCTGCCCCTGCGCTATGCCGAGCTTGGTCTCGTGCACCGCCATGAGCTCTCCGGTGCCCTGCACGGCATGTTCCGCGTCCGCTGCTTCACGCAGGACGATGCGCACATCCTCCTCGCCAAGGACCAGATCAAGGACGAGGTCATCCGCATTGCGAGCCTGTTCGACGAGGTCTATTCGCTCTTCGGCCTGCCGTACACGATCGAGCTCTCCACCATGCCCGAGGACCACATCGGCGAGCGCGCCGACTGGGAGAAGGCGGAGAACGCTCTGGCCGACGCCATTACCTCCATCGGCAAGACCTATCATGTGAACCCCGGCGACGGCGCCTTCTACGGCCCGAAGCTCGATTTCCACATTCAGGACTCTCTCGGCCGTACCTGGCAGTGCGGTACCATCCAGCTCGACTATCAGCTGCCCGGCCGCTTCAACCTCGAGTACACCGGCTCCGACGGCGAGAAGCATACCCCCGTCATGATCCACCGCGTCGTGTTCGGCTCCGTTGAGCGCTTCATCGGCGTCATCACCGAGCACTTTGCCGGCGCGTTCCCGCTCTGGCTCAACCCCGTGCAGGTCGTCGTCATGCCCATCACCGACCGCGTCGCCGGCTATGCGCAGGAAGTGGCCGATAAGCTCTCCGCCGCGGGCCTCCGCGTCGAAACCGATCTCCGCAATGAGAAGATCAACTATAAGATCCGCGAGCATCAGGGCAAGAAGGTGCCCTACATGGTCATCGTCGGCGATAAGGAAGCCGAGGCCGGCACCGTCTCCGTCCGCAACCGCGCGGGCGAGCAGTCCGTCGAGGATACGCAGGCCTTCATCGACCGCCTCCTCAACGACGTTAAGGAATTCAAGTAAGATATTGAATGGTATCAAAACAAACGTCCGGAACTCCGCCGGACGTTTGTTTAATTAGAATAATTAACATAATATAATTATGGTTAATTATACATAATTGTATGTCTTCTCCGCAAACTAATCCAAAACTGTGCAAAGGAGACCATCTTATGAAAGAAACTCGCGCCCGTGCCTTCATTGCCGTCCTCGCTTTGATCCTTGCCGTCTCTGCCGTCGTGATCGTTACGCTCACCTCCGCCGACGCCGCGAGCATTCAGCGCGGCAGCAGCGGCGACACCGTCCGCCAGATCCAGACCAAGCTCAAGCAGTGGGGCTATTATTCCGGCGCGGTCGACGGCGTCTATGGGAGCGGGACAGAAAAGGCGGTCCGTTATTTCCAGCAGAAGAACGGCCTCGCCGTTGACGGCAAGTGCGGCGCACAGACCCTTGCCGCCCTTGGCATTTCCTCCAGCGCTAACGCGCCCTCCGGCAGCGCGCAGCTCGATCTGCTCGCCCGCCTCATCTCCGCCGAGGCGCGGGGAGAGCCCTATTCCGGTCAGGTGGCCGTCGGCGCCGTGGTGCTCAACCGCGTCCGCCATCCCTCGTTTCCGAATACCGTTTCCGGCGTCATCTATCAGAACGGCGCCTTCTCCTGCATCAATGACGGCCAGTTCAACCAGCCCGTCGCCGCGAGCGCCTATCGCGCAGCCCAGGATGCCCTGAACGGCTGGGACCCGTCCGGCGGCGCGATCTACTATTTTAATCCTGCCAAAACCACAAGCAAATGGATCTGGTCGCGCCCGCTGATCGTCGTCATCGGCAGCCACAGATTCTGCGCTTAAAATCCGCTGAAAATCATCTTGTCAAATTAACCAGACACCGTGTCGTTTTGATCCGTAACTTTTTTGCAAAAAAACGATGAAAAAATGATTGACAATGAATATGCAAAGGTGCTATACTACGAATCACCGCAAGGAAGCAAGCAAAGAAACAAGTTGATACTTTTTCAAAAATCTTTTCAAAGATCGAAAAAAGTGCTTGACAAACGCTTCCCGCTGTGGTAGAATAAATAAGCTGTCACCCATACGGGAAAGCAGCGAGCGTGTACCTTGTAAATTAAACAATGTAAGAACACAAAACATTGAAAGTTTTGTAGCTTATGCAAATAAGCACCAAAGAAAAGGGTTCTTTTTGGAGATCGAAAGATCTCTGTTAAATAATTCTTTTGAGAGCTTGATTTAGCAATCTAAAGATCTTGATTGTATCCGCTTCGTTCGTGAAGCGGTTATGAT
>JAZPZZ010000113.1:0-16678 GCA_045544935.1 Oscillospiraceae bacterium | reverse complement strand
TCTCATCCGCGGTCTCCTGAGAGATGCGCGTGACCATGATGGTCTCCTGTCCGCGCTCGCGCATGGCGGACATGATGCGGATGATGAAGTCGGAGCGGAGCCATGTCGTTCTGTGAGCCAAGGAGTTGGTGCCCATTGTTGTCTTCCTAAGACCGCTTGGCCTCCGACTTTCTCATCCGCGGTCTCCTGAGAGATGCGCGTGACCATGATGGTCTCCTGTCCGCGCTCGCGCATGGCGGACATGATGCGGATGATGTGCTCATCGGTTTTGCCGGCGCCGTAGATCACCTCGGCGACGCCCTGCCGCAGCTCGCGGTGGTGATCGATCTTGGCAAAGCCGAGATCCTGAAAGGGCTCAAGCTTCAGCTTCGTGACGGCGTCGTGCGGCGTGAGCTCGCCGCGGCTGACGGATTCCAATATCTCAATGATGCTTTTCTGACTCATCGCGGTTCCCTCTCTTTTCCGTTATTCCTGAATGTGCTTCATGCACTCCGGCATTGCCTCGTCGAAGAGATCGAGCATGAAATCGACGTCCTCCTTCATGCCGCCGGTGACCCAGTTCATGAGCATGAGGTTGCAACCGTAATTATAGAGATCAATGATCGCCTTCATCTTCGTGCTGGTGCGGCCGAAATAGCTGAGCGTGGTCTCATAGCTGTATTTGTGGTACTGCTGGAAGAAGGAGTTCTGCACCTCATAGCGGTCCATGACGTTGCGGTAGAAGCTCTTCTCCTCCACCATCATCTGCAGCATGGCGCGGTTCATATCCCGGAAGGAGATCTTTCCGTCCTGATACTGCTGATAGAAGGGCTCGATATCACGCTGGTAGCACCAGAACGCGAGATCGTATTTGTCCGTGAAAAACTTATAAAACGTCTGGCGGGACAGTCCCGCGGTCTTGACGATTTCTTCCGTGGTGATGCGCTCCATGGTCTTTTTGGATGCCAAGGTCTTCAATGCCTCGGCGAACTTGCTTTTGCTGTCAAATGCTGTCAAGTTTCCCACCTCCCATGTGTTACAATCTTAACACGCATTTGCAAAAAGGGCAAGCAGAGGCGTGCTTTTGCAGACCCCTGCCTGCCCGGAGGATCACGTTTATTCGTTCCAGAGTTTCTTGCTGCTCTTGACGCCGAGGATCGTGAAGATCGCAGTGCCGGCGCAGAGGATCAGCGCGATGATGAACACGGTATCATAGCTGCCGGTAGCGTCGTAGATGAAGCCCCAGAGGGACGCGGCGACCGCGCCGAACCAGGGGCCCCAGGCCGCCGCCGTGGGGAAGATGCGGTTATAGTCCTTATCGCCGTACATGTTCAGGAGCATCGCCGGCATGATGAGACCGCTGATCGGGTAATACAGGCCGAAGAGGGCGCCGCCCGCCAGCATCATGCCCGAGCTGTTCTTTGCAAGCAGCAGGATGAGAAAGCCCAGCACGCCGCACACACCGGCGAGCACCGCGCCGCCGCGGGCGCCGGCCTTGTCGATGGCAAAGCCGATGGCATAGTTGCCGATGACGGAGGCGATGAGCACGACGGAGGCGAGAATGCCGACGACGTCGAACGACGCGGTCTGCACCGCCTCGGACAGTCCTGCGTATGCCGGCAGATAGCTCTGCACGGGGGCTGCGAAGTTGAACGTGATAACCATGAGGATGAAGAACACGAAGGAGACGCTCTTGATCGCCTTTTCCTTCATGATGCCGCGGCTCTCCTGCGCGCTCTGGCCTTCGGCGGCGTCGAGCGCATCCTCGCCGATGCGCAGACCGTCCTTCGGGTTTTCACGCAGCAGCGCGATGGCGTTGATGAGACCGAGGATGAGCAGCGCCGCGCCCAGCAGCACATAGATGCCGCGCCAGGCTTCCATGCCGAGCACCGTCTCATGCATGAGGAGCTTGGAGATCACAGGGCTCATGATGGCGCCGGCGATGGTCATGCCCATGGTGGCGGTCGCCAGCATGACACCGACGCGCGCCTTGAAAAAGCGCGGGATCAGGATGCCGGCGGACTGGTAGGTGACGATAACCATGCTCGCGCCGAGAAACACGCCGCCGAGATAGATGAGGGCGATGTTCTTTGCCATCGCCATGCAGAAGGCGCCGAGCGCCATGATGACGATGGCGCAGCGGTTGAGCGTGACGAACTTGAACTTGCCCAGCAGCTTCGGCATGAAGATGCCCATGACGGCCATGGTGCCGTACTGGATGGTCATATAGAGCATATAAACGCCCTGCGTGAGATTCAGCGCGGTGGTGACGGGGACGATGAACATGCCGGCGGTTGTGAGAATCGCACCGGCGAGGAACATTTGAATGAACAGGGACGCGACGATGACATAGCCATAGCTTCCGGCTTTTTTGGTCTGTTCCATGATAGAACCTCCTGTTAAAATTCGGCTCCCTCCCCCACATGCGGCGGACGCAGCCGCCGCACGCTGGGAGAATGGGAAAAAGGGGATCGTATCTGAATACTGAAACGTTTCTTACTGTTCGTCGGAGATCTTGCTGGTCTTCACGAGGCCGGCGGGGCGCTTATACTGCTCCTCCATCGAGAGTCTCGGCTCGGAGACGGCGGTGGGGCCTTCGGTGTCGAAGTGGAAGGCGCGGATCTGATCGCGGTAGCGCTTGCCGATGGGGTTGGTGAAGTCATAGTCCTGAATCCAGCTGCTGACCTCGGCCTCGCTCAGCGGCTCGGACTCGACGAGCTCGTATTCGCTGGTGCCGATGCCGTTGAACACGCCGGAGTTAATCTGCGCCCACTGGCTGACCTGCGCCATGCTGGAGCCGTGGGTGAAGCGGTCGCTGTTGGGCTCGGCAAGACCGGGCACGTCAAAGGCGGAGCCGGGGTTGACGCTGGCAGCCTCGCAGGCCTCCAGGCATGCCATATCCACGGCCACGGGGTCCTTGGAGACGAAGGTGCCGATGTTGGGGATGACGGCGGCGTCGTGCTTATTGTCGCAGTCGCAGCTGGGGGTAATGTCGTAGGCGTAGTTGACGAAGATGAACTTTTCGCGGCCCAGCTTGTTCATGATGCCGGCGCAGGAGTCGGCGATGCAGGTGGGCGTGGTGGTCATGAGGGTGTTGCTGAACTGCATCAGGCCGGAGAAGAGCGTGGGATAGTAGCAGGCGGAGCAGTCCTTGCACTTCTCGCGGTGGAAGACGAACTCGCCGTCCACGACCTCGAAGCAGTCGAAGGCGCAGTTGTTGATGATGCCGTCGATGAAGTTCGGGTGCGGCGCCTGCATCATCTGCTGGGCGACCTCCTGATTGACGACGCCGGAGTGCAGACCGAACTCGGGGTGGTTCAGGAAGTGCGTGGCGCTCTTGCCGCGGTTGGAGGCCATGCCGATGCCGATGTTCTTGATGGCGCCGCCGTAGGTGCCCTGCAGGTGGCCCTTGAAGTGGCTGACGACGATGATCGTATCGAGCTTCGTCATGCGGCGGGGCGTGAAGGTGTGGTTCAGATAGACGCCGTGGGGAACCTCGCACTTGACGTCATCGAACTCAAAGGGGCCTTCGCACAGCCAGATGGGGCACCCCATGGTCTGCTCGTTGAAGCCGTGACGGTTGATGATCTTGCGGTGCTGTTTGGTGTCCTGACGATCGCCGCCCATGGCGTTGATGTTCAGGTTGGTCTCCACGATGACAGGGTTGGCGCCCATGCGCTGGACTTCCTCCACGATGGCGCGCACCCACTGGGGACGCAGATTCGCGCTGTTGCCGTAGTTGCCGGTGTGGATCTTGATGCCGACGGTGGCGCCGGGCTTGATCATGTCTCTCAGACCTGCGTCGCGCAGGAGCTTGACAGCCTTGAAGGGAACGCTTTCGCCGCCATGGGTGGCGCGGTCATTCATGTAATAAACCTTGGATGCCATGGTAGTCTCTCCTTTTCAAAAATCAGTTTTATGTCGGTTTGTGTGTTTCTTTTAATCTACGAAATCTCCGATGGAGGTTCTGGTGCGCTTCATGTTGTACCACTTGGGCACTTCCATTTCGATGTTGCCAAACTGGCCGTTATAGACCCAGACGTCGCAGACGCGGATCATCTCCTGCGGGAAGCCGATCTCATAGCCGGACACCTCGTCCAGTCGGTCGAGCGTCTCCTGCGGCAGCTGCACGTTCAGCGCGCCGAGGTTATCCGTGACGTGCGCGCCGATGCGCCCGCCGATGATCGGGATGATGTTATCGCCCTTCGAGAGCAGCCACGCCAGCGCCACCTGCGGGACCGAGCAGCCGACGGCCTTGGCCGCAACGCTCGACTCGTGCATCAGCGCCAGCTCGCGCTTGGAGGGCAGCGGATAGGCCGTGCCGTTGAAGCGCTGCTTGATCTCCTCCTCATCGCCGCAGAGCAGACCGCCCGCCAGGCCCTCATAGACCGTGACGGAGAGTCCCAGATGGTCGCACATCGGAATGATCTCCCGCTCGATGCTGCGGCTGAGCAGACTGTACTGGCACTCGCAGGCGTCGAACTCCGCCCAGCCGTACTGGCGGGCGATCATGTTCGCCTCCATGACGAGGTAAGCGGGCACGTTCGTCGCGCCGAGGTGCAGCACCTTGCCGGAGCGGACGAGGTCGTTGAGCGTCTGCATCAGGGTCTTGACCGGCACGGAGAAGTCCCAGGAGTGGAGGTAGAGGACGTCGATATAGTCGGTCTTGAGGCGCTTGAGCTCCCGCTCCACCTCGCGCACGAGGTACTTGCGGTTGTGGCCGGCGCCGTTGGGATCGTTGGGGTATTGGATCTCCAGCGGGTGCGGGCGGAAGGTGCACTTTGTGGCGATGACGAAGCGGTCGCGCTCGGAATGGATGAAATCGCCGAGGAGCTCGGAGGAGTGGCCGTAGTGGTACATGTTGGCGGTGTCGAAGAAGTTGCCGCCCTCGGCCACGAAGGCGTCGAAGCAGCTTTTGGCCTCCTCATCGGTGGAGCCGCCGACGGTGACGCTGCCCCAGTTCATGGCGCCGAGGCACATCTGCGAAACTTTTAGGCCGCTTTGGCCGAGAATCTTATATTTCATGCCGATTTCCTTTCTGTCTCGCTCACGGCGCAGGCCAGAAGCCCCGCCTCAAGCTGTTCCTTGTCCGGAAGCTCCGCGCCGATGAAGACGACGACGGATTCTCTCTCTTCGTCCGGGTTCCACTCTTCCTCGGTCTTCGCATGGAAATTCGTGCGGACGGACTGGAAGTCGAACCGATAGTCGCTGCCGGCGATGTTGAAGTAACCCTTGCCGCGCAGCAGCTTCTTGCCGTATTGGTCGTAAGTCTCACGAATCCAGGCGTTGACCTTTTCCATGTCCAGCGGCTCGGAGATGCGGATGGCGATGGACTGAAATCCTTCCACGGTCTCATCCTCCTGTCTGTCAAAGTCGATGCTGCGAAGCTGTGTGACGCTGTCCGGCACGATGATGGCGGAGGCGTCCACCTCGCCGAAGCTGGTCTCGATGATCTCCGCGAAGGGGTTGATGATCCGAAGCTCCCGCTCGAGGGCGGCAAGTTCGTCCTCCCCTACCCGATCGCACTTGTTCACGATCAGGAAGTCCGCGAAGGCCGTCTGCTCTCTGGCGATGCGAAATTCGTGCAGGTTCAGGCTGCCGAATTCACCGTCCACAACGCAGATGTAGCTGCCGAGCTCATAGCAGTCCCGGGTGCGGGGCAGATAGAAGATCTGCAGGAGCTGCTCCGCGCTCTCCGCGCCGCTGGCCTCGATGAGCAGATGGTCAAACGGGTGCTGCTCGCTCTTGCCGTAGAGGGCGTCGAGGAAGTTGATGAGCATGGTCTGCTGATCGGTGTGCATGGCAGCGCCGGTGAAGGGATGAATCCGATCCTTGGAGATGCTCATGAGCTTATCGTCCACCGAGATGGAGCCGAATTCCTTGACGATCACGTCGATCCGCTGATTCAGGGGCTGAGAGAGAATGTTGTTGACCATGGTCGTCTTGCCGGAGCCCAGAAAGCCGCCGATCAGATTGACCCGTTTCTTGCCCTCGCCCAGCAGCTCGAGCAGGTTCGGAAGATTACAGGCACCGCAGGCGCAGTTTTTTGCATGCTGCCGTGTCCAGAAATCCGTCACGGACGCTCACCCCTTTCGTTTTTCCATCGGGGCTGCTCGAAGCAGCCCCTTGATTCGTTGTTTGAATTAGAGGTTTCTGGCGACCTCGTAGCCGTCCCAGACGGCGTTCATGATGTTCACGACCTGGCGGCCGTCGCCGATCTCGAAGATCTCCATGCCCTCGCCGCGAAGGTCGGCGGCAAGACTGTTCTCCGGGCGGAGACCCATCGCGAGGATGACGGTATCGGCGGGGAGGGTCTTCTTCTCGCCGTCCGCGGTCTCGACCACGGCGCCCTCATCGTTGATGGCGGCGATCTTCGTGCTGGTGAGGAGCTCTACGCCCGTGGCGCCGAGCAGCATGCGCAGGTGCATGCCGTTCGCGATCGGCATCGGAGGTCCGGCCATGAGGATATCGGGCGCCATCTCGACGATCTGCACCTTCTTGCCCTCGCGGGCGAGGTCATAGCCGAGCTCGCAGCCGGTCATGCCGCCGCCGACGATGACGACGTTCTCTCCGACGGGCTTGTTGCCCATGAGCGCATCGATGCAGGAGACGGACTTTTCGTGATCCACGCCCTCGAGCCACTTGGGCATGATGGCGTAGGAGCCGACGGCGAGGATGACGGCGTCGGGCTTGACGCTCTTGAGAAGCTCCGCGTCGACGGCGGTGTTCATGTGCACCGGCACGCCCAGCAGCTCGAGCTGCTTCTGATACCATTTGTTCAGCGCGGCAACTTCCTGCTTGAAGTCATGCTGGCCGGTGTGGACCAGGTGGCCGCCGAGCACATCGGACTTCTCGTAAACTTCCACGTCATGGCCTCTCAGCTTGGCAACGCGGGCGGCTTCCATGCCGGCGGCGCCGCCGCCGACCACGACGACTTTCTTTTTCTTCACAGCGGGAGTGAGCGCGTAGGTCTCCTCACGGCCGGCTGCCGGGTTCACCGCGCAGCAGGCGGGCTTGCCGGTCATCATGGCGCGGCCGTTGCAGCCGACGGAGCAGGCGAGGCAGGGGCGGATCTCGTCGACTCTGCCCGCCTCCATCTTGTGGGGGAAATCGGCGTCGGCGATGCCGCCGCGGCTCATGACCACGCCGTCGACCTGACCGTCAGCCAGAACGGACTCGATGAGCTCGGGGTCGTTCATGCGGCCGCAGACGATGACGGGGATGGAGACGTGCTTTTTGAGCTCTTTCGCGAGCTCCATGATCTTGCCCTTGGGCTCATAGCTCGTGGGCAGGGCCTTCCAGTAGGAATCGTAGATACCGGCGTTGACGTGCAGGGCGTCGTAGCCGTAGCTCTCGAGGAGCTTCGCGATCTCGATGGACTCCTCCAGCGTACGGCCGGCTTCGTCGGCACCGTCGAGCGTGGGCTGGTTGAAGCCCTTGATGAAGCTCTTGAGGCCCATCTTCATGGTCACGGGGAAGTCCTGACCGCAGGCGGCCTTGATGGCCTCGACGATCTCCTTGCAGACGCGCACGCGGTTCTCGAGAGAGCCGCCGTACTGGTCGTCGCGCTGGTTGGTGAGCGCCATGGCGAACTGGTCGATGAGGTAGCCCCAGTGCATCGCGTGCACCTCGACGCCGTCATAACCGGCATTCTTCAGCAGGGCCGCGGTCTGGGCCATGTACTCGATCTTCTTCTGGATCTCTTCGACGGTCAGCACCTCGTGCATCTGGTCGGGCACGAAGAAGTCCGGAACACGGGACGCGGCCTTCAGGCCGGGCACGTTGCGGCCCATGCCCATCGTGACCTGGCAGAAGATCTTGGCGCCGTAGCTGTGGATCTTCTCGGTGAGCACGCCGCAGCGGCTCATGAACACGGCGGGATTTCTCAGCGGAGTCATCATGAAGCCGGGGCCGAGGCCCTCCACTTCCATGTCCGCCCAGCAGGCCGTCTGGATGACGAGACCGAAGCCGCCCTTGGCGCGCTCGACGAGAAACGCCGCGCCGTCCGGCGTGAGGTTGTCGGTCAGGTCCACCGTGGGAACAGAGACGGGGCCCTGCACGAGGCGGTTTTTCATCGTGACGCTGCCGATCTTCAGAGGGGTAAAGGTGGTCGGGTACTGGTTCATCATGATCTCTCCTTTTTCATAGTCGTGATTTTTTCCGATGCAACAACCCGGTTTTCTTCTCCCGACCGGATTGTTAACTTTCTGACTTCATGATACAGGAGAAAAAGATAATCGACAATTTAGGCTATTTGTGTTCTGCATTTACAAACGACCGGATTTGTCAGCACAGGCCGATTTTTTCGTAACGACAGGCGTCGATTTGTTGATTATTCTCACATTTAAACGACGTCTCGTCCAGAAACTTATGCAAAAAGACAGACCGCCCCGCGCCTTTCTTCGACGCAGAGCGGTCTTGGATTGATTCAATTTAAAAAGTGGCGATTCAGCCGAAAAATACCTTTCGCATGTTCTCCGGCATGGAGCGGAACATCATCTCCACCGCCGTCTCGGCGGGGGTGATGTTGTCGTGCAGGAGCCATTCGCGCGTCATGCCGACGGAGCCGCAGCAGTAGTGGCGGATGCTGAAGCGCAGCTGCTCATCGAGCACGTCCGTGCCGAGCTTTTCCCTGGCGAGGGCGATGTGTCGGTCGGTGAAGTATTCGAGCATGTAGCTCCAGAGGGCGTTCTGGGAACTATCCTCATACGCGCGTTTATAAAAGAGATATTCCTGCTTCATCTTCCGCAGCCCGGCGGCGGCCTGCATGAGATCGAGCACGTCCGTCTCGAAGGCATCGCAGTAGAAGATCCACGCCACGAGGTCGTATTTATCCCGAAAATGATAATAAAACGTGGGCGGCGTGATCTCCGCGAGCCTGCAGAGCTCCGTGACGCGGATCTTCTCAATCGGCTTTTTCTCCATGAGCTTCTTCATGTTCTCCGCGATCCAGAGTTTCGTTCTGTCCATACAGAATCACCATTTCATAAGATTTTCTTATGTAATTATACTTTTATAAATTTACATTGTCAAGCAGCGGCGGCATAATGGGGGCAAGAAAAAACGAAAGGAAGTTTTCACAATGACATTCATGGAACTGGCCAAGAACCGCTACTCGGAGCGCTTTTTCGACTCCCGTCCGGTGGAGCAGGAGAAGCTCGATCAGATTCTGGAGGCGGGGCGCATCGTGCCCACGGCCTGCAACTATCAGCCGCAGCGCTTCTACGTGATTCGCTCGGAGGAGGCCATGGCAAAGGCGAAGACCGTGACGCCGTTTCATTACAACGCGCCGATGATGCTGCTCGTCTGCTACGACGCGCGCGCCGCCTGGCAGAACCCCGGCGATCGCTACTATCGGAACTACAACTCCGGCGAGCAGGACGCCACCATCGCGGCGACGACGATGATGTACGCCGCGGAGGAGCTGGGCGTGCACAACGTGTGGCTGCGCGGGTTTGACTCCAAGGCCGTTGTGGACACCTTCGGTCTGCCGGAGCACATCATCCCGGTGATGATGTTCGCCATGGGCTATCCGAACGACCGCGCGAAGCCGAACGCATGGCACTTTAAGCGCAACCCCATCGAGTCCTTCGTGACGGAGCTTTGAGGAGGCGGCACCATGCATTTTACCGGAACCGTTTACCGCAACCCCTACTGGCCGACGTGGCCGCTCCTGGAGATCACGCAGGGCTGCACGCACAACGGGTGCAAGTTCTGCACCATGTACAAGGAGGTCCCCTTCCGCATGTCGCCCTTGGAGTGGATCGAGCAGGATCTGCAGGAGATCGCCGCCATCGACCCCAACGCGCGGACGATCCAGCTTCTGAGCGCGAACCCGCTCGTGCTGACCTATGACAAGCTCGCCGCGATCTTTGAGATGATTCACCGCTATCTGCCGAAGATGGAGTATATCTATCTCGCGGGCCGCGTCACCGATCTGCGCAACAAGACCGTGGAGGAGCTCAAGGCGCTCAAAGAACTCGGCATGCGGGAGATCTCTCTCGGCGTGGAGAGCGGCGACGACTGGACGCTCGACCGCATCCACAAGGGCTACCGCGCGGAGGACGTTCTCGAGCAGTGCCACAAGCTCGAGGAGGCGGGGATCGATTACTGGATGACGTTCTTAAACGGCGTCGCAGGCCGCTCCCACAGCCGCGAGCACGCGATTCACTCGGCGGAGATCTTCAGCCGGTGCAGGCCGATGCTCGTCGGCACCGGCGGGCTCACGCTCTTTCCCGGGACGCCCTTGAAGGACGAGGCGGAGCGCGGCGAATTTGACCCACTGAGCGAAAAGGAGATGCTGGAGGAGCTGAAGCTCTTTGTGGAGCACCTCACCTGCGACTGCTCCTTCATCACGCACCACACCGTCTCCGGACGGAATCTGAGCGGGCCGAACTTCCTGCAGCGAAAGGCACAGATCGTCGCGGCGCTGGAGCACGAGATTCAGCACGGCGATCTCGACCGGATGGCGGCGATTCGCCGCAGCAAGCGGACGCTCTGAGGAGGCGCGCCATGCATTTTTCCAGCGGAATCAACCGCCCGCCGTATGAGACGGCGGACGGCTATCTGCAGACGACACAGGGCTGCTCTCACAACTCCTGCCTGTTCTGCACCTATTTCAAGGAACCGCCGTTTCGCAAATCCCCCATCGATGAGATCGAGGCGGATATCCGGGAGATGCCGCGCGTCTTCGGCGCGCCGAAGCGCATCTTCCTGCAGGGCGCGGACGGTTTTGCGGCGGACTACGACGTGCTGATGAAAGCCGCGGAGCTGCTGCACAAATACGTCCCCTCCGTGGAGACCATCGGCGGGTACGCGCGCATTGACAATTTCTACGACAAGACCGAACAGCAGCTGCGGAACATGGCGGCCGTCGGGTACGCAAACCCCTACATCGGCGTGGAATCCGGCGACGACGTGGTCTTAAAGCGCATCCACAAGGGCTACACCGCGGCCGAGGCCCGCGAGGTGCTCGAGAAGATCGACGCTGCCGGTCTGCCCTTCATCGTGAATTTCCTGAATGGCGCGGGCGGGCACGGCTACGGGCTTGAAAACGCGCAGAAGACCGCCGCACTCTATGACGGGCTGCACCCCACGATGGTGAACGCCTCCATGCTGACCGTCGTGCCGGGCACGCCGCTCTATCGCGCAATGGAGAAGGGGCTCTACGAAGAATCCACCGAGATGGAAAAGCTGGAGGAGATCTATGAGCTCGTGCGCTGTCTGACGCCCGACACGATCTTCATGAACGAGCACGCCTCCAACCTGTTTCACGTGCGGTGCCGCATTCCGGCGCAGAGGGAAGAACTGCTCGCCTATATCAGGCAGTTTATGGAGCGCAGCGACGAGGCGCAGCTGCGCCGCTACCGCGAGCAGATCACGCGCGCATTCTGAGAGAGGAGAACGGAACGGTTTACCGGCCGCCCACGGAGGCGAGCACCCGGATCACGCCGTTCCGGCGCACATCATTGATCAGGAGAAAAAAGCAGGCGTCCGGCCGCTTGGTCGGACGCCTGTTTTGTTTTTTCATCTTACTGTGCGCGGAAGAGAAACGTGACAATCTGCGCGCGGGTGCAGGGCTCGTTGGGGGCGAACTTGCCGCCGCCCATGCCGTTGGTAATGCCCTGATCGGCCGCCCAGAGGACGGCGTCAGTATACCACGTATCGCCCGGAACGTCGCTGAACGGATTTTTCGCTCCCTCAAGCGGCTCGGCGTTGGCGTAGCGGAAGAGGAACGTCGCGATCTCGGCGCGGGTGCAGGTCTTGTCGGGCGAGAAGGTATCGCTGCCGGTGCCCTTGGTGACGCCGGCTTCGACCGCCCAGAGAACGGCCCTGCAGAAGTAATCATCCGCCTTCACATCGCGGAAGGGTTTCTCGGCTTCCTTCACCTCCGGCTCGCCGGCCATGCGGTAAAGGAACGTGACCGCCTGCGCGCGGGTGCAGGCCGCGTCCGGAGAGAAGGCGTGCGCGCTCGTGCCGTTCGTGATTTCGTTCGTCACGGCCCAGTCGATCGGCTCGTGCATCCAGCTGTCCGCGCTGCGGTCCACGTCCGCAAAGGCCTTGCTCGGGCAGTTCGCGCCGCCGTCGCAGGGCTTCGGCTCCTCCTTCTCCGGCAGAACCTTCACGATCTGCTCGGCCATGTACTTGTGGCCCTCATGCGTGGGATGCACCGCCGGGACCAGCGTGGCGGCGAAGGTCGGATCGTCGACCGGGACGAGCTCATAGCACTCGGTATTGTACACGTCGGCAAAGAGATACTGTCTGGCATAGTCGGCCTGATAGCGCACGAAGCTGTTCATCATGCGCGCGATCGGGTCCATCAGCTGGCCGAGCTGCGGCTGGTTGGCCGAGAGGCGGAGCGTCTTCACGGGGTTGAAGAAGCCGACCGCGACGAGCGTGACGTCCGGATTGAGCGCGTAGATGCTCTTGCAGATCACGTTCCAGTTGGTGCGGAAGGTCTGGAAGCCCTCGGTGAGCTGCTCGGTGAAGGTGCGCAGCACCTCGGGGAGACGGCCCAGCTTTTCCGCCGTCGAAAGCATGCTCTGGAAGGCCTTGCCGAGCTCGCCGTAATTGCCGAGCATCTTCTGAACATCCTCCGGAATGCCGCTGTCGGCATAGAGCACCGCCGCCACCGCGAAGAGCGATGTGGTGAACAGATCGTTCGAGCCGACGTTCAGCGTGATGAGATCGGCCTCGCTGACGGCCTTCTGCACCTCGGCGCGCAGCGCTGCGGCGTCCTCCTCCGGGAGGGGAATGCGAAAGTCCTCGCTGTTGAAGGCATAGTCCTCGTCGAGATAGTAGCGCACCTCGGCCGTGGAGCCGCCGGGACGCGCCATGGGATAGAACGTATCGGCCGTGACCGCGTCGGCAACATAGGCGTGGTAGGCATGGTCGGCGCGCTTCAGGCCGACGTAATCCTGAAAGTCCGGCCCGAAGCCCTCGGCAACGCTGTCGCCAAGGCAGACGTAGACGCCGTAGTGGCGGACATTGTCCATCGTCGCGGCGCTCGCCGCGGTGGTGAGCATGCCTGCCAGCAGCGTCACCGCCAGCAGCAGGGAGAGCATGCGCACGAGAGAGTTTCTGTGTTTGTGCATTCTTCTGTTTCCTCCAAAAATGAAATGAGCATAGCGCTCATACAGTATTCTACCAGAGAACGGGAAATGTCGCAATCCTGCTTCTAATTTTTTCGGAGATCTTCCAAAAAAACAGGGCCGCCCGGGGGGCGGCCCTGTTCTCTCTCTTTGCGTTACATCAGCTTGCGGAACAGCGCCGTGAGAGACTCCACGTCGCAGTCCTTGGGGTTGCCGGGGCGGCAGGCGTCGTCATAGGCACTCTGGGCGAGGAACGGGAGATCCTCTTCCCTGAGGGCCTCGAGCCTGGCGGGGATGCCGACGTCCGCGGAGAGCTGCTTAACGGCGTTCACGGCCGCGGCGCGGTATTCCTCGGCGCTCATCTCATCGACGCCCTTGACGCCCATGGCGCGGGCGATCTCGCGGTACTTTTCGCCCGTGCAGTCAGCGTTATACTCCATGACGATCGGGAGCATCATCGCGCAGGCGACGCCGTGGGGCGTGTCATAGACAGCGCCGAGCGTATGCGCCATGGAGTGCGCGATGCCGAGGCCGACGTTACTGAAGCCCATGCCCGCGATATACTGGCCGAGGGCCATGCCCTTGCGGCCTTCCTCGTCGTTCTTCAGCGCGGCGCGGAGGTTCGCGGAGATGAGGCGGATGGCCTCGAGATGCATCATGTCGGTCATCTCCCATGCGCCGGCGGTGGTGTAGCCCTCGATGGCGTGGGTCAGGGCGTCCATACCGGTGGAGGCGGTGAGGCCCTCCGGCATGGAGTGCATCATGTCGGGGTCGACGACGGCGATCTCAGGGATATCGTTCACATCGACGCAGACGAACTTGCGCTTGCGCTCCACGTCGGTGATGACGTAGTTGATCGTGACCTCAGCGGCGGTGCCGGCGGTGGTGGGAACGGCGATGGTGAAGACGGCGTGGTTCTTCGTCGGCGCGACGCCCTCGAGAGAGCGCACGTCCGCGAACTCGGGGTTCTTGATGATGATGCCGACGGCCTTCGCGGTGTCCATGACGGAGCCGCCGCCCACGGCGATGATGCAGTCGCCGTCAAAGGCCTTGAACGCCTCAACGCCCGCCTGCACGTTCTCGATGGTCGGGTTCGGCTTCATGTCGGTGAAGAAGGTGTAGGCGATGCCCTTGGCGTCGAGCACGTCGGTGATCTTCTGGATCTCGCCGGACTTCACGACGTGGCGGCCGGAGGCGATGAAGGCGCGCTTGAAGCCGCGCTGCTCAAGCTCATTGCCGATCTCGGCGACGGCGCCGGAGCCGTGATAGGAAATGGTGTTCAATACGATGCGATTTGCCATGACAGTTTCTCCTTTTTGTTTGTTTCGTTAAAAATTTGTCATGACTATTTTATACCACAAGGTCCCGGACAATTCATGACGAAACTGTGAATGATCCGGCACTTTGTAAAAAGAGAACGGCCCTGCTGTTACTGGCAGCAGGGCCGCTTCGCGTTTTGGGCGTACTGGCGCCCGCGCAGCAGATCACGCGCAGGAGATTATGACTGCCAAAGTTAAATGAGAACGGCGGAGAGATAGGACAGCACGCAGACGATGAGACCAGGCAGCTTCAGCACCAGAAAGGCGACGAAGAGCCAGATGATCGGCAGCAGCGCGAGGACGAAGTTCAGAACCATGATCTTTCTCCGTTCGTTTATTTTGGTTGACCAATTTGACTTGGATTCTACCACACTCCCGTCAGTTTGTCAAGATTGGTTGACCAAAATTTTCTGTCCTCTGGACAAGCGCGGCAGGAAATGGTATACTGAAGGCGCTATGAATACGAACGAACAGTCTTCCGAAAAGGTAATTGAATATGTGGAGACGCGCATCCTCGCCGGCAAGCTGAAGGTGGACGACCGCCTCCCCGCCGAGCGGGAGCTGGCCCAGCTGCTGAACGTGAGCCGCACCGCCGTGCGCGAGGGCATCCGGCTGCTGGAGGTCATGGGCGTCGTGGAGAGCCGCCAGGGCAGCGGAAACTACATCTCCGCGCATTTCGACCAGACGCTCGAGCAGGTGCTGACGATCATGTACGCGCTGGACGATCTGCGCTACGACGAGATCCGCGAGTTTCGCTATGCCGTGGAGCGGCAGGCGCTCGTGCTGGCCGTCCGAAACGCAGACAAAAAGGGCAAGCAGGCCCTGCAGGAGCACTTAAACGGCATGCTCCACGCCGAGACCGAGGAGGAGCAGGCCGAGTGCGACCGGATGCTGCACCTCACGCTGGTGGAGATGAGCGCGAACCGGCTCGTGATCGCAAACTACGCCGCCCTCACCCGCACGATCAACCGCTTCATCCACGACGTGCGCAAGCAGATCCGCGACCAGAGCCCGGCGGACTTCGAGGCCTTCCAGACCTGCCACCGGCAGCTGGCGGAGGCGGTGATGACCGGAAATCTCGAGCTCGGCAAGGAAGCGCTCGACCGGCACTTCACCTATATTGCCCAGGATATCGACACGTAAAGAGCTTTGTTTTTACCCTCTCCGGCGAAGTTTTCGCCGGAGATCATTTTTTTCTTGACAAACGCATTCGGAGGGTCTATACTCGAGGCAGAATAAGTGGTCAACCAATTTTAACGGGGAGGCCGATAATTTTTTTACAATGATAATTGGTCAACCAATTAGAAAGGAGCATTCCCATGGCGAACAGACATATGATCATTTCGATCGGCCGCGAGTGCGGCAGCGGCGGACACGAGATCGGCGAAAAGCTCTCAAAGCACTACGGCATCGCGCTCTATGACCGCAATTTGATCGAGAAGCTGGCGGAGGAGACCAACCAGGACCCGGAGAAGCTCGCGGCGATCGAGGAACGCGTGACGGGGCGCATCTTCCCCACGCAGAAAAACGGCTTTGCCTCCGAGGAGCACATGATGATGAACAAGCTCTCGCAGTCCGACCGGCTGTATCTGCAGGAGAAGGGGCTGATCCAGAAGATGGCGAAGGAGGAGTCCTTCGTGATCATCGGCAGAGCCGCGAACGCGATTCTCGCGGACAATCCCGACACGCTGCGGCTGTATGTTTACGCCTCGGAGGAATTCAAGCTGCCGCGCGTGAAGGAGTTCTACCATCTGGACACCGACCGCGAAGCGCTCAAAAAGATGGAGCAGGTGGACAAGGCGCGGCGCGCCTACTTCAACTACTACTCCGACGCGGTATGGGGCTCGAGCGACGCGCACGACTTCATGATCAACAGCAGCACCTTCGGCATCGACGCGACGGTGGAGATTCTCATCTCCATCGCGGACCGGAAGTTCGGCAGGGCGGAGTAATCCAATCAACATCAAAAAGACCGGATCGGGCACCTGCCCGGTCCCGCCTTTTTGGTTTGGTTCTGTCACTCGGCGAGTCTCGCTTCGAGGGCGGCGAGCTGCTCGTCCGTCATGCCGGCATTTCGGAGGAAGGCCTCGGCGCCGGCTTGGAGATCGGCGGTCGTGACGTCCGCCCCCTCCCCTGCCACGACCTGAATCATGGGATTGAGGACGCTGGCGACAATGACGTCATAGCGCGCGGCGTCGGCGTCTTTGGTGATGCCGTAGTAGTTATCATACGTGATCATATAGTCCGCGACGATCTCCCCGTAGCCCGCACCGCAGAGGGCCTCGAGCA
>JAZPZZ010000112.1:0-12498 GCA_045544935.1 Oscillospiraceae bacterium | reverse complement strand
CCCCCCGGCATCGCCCACACCTACATGGCGGCCGAGGCCCTGCAGAAGGCCGGCGAGGCCATGGGCATCGACATCAAAGTCGAGACCAACGGCTCCGGCGGCGCAAAGAACGTGCTGACGGCGCAGGAGATCGCCGAGTGCGACGGCATCATCATCGCGGCCGACAAGTCCGTCGAGACCGCGCGCTTTGACGGCAAGCCCGTCTACTCCACGAAGGTGGCCGACGGCATCCACAAGCCGGAGGAGCTGATCAACAAGATCCTCAATGGCGAAGCACCCGTATTCCACTCCGACAAGAAGGCCGACGCCTCCGCTGCCGCCGCGAGCGACAACGAGTCCTTCGGCCGCAAGCTCTACAAGCACCTCATGAACGGCGTGAGCCACATGCTCCCGTTCGTCGTGGCGGGCGGTATCTTCATCGCGATCGCTTTCCTGATTGACGCCGCGGCAGGCGTCAAGGGCGGCTCGGACTTCGGCTCGCACACCGCGCTCGCCGCGTGGTTCAAGACCATCGGCGGCTATGCCTTCAACTTCATGCTCCCGCTGCTGGCCGGCTTCATCGCCATGTCGATCGCGGACCGTCCGGGTCTGCTGGTCGGCTTCGTGGGCGGCTGGCTCGCCTCCAACGGCGCGACCTTCGCCGACCCCGGCGCGGCTGCGACCATCCCCTCCGGCTTCCTCGGCGCCCTGCTCGCCGGTTTCCTCGGCGGCTGGCTGATGAAGCAGTGCATGAAGCTCTGCGAGAAGATGCCCCGCGCCCTCGAGGGTATCAAGCCCGTGCTGGTCTTCCCGCTGGCGGGTCTCGGTATCATCGGCGTGATGATGTGCGCGGTCAACCCGATCATGGGCGTCATTAACACCGGCCTGAACAACGGCCTGCTCTGGCTCAACGACCACAACCTCGGCATCCTGCTCGGCGCCATCCTCGCCGGCATGATGGCCATCGACATGGGCGGCCCGTTCAACAAGGCGGCCTACGTCTTCGGCGCGGGCATGCTCGCCAACGCCGCCACCGCCGCGAACCCCGAGACGTCCTATCAGATCATGGCCTCCGTCATGATCGGCGGCATGGTGCCTCCGATCGCGATCGCGCTGAGCACCTCCTTCTTCAAGAAGCTCTGGACCGAGGAGGAGCGCAAGAGCGGCCCCGTGAACTACATCATGGGCCTGTCGTTCATCACCGAGGGCGCGATCCCCTACGCCGCGAGCTATCCGCTGCAGGTCATCCCCTCCTGCATCGTGGGCTCCGCCGTGGCCGGCGCGCTCAGCTGGATCTTTAAGTGCACGCTCATGGCGCCGCATGGCGGCATCTTCGTACTGCCCACGATCGGCAACTGGTTCATGTACTTCGTGGCGCTCGCCATCGGCGCTGTCTGCGGCATGCTGATGCTCGCCGTCCTGAAGAAACCCGCGAAGAAATAAGAGACAACAATAACGATATAAAGGAGAACACACGACTATGGTATCCAAACACTTTACCGTTCCCAACGCGCAGGGCTTCCACATGCGCCCCGCCACCACCTTCGCCACGGCGATGAACAAATATCCCTGCACCGTGACCATCAAGTTCAACGGCAATGACGTCAACGGCAAGAGCCTGATGCACATCATGGCCGCCTGCATCAAGGTCGGCAGCGAGATCGACGTCGTCTGCGACGGCGAGGGCGAAAACGAAGCGCTGGCGGAAGCCGCCGAAATGATCGAAAGCGGATTTGGTGAATAATCAAACAGAGAGCCTGCGCCTCTCTGTTTGAGAGGGGCTGCACTCCGAAAGGAATTTTTGGTCGCAAATGCAATTTGCGAAAAGAAAAATTCCTTTCTCCGCGAGCAGAATTTTGCGCGCCCAAACGAAGTGTGGGCGGCAAAATGGACTAAATTCCATTCCGCCGCTTCGGCGGCGGAACTCTGCGAGGCTGTTATAAGAGGTGAATTACTATGTTAAAAGGTACTGCCGCTTCTGACGGCATCGGCATCGGCAAGGTACTGGTGATCGAGGAGGTCTCTCTGGCCTACACGCCGCACGCGGTGGAGGACAAGGACGCCGAGATTGCCCGCTTCAAGGCAGCGGTTGACGCCTTCATCGCCGAGACGCAGGAGCAGGCCGAGGCGCTCAAGGCCTCTGCCGGCGCGAAGGAAGCGGAGATCATGCTGGGCCACATCTCCATGGTGCAGGACCCGGCGCTCTGCGGCGAGACGGAAAAGCTCATTCAGGGCGGTCAGTGCGCCGAGCAGGCCTTCGAGAGCATGTGCGACATGTTCATCATGGTCTTCTCGCAGGCGGCGGACGACTTCATGCGGCAGCGCGCGGCGGACGTGCGCGACGTGAAGACCGGCGTTCTGGCGCAGCTGCTCGGCGTGCACGAGGTGAAAATCTCCGACGCGCCGGCCGGCACGATTCTGCTCGTGAAGGAGCTCACCCCCTCCATGACCGCGGGCATCAACAAGGACAACATCGTCGGCATCATCACAGAGACCGGCGGTAAGACCTCCCACTCCGCGATTCTCGCCCGCGCGCTGGAGATTCCGGCGGTGCTGAGCGTGGAGAACGCGGCGGGGCTGATGAAGACCGGCGATCTCGTGATCGCGGACGGCAGCCACGGCGTGGTCATCCAGAACCCGACCGAGGAGGAGCTCAAGGACTACACCGAAAAGCGCGAGACCTTCCTGCGCAACAAGCGCGAGCTCGAGCAGTTCAGAGGCAAGGAAACCCGCGACGCAGACGGCACGCTCTACGAGCTCGTGTGCAACATCGGCAAGCCCGAGGACGCGAACAAGGTGCTCTCCGGCGACGGCGAGGGCGTGGGCCTCTTCCGCACGGAGTTCCTCTTCATGGACCGCACGGCCCTGCCGACCGAGGACGAGCAGTTTGAGGCCTACAAGAAGGCCGCGCTCATGCTCAAGGGCAAGCCGCTCATCATCCGCACGCTCGACATCGGCGGCGACAAGGAGATCCCCTACATGGGGCTCGCCAAGGAGGAAAACCCGTTCATGGGCTTCCGCGCGATCCGCTACTGCCTGAAGCACCGCGACCTCTTCCGCACGCAGCTGCGCGCAATTCTGCGCGCGAGCGCCTTCGGCGACGTGAAGATCATGTTCCCGCTCATCACGTGCATGGAGGAGTTCCGCGAGGCCAAGGCGCTCGTGGAGGAGATCAAAAACGAGCTGCGGCTCACGACCGGCATCCCCTTCAACGAGAACATCGACGTGGGCGTGATGGTGGAGACCTCCGCCGCGGCGGTGATCGCGGACCTGCTGGCCAAGGAGGCCGCCTTCTTCTCCATCGGCACGAACGATCTGACGGGCTACACGATGGCGGCCGACCGCGGCAATGCGGACGTGGCCTATCTCTACTCCGTGCTGCAGCCGGGCGTGCTGCGCCTCATCAAGCGCACGATCGAGGAGGGCCGCAAGGCCGGCATCCCCGTTGGCATGTGCGGCGAGGCGGCGGCAAACCCGCACCTCATCCCCCTGCTGATCAGCTTCGGGCTGACGGAGTTCAGCGTCGGTGCGCCGAGCGTGCTGAAGGTGCGCAAGTGCATCGCCCGCTGGACGAAGGAGGAGGCCGACAAGGTAGCGGCACACGCGATGAGCCTGGATAATGAGGCAGAGATTGCCGCTTATCTGGAATCTGTGATCTAACCAAAGCAACAAAAAAACGGCCATGCACCACAATGCATGGTCGTTTTTTATGGAAAGAAGCCTCGCAGAGTTTGCGGCTCGGGAGCCGCGAAGCAATTCAATCGATTTTCCCGCGACATGCGCGGCGGAAAATCTCCCTTCTTTGAAATCGCCCTTTTCGTTGTGAATTATCACAACGATCTACCGCCTAAATCATATCTCATCCGTCAAAAATATACAAGGAAGTAAATGGCAAAATCGTTGACATATTTTCATCGTCTGCCTTTAGAAACGCAAATTAAGTGTGTTTTACAGGGAAAGGACATATTCACAGAAGGTGCTGCTGATGGTATAATGAATTATCATCATATTTTGAGGTGAAGCAGTATGAAGCTGTTCGGAAGAAGAAAAAAGAAGCCGATTCCGTCGGAACCAGCTTCCGCAGCATCTCATATAACACCGCCGATTCCAGGTCCGCCCCCCTTTTCGTTCACGGAAGACTACGCTACTTATTCCATGGGAACCGCATTTCTGACTTTTGATGACGGTCAGATTCACCGCCTTCTTCGCAGGAGCGAACCCTATCTGATCGGAAGAGGACCAGACCTCGACATTCCGATTGCAGAGAGTTCCGTGGCCAGAAGACATGCTTATCTGGAGTATCGCACGGATGAAAACGGCTGGTATGTGAGAGATCTGTCCAGCAAAAACCGAACCCGCCTGAACGGAGAGGTGCTCGAGCCCGGCACGCCATATCGTCTGACCTCGGGAGATCAGCTTACTTTTGCGAATGTGTCCGCCAAGTTTTCGGCTGTCACAACTCAGTCTGCCGCAGAGCAGATAATCGGAAACTATAAAGCTCTGGTGCAGTTTGCCCCGAGCCCGAACCGCACATTTTTGGTGCTTGCTTTACGCGGCGGGAGAGCGCTGCTGATGAAGGAATATGCTTGCAGCGATGACTCTTTCAAAAAGGAAATCCTGAACGAGTTCAAGCTGGGATTTTCCATCTCTCATCCGGCGTTGCCGCAGGATGTGGATCTCTTTGAGGAAAATGGCCGGCTTTATCGCGTTTCAGCATATCGGGAGGCAATCTGGCTGGAATCTCTCCTGGCGGAACACGGCCGATTTGAGATGTATGCCATCCGAGAATGGATGGAGCAGCTTTGCGACACGGTTCAGTATCTGATTAATCAGAACCCGCCGCTTTATCAGTGTGATCTGTCTCCCGACAACCTGCTGCGACTTCCGCGCGGCTCTATCGGTCTCGCCTCGCTTACAAGCGCTTTTTATCACGCACTGCACAGAGATTCATTCATCATGCACAGCAAGCTGAGTTTTGTTGCGCCGGAGGAAATGGTTCGCGGAACGATCGATGAGCGGACGGAGGTCTTCCATCTCGGCGCTGCGCTGTTCTATCTGATGACCGGAAAAATACCGGAGGACTTCGATTATGACACCAAGATCCGAAATGCCCGTCCGGAGTATGCAGGAATCATAGCAGGGAACATCGTGATGCGCTGCTGTGATCCCGACCCGGAAAATCGATTTCAGACCATAGCAGAACTGCGGCAGGCAATTTCACAGCTCTGCTAAGAGTGATCATAATAAAAACGAACCGCTGTTCACAGCACAGCGGTTCGTTTTTTATGCTGGTTTTACTCCACAACGGCGAGCGCTTCGATCTCGCAGAGGACATTCTTCGGCAGGGTCTTGACCGCGACGCAGCTGCGGGCGGGCTTGGAGGTGAAAAACCTGGCGTACACCTCGTTGAAGGCGGCGAAGTCGCCCATGTCGGCGAGGAAGCACGTGGTTTTATAGACCTTCTCGAAGCTGGTGCCGGCGGCCTCGAGCAGGGCGCCGATGTTCCTGCAGCTCTGCTCCGCCTGCGCGGCGATGCCCTCGGGAATCTCGCCCGTGGCGGGATTGACCGGAATCTGGCCGGAGGTGGTGAGAACGCCGTTGACAACATAGGCCTGCGAATACGGGCCGATGGCGGCGGGTGCGTTTTCGGTATGGATGATTTTCATGGTGATATCTCCCTTCAGCAAAGTCCTTTTTTGTGTCTTTCAATCGAGTCCGCGATGCGCTCCATGCCGGTTTCGATGATGCTGCGCGGCATGGCGAGGTTCAGCCGGACAAAGCCCTCGGCGTTGCCGACGAAGAGGGAGTTTCCGCCCTCGAGCAGGACGCCCGCCTCATTGGCGAAGAAGCCGGGCAGATCGTCGACGTCCGGCAGGCACTTCGAGAGATCGACCCAGGCGAGATACGTCGCCTCCGGGATTGAGAAGCGCGCCTCGGGGAGGCGGGTTTTGAGGAACTCGTCCAGATAGCGGAAGTTGCCGTCGAGATAGGCCTTGAGCTCGTCGAGCCACTCGGCGCCGTGCTCATAGGCCGCCTGATGCGCGGCGATGGAGAGGGGGTTGAGCATGCCGGCGATCTTATCGCGGCTGTTGAAGCGCTCGCGCTCTTCTTTATTTCGGATGATGATATCGGAGAACATGAGGCCCGCCATGTTGAAGGTCTTGCTCGCGGACATGCAGGTGATGAGCTTGTCGTAATCCGGGAGGATCTTGCCGAAGGGGATGTGGCAGAGGCCTTCGCGGATGAGGTCGCAGTGAATTTCGTCCGAGACGAGCCAGAGGTCGTACTTTTCCACGATCGCGGCGACCTTACGAAGCTCCTCCTCCGTCCAGATGCGGCCGGTGGGGTTGTGCGGGTTGCACCAGAGGAGCATCTTGACCTTCGGATCGGCGCACTTGCGCTCGAGGTCCTCAAAGTCGATCTTCCAGCCCTCGTCGCTCAGAATGAGATCGGAGCAGACGATGGGCACGTCGTTATACTCCGCCGCGTGCAGGAAGTAGCCGTAGGACGGCGTGGTGATGACGAAGGTCTCCCCCTCCCCGATCAGATCCTCGACGATCTGATAGAGCGCGGGGATGATGCCGGGCGAGAAGCAGAGCTCCTCCTTTTTGAAGCTCCAGCCGTAGCGCTTCTGGCACCAGCCGTTGAAGGCGTTATAGTACGCATCGTCAAACATCATGGTGTAACCGAAGATGCGCTTGTCGACGCGCTCCTTGATCGCATCGCAGATCGCGGGTGCGCAGGCAAACTCCATGTCCGCCACCCACATGCGCACGAACTCCTCGTCCTTGAAGGGGAACACCTTCTCGGGGCCGGCGTGGAAGATATAGCCGCGGAAGCCGTCGGTATTCAGGGCGTTGGTATTTCTGCGGTCGATGATCTCGTCAAAGTTGAACATGATGGTCGCTCCTTTCGTTTTCAGTTCCCTCTGATTGTAATTTACCAGAACCGGAGAGAGAGTGCAAGCGGGCAGAAGTTTCTTTTGATGAAATATTTTTCTTGTTTTTTCTATTCAGAATTGATTTCCGGGACTGCAAATGCTATGCTGAAGATGATATCCATCAAAACGCGGAAGAATGGATGATTTTTTCGATTTTGAGGAAACCGGAGGGATCGACATGGGACGCATCCACACCGAGGTGGGCGAGCATCTGCGCCGCTGCCGCAGGCGCCGGGGGCTGACGCTCGAGGAGGCAGCGGCGAAAATCGGCAAGAGCAAGTCCACGCTGAGCAAATATGAAAAGGGCGAGATCGCGCTCGATCTCGAGACGCTCTATGAGCTCGCGGAGCTCTACCGCGTGCATGTGGAGCAGCTGCTCCCCCGCCCGGAGACGGCGGAGGATGATAACAGCCCGGCGCCCGCATTCTTCGCGGGGCTGAAGCAGTTTTACGGCTATCTCTTCGACGGGCGCGACAACAGCATCATCCGCTGCGTGTTCGAGGTGCAGGCGGAGTCCGACCCGGGGAGACGACGCGTGATGCTCTATATGAACTACCGCGACGGGGATTACCGCGACTGCGAGAACACCTATTACGGCTACATGGAGCACTACGACGCCGTGACGACACTGACGCTCACGAACGCGGAAACGCCCATGGAAAAGGCGAGCTGTCAAGTGCTCGCGCCGTATCTGGACGCGGAGCGGAAATGGGCGCTCTGGACAGGGCTCTCCTCCCGCCCGATGATGCCGGTCGCGGCGAAGATGCTGCTGGCCAAGCATCCGCTGACCGCCGACGGCGCGCTCGCGAAGGAGCTGAAGATTTCCAAGGAAGATCTGAGGGTGCTGAAGCTCTATAATATGCTGGCCGTGACATAAAAGAGAGCCGCAGCGCGGCTCTCTTTTCTTATTTCTTTCCAAGGGAGAATTTCTTCTCCTCGCCGCGCAGGAGGCGGCCGATGTTGGCCCGGTGCATGATGACGACGAGGACCATCACATAGAGGCAGACGAGAAACGCCGGAGACCAGCCGGGGTTTAAGAGCAGATAGAGCCACGGGAAGGCGACCGCCGCCGAAACCGAGCAGAGGCTCACGCGCCGGCCGAGCAGGAACACGACGACGAAGAGCGCAAGCAGCAGCAGGAAAAAGCGCCAATCGAGCAGCAGAGCGATGCAGGCCGAGGCGCTCACGCCCTTGCCGCCGCGAAAGCCGTAATAGGCCGGGAAGCAGTGGCCCGTGAGCGCGGCGGCGCAGGCGACGGCGAGGCCAGTGTCCCCGCCGAGCTTCCAGCCTAGAAAGCCCGCGAGGGCGGTCTTGAGCATGTCGCTCCCCAGCGTGAGAAGGCCCGCGCCGAGGCCGTGCGTGCGCGCGACGTTCGTCGCCCCGGCGTTGCCGGAGCCCTCGGTGCGCACGTCGACGCCGTAGCGCCGGCGGATATACATGATGGCCACGTTGATCGAGCCGAGCAGATAGCCCGCGATCACGATCACGGTATAAATCCAAATATTCAATGCATTTCCCCTGCTTTCCTCAAAAAATTAAATTTTTTGAAGTAATTACATTTGCATCATATCACAAACACCGGGCAGACGCAACATCTGTCCGGCGATGTTTCAGAAAACTTTACAAATAGCGCTCGAGGTATTCCTGGGCTTTGCCGAGCTCGCGGATGAGCTGGCTGACGGCGGCGGTGCGCACCTCCCCCGCCGTTTCGCGAAGGGTATCGACGGCGGTATCTCGCACGGCGGCGGCCGTGTCTCGCATGGTAGCAGCGGCCTCCTTGACGGCGCCGGCCGTCTCGCGCACGGTGTCGTGCAGGTGGTAGAGGCCGTGCACGGCGGCGTTCTGCTTGATCTTGAGCTCACCCCGCTGCCGGCGCTCGAGGATGATCTGATAGCGCTCGGCGGCGTTCGCGACGCTGTCCGCCCAGGAGAGATAGAGCTCGTCCATCGCATGGCGCCCGACGGCGCGGAAGGTCTCGATGCTCATGCCGTCCGCCGAAAGCACGGCGGCGAGGGATTCGGCGTTTTCGTCGATGAGGATGCCGTTGCGCCCGTCCGTGACGCCCTCGGCGGCGCAGGAACCGCGCACGAGGACGCTGCCGAGGCCGCAGGCCGCCGCCTCGCGCACGACGAGGCCGTTGGTGTCGAACGTGGAGGGAAACAGCAGCAGGTCCGCGCGGCAGTACCACGCGCGCACGGTCTCGCGGTCGTGCACCGCGCCGGTGAAGCGGCAGACGTCCTGCAGTCCGAGGGCTTCGGCACAGGCCTCCACCTCGGCGCGGTCCTGCCCGTCGCCGACGAAGACCATGCGGAAGTCATGGCCGGAATCACGGTAACGCTTTAAGCCGTCGAGGATGATGCGCAGGCCCTTATACCACATCATTCGGCCGAGGAAGAGGAACACCGGCACCTCGCCGGGGAGGCTCCACTCGGCGCTCAGCGCCTGCACGGCGGCGGGGCTCGCCTCGCACCGGTCGAGATCGACGCCATTCGGCATGACGAGATAATCACCCTCGTAGCCGAGCGACCGGAGGTTCTCCCCCGCTCCGTCGCTCACGACCCAGACCTCGTCGCAGGCGGAGACGTTTGCCACCAGCAGGTCAATTGCCGCCTGCTGCACAAGCTTGGAGCGGACGGCTTTGGCGATGTCGATATCGAACTTTGTGTGATAGGTGAAGACGATGGGAATATCAGCCGCGTCGCGCAGGGCGCGGGCGAGGACCGTGGACGCGACGGGACAGTGCGAATGGATGAGATTGCAGTCCATGCGCCGGAGCGTCTCGATCGTATCGGACGCAAGCGGATAGCCCGCGCGGTAGCCCGTGAGCTGCGTGGTATCGAGGCTGGGATAGCGCACGACGGGAAACGGATAATCATCCGTCACGTCGGGATATTCCGGCGTCGCCACGACGCACTTGCCGTGGCTCAAGGTAATGTGCCTGGCATAATTGACGACCGCGTTCGCCACCCCGTCGATCGTGGGCGGGAAGGAGTCGTTCATGAGGCAGATGTTTAAGTCCAAAAGAGAAAACCTCCGAAGTTGGTGTCAGTTAGGAGTGAGGAGTTAGGAGTGAGGAGTTAGGAGTTGTCCATATTTGTCATTCTGAGCAGAGCACAAAGTGCGGAGTCGAAGAATCTTGGAAGAGCAGCAGAAAAGAGGCTTCATGTTCTTTTTCGCTGCGCTGCCAAGATCCTTCGACAAGCTCAGGATGACAAGTGGTTTCTGCGCAGGAACCATCTGTTAACTCCTAACTCATTCAATCGTTTCATAGTCCTCCATCAAGAAGTGCAGCTTTCCGGCGTGCTTGTTGATGTGCCAGTGGCCGCAGAACCAGTGGTTGTAAGTCAGGCGATCCTCGATCGTATCGAGCCACTGCTCGGTGGTTTTGTCGATCTTGGACTGATCGAGGCCGGGGAACATGGCCTCGGTGGGGGTGAATTTGATCGGGCAGGTGTGCGTGAGCACGGTATCGACCTGCCAGTTCAGCCGCTCGAGCGCGGCTTCCACGTCGCGCTTGATCTCCTCGGACGGCTGCTCATCGTCAAACCACGTCCAGCCCATGCGCACGCGCCAGAGCTTGTCCACGCTGTAGGCCCCGCCGCAGACGATGCACTGCCGTCCCTCGAGGGAGAAGACCTCGCCGTCGCGGGCGAAGAAAATGTGCGGAAAGGCGTCCTCCACCCAGCCGCGGCCGCCGCAGCGCTCGGTCTCGCGCATGGTCGGCACATGCCACGGGCGCATGTCGTGGTTGCCATGGATGCAGAAGAAGTTGACCCCGGCGTTTTTCGCGATCTGCTCCATCTCCGTCTTGCGGCGGCGGTCGCGCGCGTTGCCGTGGTAATTCAGTCCGAGATCGCCGAGGATGACGACCGTATCGCCGGGCTGCACGTCATAGCGCAGAATGCCCTCGCGCACACGGCGCACCTGGCCGTGGATATCTCCGGTATACCAGATCATGAGATCACCTCTGGGATTATTTTGCCAAGGTTCTCCCCTGCCGTCAAGTATTTTTTCCTTGTCATCATACCGCGCAGAGATTATAATAATGTTAATCCCTGTAATTTCCAAATGGAGGTGCTCTTATGATCTATACAGACGTCTGCGGCGATCGGCTGAGCCTGCTCGGCTTCGGCACGATGCGCCTGCCGTGCGTTTCCGGCCCGGAGGACATCGATCAGGCGCAGGTGGACGCGATGGTCGACTACGCCATCGCGCACGGCGTGAACTACTTCGACACGGCGGCTCCCTACCACGGCGGGAAGTCGGAGATCGCCATCGGCAAGGCGCTCGCGCGCTATCCGCGGGAATCGTACCGTCTCGCGGACAAGTATCCGGGGCATCAGTATCTCGAGCCGATGGACCCGGGCGAGATCTTCTTCGAGCAGCTGAAAAAGTGCGGCGTGGAGTACTTTGACTATTATCTCCTGCACAACGTGAATGAAAACAGCATCGGCGCGTATTTAAACGAGGAATACGGCATCGTGCCCTTTTTCCTCGAACAGAAGCGGCTGGGCCGCATCCGGCATCTGGGCTTTTCGTGCCACGGGTTCCCGGAGAATCTGGAGGCGTTTCTCGACAAATACGGCGACGTGCTGGAGTTCTGCCAGATCCAGCTCAATTATCTCGACTGGTCGCTGCAGGACGCGGAGCGGAAGTACGCCATTCTCTCCGAGCGCGGCGTGCCGGTCTGGGTGATGGAGCCGGTGCACGGCGGGCAGCTCGTGAATCTGCCGGAGGCGCAGGCGGAAAAGCTCCGCGCGGCGCATCCGGACGAGAGCATCGCCAGCTGGGGATTCCGCTGGCTGCAGGGGCTTGAGAATGTGCACATGGTGCTCAGCGGCATGTCGAACCTCGAACAGATGCAAGACAACGTGAAGACCTTTGACACGCGCCGTCCGCTCACCGAGAGCGAGACCGCGCTGGTCTACGAGGTGGCGGAGGCGCTCAAATCGAATCTCCCCTGCACCGGCTGCCGCTACTGCTGCCACGGCTGCCCGATCGGGCTGAACATCCCGTGGATCATCGCGAACTACAATGAATATCGCGTGAGCAGCAGCATTAACATCACGATGCGCATGGACTCGCTCCCCGCCGAGAAGCGGCCGGAGGCGTGCATCGGCTGCGGCCAGTGCGCGAAGGCATGTCCGCAGAAGATCGACGTGCCGAAGGCGATGAAGGACTTCGGCGACGCGCTCAAGAGCGCGCCGAGCTGGGCGGACATCGTGGCCGAGCGCAACGCCGCGGCGAAGCGGAATAAGCTGTAATCTTCAAAAACGCAATAAAAAGCCGAGCGGCGATGCGCATCGCTGCTCGGTTTTTTCAGCTTTATTCGCCGGGCTCCAGAAGCACGGTGAGCTCATCCGCCGCGTTTTCAGCGCGGAGGTAATTTTCCCCGTCGGCGGTGAAGACGACGTCCTCGCCGTCGATCCAGAGGGTGGTGACAACGTCCTCGCCCTCCTCGTCCTTCGTGACGGCGACGGCGGCGGGCTTGGTCGCCTCGCCCGGCGCTTCCGCCTCGGTGGTCTCCTCCAGCAGGGCGACGGCCTCGTTGCTCTTCTCCTCCGGGAGCGGGGCCATGA
>JAZPZZ010000111.1:0-27700 GCA_045544935.1 Oscillospiraceae bacterium | reverse complement strand
AAGCAAATGACCGAGTCGATCCTCCAGCTCCTCGAGCGAGAGCGGCGCCGACGACTCGACCGCGACGCAAGATGAGAGGGGAGGTGACGCCATGAAGAAAGTGCAGATCCCCGTGAGCGAAAAGGCGAACCTCACGCTGGATGAGGCGGCGGCCTATTTTAACATCGGCACCGCCAAGCTCCGGGAGCTGACCAGCTCGGACGATTGCAGATTCGTCCTGTGGGTCGGCTCCAAGCGGCTCATCAAGCGCAATGAGCTGGAAAACTATCTGTCCAAAGCATATTCTGTGTAAAAAATAAATTCATACATGTGCATCAGCGCCTGATCTGTGGTATACTCAAAGCCACATATCAGGCGCTTTTCATTAAAGGAGGCATGAGATGTCAGAAAAGCGCAAGGATCACCGCGGGCGCGTCCTGAAAAAAGGGGAGAGCCAGCGGAAAGATCGCACCTATCAATATCGTTATTCAGACCCCTTCGGCAAGCGCCGATACGTTTATGCAGATACGCTGCAGGAATTGCGTGAAAAGGAAGCCGAGATCCAGCGAGATCTGGAGGATGGCATCCGCACCGTGGACGGGAAAATGACCGTACTGGAGCTGATGGATCGGTATCTGTCGCTGCAGCACGGCATCCGACCGAACACGGTGTCAAACCACAACTATGTCCGAAAGATCGTGGCAACAGATGTGTTCGGTCAGCGGCTGATCCGGGACATCGGAACCTCTGACGTGAAGCTGTGGTTCATCAAGCTGAATCAGGAGGGCAAACGCTACAGTACGCTACAAAGTCTGCGGGGCGTCCTCAAGCCGGCCTTTGACATGGCGGTGGAGGAGGACATTCTTCGCAAGAACCCCTTTGCTTTTCCGCTCAGCCGCGTTGTCGCCAACGACACGGAATCGCGCGAACCGCTGACGGACGACCAGGTGGACGACTTTTTCGCGTTTGTCCAAAATGGAAAAAGCAGCTGCAAGTATTACGACCAGCTGGTCATCCTGCTGGGCACCGGCCTGCGCGTCAGTGAGCTCTTCGGGCTCACGCTTGCGGATGTGGACTTCAAGCGTCGGCGCATCCGCGTAGACCGCCAGCTGCAGTATGACCGCAACGGCAGGCTCTATGTGCAGAAGCCCAAAACCGCGAGCGGAGAGCGGTATATCCCGCTGCTCGATGATGCGGTGCTGGAGGCTTTTCGCCGCGTGGTGCAAAACCGCGGCAGACCCAAGGTGGAGACCGTGGTGGACGGTGTTTCCGGATTCCTGTTCATCGACAAAAACGGAAAGCCGAAGACCAACTACTCGCTGCAGCATGGCTTAAAGCGGATCGTAGAGCATTACAATGAAACCCACGAGCCGATCACCCTCACGCCCCATGTGCTGCGCCACACCTTCTGCACGCGCATGGCACAGGCAGGGATGCCGGTGAAGGAGCTGCAGTATCTGATGGGCCACGCGGACGTGGGCACGACGCTGAATATTTATACGCACCTGAGCTACGACGCGGCGGAAAAATCCATGCAGAAAATCCTGCTGAGCGGCTGAAAAACGCTACACCATTTTTACACCATTTCTGCAGAAATCTGTGAAGAGTTACAAAAGGTTACATCAAACCAAAATGCAAAAAGTCGTTGATTTTCAACGGTTTTGGAGGGATATAAAGAGATGAAAAAGATCCTATTTTTGTGTCACGGCAACATCTGCCGCTCACCTATGGCCGAGTTCATCTTCAAAGACCTCGTGCGAAAGGCCGGACGGGAAGGGGACTTTGTCATCGCCTCCGCCGCGACGAGCCGGGAGGAGATCGGCAACGACATGTACCCGCCCGCGAAGCGGTGTCTGCGCGCGCACGGCGTGCCGTATTCGCCGCGCGCGGCGCGGCAGGTGACGCCGCGGGACTATGACGACTGGGACCTGCTCATCATCATGGACGATCTCAACCGCCGGAATCTCAACCGCATCATCCCGCACGACCCGGACGGGAAGGTGCACACGCTGCTTTCCTTCACCGACCGCGACGCCGTCATTCCCGACCCGTGGTACACGGACGATTTCGAATCCGCCTACCGCGACATTCTCCGCGGCTGCAAAGCCCTGTTTGAAGCGGTGAAATGAAAAAACCGGAAACCCGATCGGGTTTCCTGTTTTTGTTTGTTTGGGATTATTCAAGCGCATCAACTGAAGCGAAGTAAAGCTCCGGCGAGCCGTCCGAGGGCATGAGGAAGCCCGTGCGGGGGCTGAGGGAGAAGTTCACGAGCGTGGGGCCGTCCTGCAGGCAGGAGCGCTTGAACTGCTGGCTGAACAGGCGTTTGCAGTAGCTGCGCAGCCACTTCTTGAGCGTTTCGTGGTCAAACTCGTCGCCGTAGGCAATGTCGGCCAGACGAAGCACCTTGCCGGGCGCGAAGCCCTGCTCCACGAGGTAGTAGAGGAAGAAGTCCTGCAGATTGTAGGGTCCGACGGACTCCTCGCTCTTCTGCGCGATCTCGCCGTTGCGGGTCGGCGGCAGCAGCTCGGGAGAGACGGGCGTGTCGAGCACGTCGAAGAGCGCGTCGGCGAGGACCTTGTCGTCCGTCGTCTCGGCGACATAGCGCACGACCATCTGCACCATCGTCTTGGTGGAGCCGGCGTTCACGTCGTACATGGAGATGTGATCGCCGTTGTAGGTGCACCAGCCGTCGGCGAACTCGCTCATGTCCTCGGTGCCGACGTGGATGCCGCCGTCGGCAAAGCCGTTGGCAATGTCCATGAGAATCTGGGTGCGCTCGCGCGCCTGCGCGTTTTCGTAAACCACGTTGCGGTTCTCGGGGTCGTGGTCAATGTCCTTGAAGTGCTGCATGACGCTCTCGCCGATGTCAATCACGCGCACCGTCGCGCCGAGCTGCTCGGAGACGATGATCGCGTTGGACTTCGTGCGGTCCGTGGTGCCGAAGCAGGGCATGGTCACGGCGGTGACGGTGTCCTTCGGCAGACCCATCATCTTCGCGGCCTCGGCGCAGATGATGACGGCGAGCGTGGAGTCCACGCCGCCGGAGATGCCGACGACGGAGTGCTTGAGCCCCGCGTACTGCATGCGGCGCACGAGCGCGCTCGCCTGCATGTGCAGCAGGCGCTTTGCCGCCGCGTGGTAGTCCTTCTCGTCCGCCGGGCGGTAGGGATACTTGCCGAACGGGCGGGTGAGGGTCGTGTCGGCGAGCTCCTCACCCCAGCCGAGCTCGGTGTATTCGCACGCGCAGCCCTCGAAGTTCTTCGCCTTGCGGCGGGCGGCGACCATCAGCTCAATGTCGAGCTCGGTGGAGACGTAGGTGCAGCCGTCTTCCTTGCAGGCTAGGATGCGGCCGAGCTCCGTCACGGCGCAGAGGCCGGAGTAGGTCGCGTCGGTGCTGCTCTCGCCGAAGCCGGGGGCGGCCATCACGTAGCCCGCCATCAGGCGGCGGCTCTGCTCCTTGATGGAGGCGGGCATCACGCCGGCGGAGTACATGCTCATCTGGAAACCGCTCAGCTGCGCGATCACGGTCGCGCCGGCGAGGGCGTGCTCTGCGGCGGGAGCCACAGGGGCGTCCGCGTCCGCGCCGATCTGCGCCGCGACCTTGAGGTCGGGCATCACGTTGGAGTCGAACAGCAGCTTCGAGCCGAAGAGCACCGGCTCGTCGAAGAGGTAGAGCTCCGTCACGCAGTCGCAGCCGGCGGTGAAGTGCTTGTCGCTCACGTTCTCGGCGGGAACGAGGCCGAGCACGCTGCCGTCGGAGATCGCGGCGGCGCAGTCATAGACCTTCGCGCCATTCTCCACGGGCAGGCCGACGAAAACGAGCATGTCCATGCCGGTGGAGGCGTCCGCCACCTGCTCGAGCGCGGTGAGCGCGCCGCGCAGCAGCGTGTTCTGGTAGAACAGATCGCCGCAGGTCGCGCACGTGAGACTCAGCTCCGGGAACACGAGGACCTTCACGCCCTCCTTGTCGGCCTTCTTCATCACTTCGATGATCTGCTCTGCGTTGTACATGGGGTCGGCCGGGCGCAGCATAGGCGCGGCGGCGGCGACTTTCAGGAATCCGTCTTTCATAAAGCGTTCACTCTTTTCTATTTAGATTCTTCAAATTGAACTAATTGCGAATCAAAATACCGCAGCACCGCGGCTCTCGTCGGCACGAAGCTGTCGGCCGGAATCGTGACGGTGACGACGCCGCCCGTCACCTCGGCCGAGGCCTCGGGGTCCACGAGCGCAAGCACCGTGCCGTTGAGCTCCTCTGCGAGCTCATCAAGGTGCTCGGCGTAGTATGCCCCGTCGTGCGGCGGGGCATAGCCCTTGATCGGCTCTCGGCCGGTGGAGAAGGCGTAGACGAGAAACAGGATGAAGATCAGCAGCACGAGGCCGCTGCCGAAGGGGCGCAGCCAGCGCACAATCTGAAATCCCGGATGCTCCGCCTCCTCGCGCTCCGGCGGCGTGGGCAGAATCTGCGGCATGGCTCAGAAAACGATGCGCTCGGCGATGTAACTTTCGAGCTCCGTCATGGGGATGCGCTCCTGCTGCATCGTGTCGCGGTCGCGCACGGTCACGCAGCCGTCGGTCTCGCTGTCAAAGTCGAAGGTCACGCAGAACGGCGTGCCGATCTCGTCCTGACGGCGATAGCGCTTGCCGATGGAGCCGGCCTCGTCGTAGTCGCACATGAACTGCTTCTGCAGCTTGTGGTAGAGCTCGGTGGCAGGGCCGGAGAGCTTCTTGGAGAGCGGCAGCACCGCGACCTTGAACGGCGCGAGCGCGGGGTGGAAGCGCATCACGACGCGCGTGTCGTTCTTCGCCTCGTCCACGACCTCCTCGTCGTAGGCTTCGCACAAAAACGCGAGCGTCACGCGGTCAGCGCCGAGGGAGGGCTCGATGACGAAGGGCACGTAGTGCTGGTTCTTTTCCTGGTCGAAGTAATCAAGGTCCTGGCCGGAGTGCTCGATGTGCTGCGTCAGGTCGTAGTTCGTCCGGTCGGCGACGCCCCAGAGCTCGCCCCAGCCGAACGGGAAGAGATATTCAAAGTCGGTCGTGGCCTTGGAGTAGAAGCTCAGCTCCTCCGGCTCATGGTCGCGCAGGCGGAGATTCTCATCGCTCATCTTCAGCTCCTGCAGCCACTTGTGGCAGAACTCGCGCCAGTAGGAGAACCACTCGAGATCGGTGTCCGGCTCGCAGAAGAACTCGAGCTCCATCTGCTCAAACTCGCGGATGCGGAAGATGAAGTTGCCCGGCGTGATCTCGTTGCGGAAGCTCTTGCCGATCTGGCAGACGCCGAAGGGAATCTTCCGGCGCGTGGTGCGCTGGATGTTCTTGAAGTTCACGAAGATGCCCTGCGCCGTCTCGGGGCGGAGATACACCTCGGACGCCGTGTCCTCGGTCACGCCCTGATGCGTCTTGAACATGAGATTGAACTTGCGGATATCGGTAAAATCGCTCTTGCCGCAGACGGGGCAGGCAACGCCCTTTTCGCGGATGAACGCAACCATGTCCTCGTTCGTCATAGCCTCCACGTTGACGGAGGGGTCGTTGGCCTTGGCCCATTCCTCAATGAGCTTGTCCGCGCGGTGCCGGGCGTGGCAGCCCTTGCAGTCGATCAGCGGATCGTTGAAGGTCGTCACGTGGCCGGAGGCCACCCAGACCTGCGGGTTCATGAGGATGGCGGAGTCGAGACCCACGTTGTAGGGGTTCTCCTGCACAAACTTCTTCCACCACGCGCGCTTGACGTTGTTCTTCAGCTCCACGCCGAGCGGGCCGTAGTCCCAGGAGTTTGCAAGGCCGCCGTAGATCTCGGAGCCCGGGTAAACAAAGCCCCTGCCCTTGCACAGCGCCACGATCTTGTCCATGGTTTTTTCGGTGTTTTTCATGCGTTTCCTCCTTGCCCCACTAATGGATATAGTGGAAGCGAAATTGTTCTCATCGTTTGAGACACTATATTATAGCACCACGCCATACCCAAAGCAAGCAATGTCAGAAGGTTGTCAGAGTAGGGGACGGCGTCCTCGACGTCCCGCCTCCCATGTTTTCTTTTCCAAATTTGAAATTCCCCCTTGACAGCGCAGTCTATCAATGATAGACTGATGATAGTCTATAGACGATAGACTCGTAAAGGAGGCATGTATATGGACCCCAAACGACTCGGCGCGATCGAAACGCGCTTTGCCCAGCTCATCTGGGATCACGCGCCGATCTCCTCGCCGGCGCTGGTGAAGCTCTGCGAGGCAGAACTCGGCTGGAAGAAATCCACGACCTATACGGTGCTCAAAAAGCTCTGTGACCGCGGCCTGTTTCAAAACGACCACGGCACGGTGCGCGTGCTCGTCTCTCGCGCGGCGTATGACAGCGCGCAGAGCGCGCAGTTTGTCGAGGAGGCGTGTTCCGGCTCGCTGCCGGCCTTCCTCGCGGCCTTCGCCGCCGGAAAGAAGCTGTCCGCCGCGGAGGTGGACGAGCTGCAGCGCATGATCGATTCCTTCCGGGAGGAGGTCTGACCATGGAGCGGCTGTTTTTGCAGCTTGTGCGCATGGGGCTCATGGCGGACTGTCTGGTGCTGGTGGTGCTCGTGCTGCGTCTGCTGCTGAAAAAAGCGCCGAAGCGCATCGTCTGCGTCCTCTGGGCGCTGGTGGCGTTCCGCCTCGTCTGCCCGGCGCAGATCGAGTGGCGCGCGAGCCTCATGCCCCCGCCGGAGACGGTCGTGCAGACCGTGCGGGAGCTTCCGCGTGCCGTCCTTCCGGCGCAGGAGGCCCCGACCATTGTGCCCGACCAATCGGAGATTTCCGTACCGACGGAACCGTCTCCTGCCGCGCCGAGCCTCACCGCTGTGCTCAGCCGCGTCTGGCTCGCGGGCATGATCGCCATGCTCCTCTGGGCTGCTGTGAGTGACCTGCGCCTGCGCCGCCGTCTGCGCGCCTCCGTGCGCATGGCAAACGGCGTCTGGCTCTGCGATGAGATCGACACGCCCTTCGTCCTCGGCCTGCTGTCCCCGCACATCTATCTTCCGTACGGCTGGGACGACGCGCAGAACGTCTATATCCTCGCGCACGAGCGCGCGCATATCGTCCGCGGCGACAACTGGTGGAAGCTCCTCGGCTGGCTGCTCCTCGCCGTCTATTGGTTCCACCCGCCGCTGTGGCTGGCGTATGTGTTCTTCTGCCGCGATCTGGAGCTCGCGTGCGACGAGCACGCCGTCCGCGGTCTCGACCGCGAGGGCCGCGCCGCCTATTCGCAGGCCCTGCTCGACTGCAGCACCCCGCGCGGCAATGCCTTCACATTCCCCGTCGCCTTCGGCGAGATCGGCGTCAAGCCCCGCATCAAGGCCGTGCTGCACCAGAAAGAGCCCGCCTTCTGGATCGTGCTCGCCGCCCTCCTCGCGCTGATCGTCTCCGCCGTCTTTTTCCTCACCGACCGTCCGGCGGAGGAGGCGGAGACCGTGCCCGGGCTCACGTTCCGCGATGTGGCCGAGCTCCCGCCGATCTACGCAGACCACGTTGAGGTCTTGATGGATTCGGAAATCCAAACGCTCATGACCGGCCCGGACGCGGAGCAGATGCTCTCCGCCGAGCGGGCGGATTCCTTCTCCGGCGAGGCGCGCTTTGATGCCGACGGCGCCTTCCGCGGCGTCGAGCTCGAGTGGGATGATCTGAGCCGCAGCGGCTCCTATATGGTGTTTCTGGAGCAGACCACGCTCCTGCCGGAGCCCGTGCCCGTCATCGGCGACGCCTTTACCGAGACCTGCACCGTGCGCGGCGTGCCCGTGGACGCCCAGCGCTGCGAGTGGAACGGAGGCGTCTGGCTCATGGCGGATTTTGTCCGGCAGTACGAAGGGGAGAGCCCCGTCGCCGTCCACGCGACCGTCGGCTGCAGTCCGCGCGAAGGGCAGAAGGAAACCGACAGCATCCGCAGGCTTTATGAGATTGTCGACAGCTTCCTAAATCCCGAAAACAAGCTCTCGCTCGACACCATCGCCGCGACCTTCGCCGAAAAGGACGAGATGATGGAGTTTCTGCGCTACGCCTCGGTCGAGCAGCTCATCAACGCCTTCCCGAAGACCGACGGCGCCTATACCGAAACGCTGATCGCCAAGCTCGCCGCCGCCGCCCGCGAGGACGAAACGATCTTCGCGCAGATCGACGCGAGCGCCCTCACCGCCGAGCAGAAGGCGCAGCTGAAGACTTTCGTGGACGATGCGCTGAACGACCGCACGGATCTGAAAAATCTCGACCCGAGCGGGCCGGAATACCCGGCGGCGGCGTATCTCACGCGCCTCGCGCATGTGACCATGCTGTATGAGACCGACGATCTGCGCGCCGATACGGTCGCCAGCCTGCAAGCGAAGGACCGCGCGGCGATTCCGATGGACGGCGTGCGCTTCACGCCGCTGATCGATGGAGCTGCCTACCCCGAGCCGCTGCAGATTCAGGACCGCATGGACGCGGTGATCGACCGCGCGGAATTCATGCGGCAGCAGAACCTCTGGCAGCGTTTTTACCGGGAGGCTTTTCAGATCAGCTACACCGTGGAAAACACGCAGCAGGAGGGGGACTTCGCGCTCGTCACGCTCTATCGCGGCGTCAGCTTCCGCTATGCCGGAAACGAGGAGGACTCCGGCATGGGCGACGTCATGAACGTGACGCTCTGGCGCTTTCATGGCGTCTGGCTCGTGCTGGACGTGAGCAGCTGGGATATGCCTCCGGGCACGGATCTCGCTGCCGATACCGCGCAGATGCGGCAGTGGCTCCCGCTCTCCGAAGCGGAGCGGGAAGCACTCGGAACTGCCGTGACCGTCGGCTCGGCGGTGACGACGGAGTGCACCGTCAATCCGCAGCAGCTTGCGAGAACCGCGTTCAATCTCCGCGCCGAGCGCGGACAGCTCAAGGTGAAACTGGACGAAGCCGCGACGGTGCGGCTGTACGACACCGCAAAAGGGACGACGCCCGTGCAGGAGCTCACGGTGGAAAACCCCGGCGGCAGCGTCGTCTTCCGCGATCTCGATCGCACCGCGCAGTACTATATCGAAATCGAACTGCCGCAGGCTGCGCCGGGCGTCTCGTCCGTTACGCTGCACATTTCCCGCTGAGAAAGAAGAAGTCCCATGAAACAATCAATCCTTGCCGTGCTGCTGCTCTGCCTGCTGCTCACCGGCTGCGGACAGCCGACGCCTTCGGCCACGCCGACGTCGGATGCGGTGGTGCTTCCCGCGGTCGATGCCGGACCGGAGCCGACGCCGACGATCATGCCCGTCGTAACGCCAAGCCCGACGCCCACGCCGACGCCCACGCCGACGCCGGAGCTTCCGGACGACACGCTCGTGAACGTGCAGGATTATATCCCCTCGGTATTTGTCGATCTGCGCTATGCCGCGACGAATAATTTCACCGGGCAGGTGATCTATGACTTCACCGAGGCGCAGCTGCGCTATGGCACGGTCAAGAAGCTCGCTCTCGCCGCCGACACGCTCGCGCAGCAGGGCTACGCCCTCCTGATCTGGGACGCCTGCCGCCCCGTCTCGGCGCAGTTCCGGCTCTGGGCCGTCTGCCCGGACAGCACTTATGTGGCCAATCCCAATACCGGCTATTCCAACCACAGCCGCGGCAATTGCGTGGACATTTCGCTCGTCACGCTCGAGGGCGGCGCGGTGGAGATGCCCTCCGGCTTCGATGAGTTCTCCGCCCTCGCCGACCGGAATTATTCCGACGTCTCCGAGGAAGCTGCACAGCACGCCCGTCTCTTAGAGCAGGCCATGATCGACGCCGGCTTCGTACCGTACGCAGGGGAGTGGTGGCACTATACGGACAGTGTGCAATATGAGGTAGTGCAATAGAGATTGGAGAGTGGAGAGTGGAGAGTGGAGAGTTGAGATCACGAAAACTCCACTCCCCACTCTCCACGCTCCACTCTTTTCTTTTTGAGTCTCCTGTGATAAACTGAATCCACTGTAACACAAAGGAGATGTTCTTATGTCCATTCCCGTCGGCGCGAAGGGCGTCGCTGAAATGATTGTGACCGAGGATAAGACCGCCGCCGCCATCGGCTCCGGCAGCGTGAAGGTGTTCGCCACGCCGTGGATGATCGCCATGATGGAGCTTTCCGCCTGCAACGCGCTCGCGCCTTACTATGAGGAGGGCCAGAGCAGCGTCGGCACGCATCTCGACGTCAGCCATGACGCCGCGACGCCCGTCGGCATGAAGGTGCGCGCCGAGGCCGAGGTCATCGAGGTCGACCGCCGCAGAATCGTTCTCTCCGTCTCGGCCTATGACGAAATGGGCCTCATCGGCAAAGGAACGCACGAGCGTTTTCTCATCGACGCTAAGAAATTCATCGCCAAGGCCGAGAGCAAAGGGAAGTAAAGCTGCCGGAAGCCGTTTTCCGCATTGCAAAGCCTCCCTTTGCGCAAGGGAGCCTTATGGTGCGCCGCCCCTCTTTGCTTGTTGCGTGTGAGTTTGTTTTTGTTTTTGGGTTTGGTTTTGTGTTTGTATTTGGTATACGAAAAGATACGATCGTATGCGTTCGCATCCATATGGGCAATATTCACGACGGAGCATGGAAGCTTTCTTCCCTTCGTCGTGAATTTTTCACAAATACCCCTTTCTTTTTTCCGCTGTGTGCGTTATAATGAACACAGAACCCCTGAAAGGAGTGAAACCCATGAAGTTCACATTCACCGAAAAGAAAATGGAGGCCTCTGAGAATCTGCGTGCCTATGCGGAGAAGAAGGCCGGCAAGATCGATCGTCTCTTCAGAAACGAGAGCGAAGCCTTTGTCACCTTCAGCACGGAGCGCGGCCGTTTCCTGGTGGAGCTCACCATCAAGAACAACGGCACCTACTTCCGCGCGCATGAGCTCACGAGCGACATGTACGCGTCGGTAGACTCTGCCGTGGCGACCATTGAGCGCCAGATCCGCAAGAACAAGACCCGTCTGGCCAAGAAGCTGCGCGAGGGCGCGGAGCGCGAGGTGGAGGCCTTGCCTGTCGCGTCTGAGGACGATACGGAGCCTGAGCAGTTTGAGATCGTCCGCCGCAAGCAGTTTGCCATCAAGCCCATGAGCGTGGAGGAAGCGATCCTGCAGATGAACCTGCTGGAGCATGAGTTCTTCGTCTTCCGCGACAGCGAAAATGACGAGGCGTTCAGCGTCGTCTACGTCCGCAAGCAGGGCGGCTACGGCTTGATCTCCGACGAGGCGGAATAACTTATAAAAATACAAAGGGGCTGCCAACCGGCAGCGCCTTTTTTAACGCAAAAGAGAGCCGCATTGCGGCTCTCTTTTGAAATACTCGCGCTCCATCGCCCTTTGGTTAGTCGGCGCGAGGGCTCGCGTGACGCTTCGCCTTAGGGAGTTTTTCCACCGCACATGTCGCTGGAAAAACGGATTGAATCATATTCGCGCTGTGCGCGAACTCTGCGAGGCATTTATTCTCCAAGCTTTTTATCCTTCTCAATAATCGCTTCCACCGCCTGCTGAACGGCGGTTTCGAAGCCGAGCTTTTTGAGCATGTGCACGCCCTCGATCGTCGTGCCGCCGGGGGAGCAGACCTGATCGCACAGGGCGATCGGGTGCTCGTCGCTCTCTCGGGTGAGCTTCGCCGCGCCGAGCGTCGCCTGTGCCGCCAGCTGCTCGGCAAGCGCCCGGGGCAGCCCCGCCTTCACGCCCGCGGAGGCGAGCGCGTCGATATAAACATGCACGAACGCGCCGGATGCGCCGGCGAGCGCCATGAACGCCGCGAACAGATGCTCCGGCACGTCGAACACCTCGCCGACGGCGGAGAACATCTCCCGCACGATCTGCACCTGTTCTTCCGTTGCGAATTTGCCGCCGCAGACGCCGCTCGCCGCCGCGCCCACGCGCGCGTTGATGTTCGGCATCACGCGCACCACGCCGACGCCCTCGGGAAGCTGCGCCTCATAATACGTCGTCGGCTTTCCCGCCGCGATGGAGACGAGGAGCTTGTCCTTCGTCATCTCCGGCGCCACGAGCGGGAGCACGTCCGGGAGCATCTGGGGCTTGACCGCGAGCACCACCACGTCCGCCATCTGCACGACGGCCGCCGCATCTTTGCAGGGAACCAGCCCAATCTCGTTCCAGAGCGCGAGCGTCTTGCCCTCCGAGCGGTTGAAGCCGCAGAGCGTGTCGTCCGCGAAATTGCCGCTCGCCGCCATTCCGCGCAGGATGGCCGAGGCCATGTTTCCGAGTCCGATGAATCCGTATACCATGTCTGTCGCTCCTTTCAGATGAGTCCGAAACCGATGACGCCGCTCAAAATCCCGGCCGCCGCGCCGACGAGCACGTCGCGCTCGAAGTGCACAGCCGAGAGCACGCGCAGCGCGCTCAAAACCGCGCCCAGCGCGAGCAAGCCGCCGCCGATCCACGGCTCCAGATAGCAAAAGCACGTTCCGATCACGAAGATCGAGAACACGTGGCGGCTCGGGAAGCTGCGCCCCGGCGTCTCGCGCGGCAGCAGCGGCTCGAGATCATAGACCTCGAACGGCCGCGGCAGGTTGAGCGCATGCCGCGCCGCGCTCATGAGCACGAACGGCACGCCGCACGTGAGCACGAGCCGCAGCGTCATTTTTGGGTCGTGAAACCCCGGACGCAGCAGCACGCCGTAGAAAAACGCCGCGACGGCGCTGTAAACACACACGCCGTTGGCCGCCTTCAGCGCCGGAAGGCGATGAGGCGATGCGTGAAACCAGTCGGAAACCGACTGCAATTGTTCTTTGGTCATGTTTCCTCCATACCGTCATCCGAGATCCCGGTACAAGAACGTCACGATCTGCGCTCTGGTGCAGGGGCTGTCCGGCATGAAGTGCGTCTTGTCCGTGCCGGTGGTGATCTTCTGCGCCACGGCCCAGAGCACCGGCGAGAAGTAATAGCTCTCCGCGCTCACGTCCGCAAACGGATTGTCCGCCTGCGCCGCGCTCTTTCCGGCGAGCCGCCACAGGAACGTGACGGTCTGCGCGCGCGTTACGGTGCTGTCCGGGGCAAAGTGCGTCTTGTCCGTGCCGGTGGTAATCTCGTTTTCCACGGCCCACAGCACCGCGTCATAGTAATATTCGTTCCGGTCCCGCACGTCCGCGAAGGGGGACTCCGCCGTCTCCGGCTGCGGGCAGCCCATGGCGCGCCAGAGGAACGTGACCATCTGCGCGCGCGTGCAGGAGTCCTCCGGCGAAAACGCCGTGGCCGAGGTGCCGTTGGTGATGCCGTTCGCCACAGCCCAGTTGACGCCCTCGGCGTAATATTCCGCCGCGCTCACGTCGCGGAAGGGGGTGTTCTTCTCGCCCTTCGTGGCGGGGATGGTCTCCGTGCGCTCCGCGCCGCAGACGGAGCAGAAGCTGTGCCGCGCGCCGTCCGCGTCCTTTGTGGCGAGCGGGCTCGTGCGCCAGCTGTCCCATGTGTGGACGACGGCGCGCTCGGCAAAGTCACCCAGCCGCGGGAAGCCCCAGCCGTACTGGTCGTCCCGTCCGGCGTAGCCGAGGTCCTCGCTGTTTGCCTTCAGATTCTGATAGAGCTGCGCGGGGGAGAGGTCCTCGCACAGCAGCATGTCCGCCGCGAGCGCCGAGACGTGCGGCGCGGCAAAGGAGGTACCGCGGTCGATTTTCTCTACGCCGCCGAGCGTGATCATGCGGATGCCGCTGCCGGGCCCGGCGAAGTCCACGCTGCTGCCGAAGTTGGAAAAACGCTCGAAGTTGAGCGTCTCGTTCACGGCCGAGACGGAGATCGTCGTCTGATAACTCGCGGGATAGCAGGTGTTCGCGTCCGCGCCGCGGTTGCCGGCGGCGCAGACGACCGCCACGCCCTGCGCCTGCAGACGGTCGAGCATGTCGTTGAGGAAGGTGTAGCTGCTGTCGGCGCGCTCCCAGCCGAGACTCATGTTAATGACGTCCGCGCCGTGCGTGCGCGCGTATTCCAGTGCCGTGAGAATCATCGAGCGCGAGGCGGAACCGTCGTCGTCAAACACGCGCAGCACCATCAACTCCGCCTGCTCCGGCAGCAGATCGCACAGCAGCGAGGCGACCATCGTGCCGTGTCCGGCGGCGGCGCCGGTCGGAATGTCGGTCAGCGCGGCGGTGTTGTTCACAAAGTCATAGCTGTTCGGGGAGAACGGCCGATCGGAAAAGAGCGGCACGGTCATGTCCGCGCCGGTGTCCAGCACGGCGACGGTCGCATGGCGGTCCTTCAGATGCGCCATGGCCTGCTCGTTGTTGCGAAAAGCCTCCAGTCCCATCTCGGCGGCGCCCCAGCTGCGGGCGATGTAGCCGTTCACCGGCGCTGCCGATTCCGTCGGCTGCGCGGCGGGGGACTCGGTCTCCACCGGGTCTGTCTCGTTCGCGCCGTTCACGGGGTCCAAAACGCGCGCGCCGGTCTCCGGCGTATCCAGCCAGCAGCGGTCCGCGCCGAAGAAGTCCACGGCGGCGTTTGCCTTGTCCGCGCTGTCAAACTCCAGCACAAACATGCCGAGATCGGGCCAGCGGATCACGCGCGCGGCGCCGCAAAAGTCCTCCGCCGCGTCCGCCAGCAGCAGCACGCGCACCGGCGCGGCTGACCGTCTCTGCGCGAACACGCCCGCACGCGATGTGAGCGCCTCCGCCATCTCCTCCGGGGAGGAGACCTCGAGATACGGCTTCACCGCGAAGGCGCTGCCCGTCAGGCTCAGCAAGAGCGCGAGCGCGAGCAGAATGGTCCAAAGTCTGCGTTTCATAAGATGCTCCTTTTAGTCCTCCGCGATCGGCAGATAGCGGAGATTGCGGTCCACATCGCCCTCGATCCCGTCGACCGAGCCGGTGTAGGTGTATTGCCAGTAGGTGTGCGCGTAGTACCAGTCGTCGGCCACGTCGTCCGCCGTGAGCCAGAACTCCGCGCCGGAGAGCTTGCCGAGGTCATAGTCATAGCAGCCCTGCCATCGGTTGAAGTAGACGCCCGGCGTATAGCCCGCGGCGCGAATCTCGCTGCAGAAGGTCTGCGCGCAAGCCGTCATCTGGCTGCCGAGGATGCCGTCCGTTCTGGCGGCTGCCTCGCCGATCGTCTCCCAGTCGAACATGAGCGGGAGCGTCACGTCGTACTTTGACGCCGCCTGCACGAGCCAGCGGGCCTCCTCGGCGGCCTCATCCTCGGTGATGGCCTGAGAGAAGAAGTAGAGCCCGATCTCCAGCCCAGCGTCGAGCGCGCCCTGCGCGTTGCGCGGGAAGTTCTGGTCCATGTTGATAAACCCGTCCGTATAGCCGCGGTAGCCCGCGCGGATGATGGCGAAGTCCACGCCGTCGGCCTTCACGGCCTCCCAGTCGATCTCGCCCTGAAAGTAGCTCACGTCCACGCCCTGCTGGGCAATCACGGCGTCGCCGGTATAGCTGATCAGCTTCCCGTCGTCCGGCGTGTAGAAATCCGCTGCGGCGAGGGTGTTCTCCGCCGCGCCCTTCCACGGCGCGACCCACGCGAGCGACGAGCCGTCGTGCACCTGCACGAGCCCCGCATAGGGGTCGCGCTCCCGGCAGCCGGCGAGCGAAAACAAACAGACGAGCAGCAGCGCGGCGGCGAATCCGCGTCTGTATCGGTCGAAAATAATCATAAACTGTCTCATGCCGGCAGTATACCATAATTAAATAGGATGTGCAAACCGGCGCGGACGCTTGACATTTTTTGCTTCGGTGATATAGTATCGTGCGCAACGACCCTTTTGTCATCCTGAGCGGAGCGCGTCAGCGCGCAGTCGAAGGATCTTGGCTTGGCAGCAAAAGAGAACACTTTGCCTCTGTCCTGCTGCTCTGCCAAGATTCTTCGCTTCGCTCAGAATGACAGGGTGGGGAAAGGAAGTTTTCAAATATGAATCAGCGCAGCTCCCTCACGGTGCCGTATTCCGCCGTGCAGGGCGCCTTCTGGATGAATTATTGCGTGTCGATCAGCTTTGCGGCGGTCTATCTGCAGGGCCTCGGCTATTCCAACGCCGCCCTCGGTTTCATTCTCGCCGTCGGGAATCTGCTCGGCGCGCTGCTGGGTCCCGAGGTCTCCGCGCGCATCGACCGCAGCGAGCGGCTCACGGCGTGGGGCTTCGTGTGGCCGTGGCTGCTGATCGAAGCGGCGCTGCTCGGCGTGCTCATCTGCGTGCCGTCGAAGGGCATGGTCACGAGCGCGGTTTTCGCTCTGTACGTGGCGTTTTCCGTCTCGCTCAATTCGATCAACCTCAAGCTCTTCGTCGACTGCGTGCACGGCGGACAGGGCGTGGACTACGGCGTCGCCCGCGGCATGGGCTCGGCGGCCTTCGTGCTCGCGTCGGTTCTGCTGGGCGTGCTCGTCAAGCGCCTCGGCGTGCGCATTCTGCCGTGGGCCGGGCTCGCGATGTGCCTGCTGCAGACGGCTTCGCACCTGCTCCTCCGCCGGGGCTATGCCCCCGCCGCCGTCCGCGGCGGAAAGGACGAGCGGCGGGGCAGAACGATGCTCGCCTTCCTGCGCGAGAACCCGCGCTTTTCCGTGCTGCTGCTCGGCGCCGCGCTCATCTTCTTCGGCCATAATACCGGCACGAACTTTCTGATTAACGTCACGCGTTATGTCGGCGGCGACGAGAGCACCCTCGGCGTGCTCAACGGCTTCATGGCCGCGGTGGAGATTCCGGTCATGTTCTTCTTCGGCCGCATCCGCGGCGGCAGAAAGAGTGCCGTGCTCCTGCGCTGGTCGCTGCTCTTCTTCGCGCTCAAAAACGCGGCGCTGCCGCTCGTGTCTTCCGTGCCGATGGTCTTCGGCGTGTTCCTGCTGCAGGCGCCGTCCTTTGCGCTCTATACGGCCGTCATCGTCGACTATGTGGCCGAGACCGTCCCGTTTGAAGACAGCGCCAAGGCGCAGAGTCTGGCTTACAGCATGACCACCGTCGGCGCCGTGCTCGCAAGCCTCGTTGCCGGCAGACTCTACGACGCGCTCACCGTGCCGCAGACGCTCTGGGTCGCCTGCGCCGTCACGGCGGCAGGCGTGCTCCTCGCCCTGCTCGGAACGAAGGAATAAAAAACAGACAGCACGCAAAGAAGTGCTGTCTGTTTTTGCAGGAAAGCCTCGCAGAGTTCGCGCCTCGGAAGGCGCAAAACCATCAAATCGTTTTTCCGGTGACATGTGCGGCGGAAAAACTCCTTCGGGCGCGCGTGACGCGCGCCCCTCGCGCCGACCAACCGAAGGGCGATAAGCGCGAGTATCCTTCTCAAGCAGCACTCCGCGGAGTGCTGCTTGATTTTTATCCCCAGAGAGCCGTCAGCATCGGGATGATCTGTTTCTTTCGGCTCATCACGCCGGGGAGGAAGAGCGTGTTGTCGTGCGGCTCCATGGAGAAGGCGCGGCTGATCGTGTCGTCGCTGCCGAGGTAAACCAGCTGCGTGCCCTCAAGCAGCACGTCCGTGAGCATGAGGATGACCATGTCGTAGCGGTTGGTCTTGCGCATCGACGCCATGAGCTCGAGAAATTCCGCCTTGCGCTCTAAGAGCCGCGCGGAGTCCACGCAGGTGATCTGGCTCACGCCGAGCTTCTGCTCGGCGATGTGGAATTCCTTGAAGTCCGCGAGGAAGAGCTCCTCGGCGCTCTTGTCGTCCGAGCCGGAGGCGGAGAAGAGTTCCTTGCCGACCTCCTCGAGCGAGACCTTCGCGATGCGCGCCATGCGCTCGGCCATGTCGATATCGCGCTTCGTGCAGGTGGGGGACTTGAAGATGACCGTGTCGGAGAGAATCGCCGACGCGATCAGCCCCGCCATGTTCGGGCTCGGCATCACGCCGTATTCCTGATACATGCCCGCGATGATCGTGTTCGTGCTGCCCACGGGCTCGTTGCGCATGCGAACCGGCTGCGAGGTCTGAATGTCCGCGAGGCGGTGGTGGTCGATGATCTCGAGAATTTCCGCTTGGTCCAGACCCGGCACGGCCTGCGCGCGCTCGTTGTGGTCCACGAGCACCACGCGCTTGCGCCGCGGGCGCAGCAGGTGGTAGCGGCTGAGCGTGCCGACGACGCGGTCGTTCTCGTCCAGCACCGGATAGCAGCGGTAGCGGCTTTTGAGCACCTCTTCGCGCACGTCGTCGATGTAATCGTCCAGATGGAAGCTCACGAGGCCCTCCGTCTGGCAGGCGCGGGTCACGGGGATCGCCTGATAGACCAGGCGCACCACCTTCGCCGCGTCAAACGGCGTGGAGATCACGCACGTGCGGCCCACGTGCTCGAGCCACTCGGGGCGCACGTCCGTCTGGCAGAGGATGAGACACGAGACCTGATGCTCCAGCGCGCGGCGGATCATGTCCGGCTGGTCGCCGCAGATCACCACGTGGTCCTGTCCTTCAAAGAGCAGATTGTCGATGCTCTGCGGCACCGCGATCGAAACCGTGCCGGACACGGTGTCCACCGGGTCGCCCTCGCCCTGCACGCGCCCCTCGAGCACGCTCAGCAGATTGAACAGCGGCAGGTTCTCCACATGGTTGTCGGAGATCGAGCGCATGTCGTAGCCCGCGATGTCGCCGGCGGAGAGCATGCCATGGAGCTTTCCGTCCTCCGTCGTCACGGGCACGACGGAGATGCTCTGCTCGAGCATGATGCGCCAGGCACGGTCCATCGTCACGGAGGCGTCGAGCGCGGGCGGCGTGTCAAAATCCAGATCGCGCACCTGCGTGCGCACGTTTGAGATCGCCACCGGCGGCTCAAAGCCGAAGCGGTCGAGCATGCGGCGCGTCTCGTCGTTGATGTGGTCGAGGTGCGCCGCCACATATTCGCGGCGGCCGAGCGCGTTCTGCAGCGCGGCATAGCTCATCGCTGCCACGATCGAGTCGGTGTCCGGGTTGCGGTGTCCTGTGACGTATATCTCATTCATGAAGTCGGTGCTCCTTTTTACAATTTCTGGTAATGTTCACAAAATGATTACAGTTTCGTAAATATTATCGTGAAATAGGCCCGCCTGTCAAGAGCAGGCTGTAAACATTTCGTTTAAATTGCACATTGTGGTTTCCATAATCCTTTGGTATAATGAGCGACGTTTTCAGAAAGGAGCTTTTATGCAAATTTTACTAAAACAAAAACGAATTCTCAGCATTTTGATGATTACCATCCTCTGCTTCGGCCTGCTGGCGGCGCTCTCCGTGCCGGCGCGGGCGGCGGAGGTTCTGCCGGAGACGCTCTATATGGAGCAGTCCCGCCCCGGCATCTGCACGATGACCTCGGCCGCGATGCTCCTGCGCTCTGCGCTTTACCTGAACGGCAGCAGCCACTGGAGCGAGATCGGCGAGAGCGAGGCGGCGAACGCCTGCTGGCTTTGGGGACAGGGCATCCTGTACCAGTGGTCCTTTGAGACCGACTATGCCTCCATCTCCGTCGAGCGCACCGAGCTTAGCGGCATCACGGCGGACGAGCTCAAGGCCGTGCTGGATGCGCACCCCGAGGGCATTGAGTTCTACTGCGGCGGCGTGCCGCATGCCGTGTTCCTCACGGATTATGAGGGCGACACGTTCTACTGCGCCGACCCCGCGCCGTATAACAGCTGCAGACGCATTCCGCTCTCCGACAGCTGGAACGCCTACCGCCTCGGCGGCGGACAGGACGCGGTGCTGCGCAACGCCACGGCCTACTGGGCCGTCACCGACATGGCCGTCACCGCCGACATGGACGAGATTCCGCTCGACGCCATCCGCGCCGCGGCCGTCACCACGCAGGCCAAGCAGCTGCTCCGCGCAGACAATGCCTGGATTACAGATGCGCTCCTGCCTTTGAACGTATAAAGAAGAGAGCCCCGCGGGCTCTCTTTTCTTTTTGGACAGAATATGATATGTTTGACCCACGGAGAGGGGGAAGAAGAAAATGGAACTGACCAACGAGCGGCAGGGACAGCTGCTCGACTGCATTCTCGATCTCGGCGCGCTGCTGCTCGGCTGCGGCGCGGAGATCAGCCGCGTGGAGGACACGCTCTCGCGCATCGGCAGGGCCTACGGCGCCGCGGAGACGGACGTGTTCGTCATCACGTCGATCATCAGCCTCACGATGGAGTTTCCCGGCCACGAGTCCGTCACGGAGACGCGCCGCATCGTGCGCGACGACGGCACGGATTTTTACCGGCTCGAGAAGCTCAACGCGCTCAGCCGCGCCGTCTGCGCCGAGCCGCTGGAGATCGAAGCGCTGCGCGCGCGGATCGACGCCGTCGCCGCCGGGCGCAAGCCCTTCTCGGTGCAGCTGCTCGGCAGCGTTCTCGCCGCCGGGAGCTTCGCGGTGTTTTTCGGCGGCACGGTCTGGGACGGCCTTGCCGCGGCTGTCTTCGGCGCGCTCATCTGTCTCATGCAGCTGCGGCTCGACCGCACGGAGATCAACACCGTCGCGCGCAATCTGCTGGTGTCGTTTCTCATCGGCGTCGCCGCGGAGCTGACGGCCGCCGTCATTCCGGCGCTGCATATGGACAAGATCCTCATCGGCGATATCATGCTGCTCATTCCCGGTCTTGCCATGACGAACGCCGTGCGCAACATTCTCCTCGGCAACACGATCTCCGGTCTCGTGCGCCTCGCGGACAGCCTGCTCTGGGCGGGCTCGCTCGCCGGCGGCTTCATGGTCGCCATGCGCATCTGCGACATTCTGCTTTGAGGAGGGCGCGCAAATGGATTTGAAAACTGCGATCATTCAGCTCGTCACGGCCTTTCTCGGCTCGATGGGCTTCTCGCTCCTGTTCGGCATGCGAAAGGGCCACCTGTTCTGGGCGAGCCTCGGCGGCGTGCTCACATGGGGCGTCTATCTCGCCGTCGGCGCGCTGCTGCGCGAGGGCTTTCTGCCCTGCATCATGGCGGCGGGCTTCGCCGTGTTCTATGCCGAGGCGCTCGCGCACCTGCGCAAAACGCCGGCCACGATCTTCGTCGTCCCCGCGATCATCCCGCTCGTGCCCGGCAGCAGCCTCTATTACGCCATGGCCAGCGCCGTGCGCGGCAATCTGCCCGACGCGCGGCACTACGGCTCGCAGACCATGCAGGCAGCCCTCGCCATCGCCGTCGGCATCAGCTTCGTCGTCGCCCTGCGGCAATTGAAGACGAAGCGATAAAAGGTCCTGCAATTGTCGGGCCTTTTTCTATATTATATGCCTCGCAGAGTTCGCGCGATCAGCGTGAGTATATCAAAACGAGAGCCGCTTTGCGGCTCTCGTTTTGAGTATCATTCGCCCAGTGACGCGTATTCGAAAACGGTTCCCTCGGCGATGTGCTCCTGCGCGTCGTCCCAGATGAGGGTGAGACCATCCTCGTCGGAGAAGGTGATCGTGCCCTCGCCGTCTTCATACTCGACGGTCTCGGAATCAATGTCGCCCTGCTCGTTCCAGACGTAGACGGTCTTGACGCAGTCGGTGTAGGTGACGGTCTTCGTCTCATCATCGAACGTGCCGCTCATGACCCACTCGGCGGTCTCCCATGCACTGCCGGCCCAGGTGACGGTGAATTTTGCGCCCTCCATGCCGTCGGGCTCGACCATGACGGAGGCGCGGTCGTGACCGTAAACGCCGATGTAGTTCATCACGGGGTTTTGTCCGTCGTCCGGCAGGACTTCCGAGCCCGAGGGGTCGGCGCCCTTCGCGCCGCAGGCGGCGAGCGAGAAGAGCATGACCAGCACCGCAATCAGGCAAACGATTTTTTTCATGTTGTGACTCCTTTCCATTCTGGTCCTCATGTGTGCGAAAACAGAATACCACGTTGCACCGTCGAATACAAGCGGCTGCGCGCTTTTTTCAGAATTCTGAAAGTGACAGGAATCCGGCGCAAAATGATTGAGAATCAAAACGAATTGTGGTATAGTGATAGTTGGGATTTTGTGCTCTGCACAGCCCAAACCATTCCCGCTTCAGGAAGAAAGGATTCGATAGCATATGGATATTCGCAAGGAACTGACGGGCGACCGTCTGCAGATGGCCGTTTCCGGCCGCCTCGATACCACCACCGCGCCGGAGCTCGACGCCGCGCTCAAGGGGGCGCTGCCGGGCGTGAAGGAGCTGGTGCTCGATTTCAGCGCTCTGGATTACATCTCCTCGGCCGGCCTGCGCGTGCTGCTTTCCACGCAGAAGGTCATGAGCAAGCAGGGCAGCATGGTGCTCACCGGCGTGAACGAGGGCGTCATGGAGGTCTTCGAGATCACGGGCTTTGCCGGCATTCTCACGATTGAATAACCCATGGCACAGACCTTTGACGTAGACCTCCGGCAGCTCGGCGCTGTCAGCGAGGCGCTGCGCGAGGCGCTCCGTGCCGAACGGGCCACCGATAAGGAGATCCGTCAGACGCTGCTGCTCATGGAGGAAATCACGGTCAAGTTCTCTGAGTGCATGCCGGACGCGCCCGTCACGGCGAAGGTGCAGCGCTTTTTCGGCAAGCTCAGCGTGTCGCTCTCCGCCGACGGCCCGGAGCACAACCCCATTCTGGAGACGCAGAACTGGTCCGCCGGCACCGAGGACTATTACCGTACGATGATCCTCCGCGCGCACAAGCATCTTCTGAACTATCATCGCGTGGAAGGGAAGAACGTGGTCACGATCCACGTCCATACGGAGGAGAAGAAATATATCGTCTACTCCCTCGTCGCCCTCGTCTGCGGTCTGGTGATCGGCCTGCTGATGCACGTGCTCTTTTCGTCCGACACCGTCGAATGGCTGGAAGCGAACGTGTTCAGCCTCATCGAGCGGATTTTCATGAACGCCATGGCGGCCATGGTCGTGCCGGCGGTGTTCTGCGCCGTGGTCGACAGCATCACCAGCCTCTCGAGCCTCACGGACACCGGACGCATGGGCGGCCGGATCATGCGGCTTTATTCGCTCACCACGATCATCGCCATCGTCGTGGGCTTTGCCCTCGCGCTTCCGGTGTTCACGCACCTGCTGCCGGACGGTATTCTGCTCGGCGCGGCGGACGAGGCGTTTTATGATGCGCCGAACCTGCGCGACTTCATCCTCTCGCTCGTGCCGGTCAATCTCGTGGAGCCGATTCTCTCAAACAACATGCCGCAGGTGCTGCTTCTGGCGGTCGTCACCGGCGTTGCCATGGGCATCGTGGGCGAAAAGTCCGAGCCGCTCAGACGGCTCATCGGCGCGCTCAATCAGGTGTTTCAGACGATCGTTGCGATCATCGCGCTCGTCGTGCCGCTGCTCACATTCATCGCCACGGCGAGTCTCGCCGCGCGCTTTGCCTTCCGCCCGCTGCCGATGATTCTGCTGCTGGCGCTGGTGGAGCTCGTCGGCTGCGCGATCATGTTCTGCATCTATAATCTTATGATCCGCGTCTTCGGCCGCGTGAAGTCCGGCCCTTACGCGCGCAAGACCCTCCGGTTCTTCCGCCGGGTCAATCCGCGGGCGAGCAGCGGGGAATATCTCCCCAAGGTCGTGGGCCTCTGCACCAATCAGCTCGGCGTGTCCGAGCGCGTGGCGTCGTTTTCCGCAGCCCTCGGCGCGAGCGTGAATATGGACGGCTCGGCCATCCATATGGTCGTCTGCAGCGTGCTCATGGCGCAGCTCTTCGGCGTGCCGCTCAAGCCGGACACGCTGCTTCTCATCGCGGTCATGGCCTTCGTGCTCTCCGGCGGCGCCGCCGCCGTGCAGAACTCCGGCATGCTCTCGGTGTCCTCGCTCGCCATGATGATGGGCATCCCGCCCACGGCGCTCGCGCTCATCTTCGGCGTGGATCAGATTCTCGATCTCACGCGCACCGCCAGCAACGCCATCGGCGACGTCGCCGTCTGCGTGATCGTTGCCAACAAGGAAAACGAATTGGATTTGGAAACCTATACAGAATAGAGGAATGACCATGTCAGTTACCATGAAAACCGAAAACGGCGTGCCCGTTTTGAATTTTACCGGCCGCATCACCAGCGCGAACGCGCCCGAGGTGGAGCAGCAGGCCAACGCGGCGCTCGAGGGCTATGCCGGCCGCGCGCTCACGCTCGATCTGAACGATCTGGAGTACATTTCCTCCGCCGGCCTGCGCGTGCTGCTGCGCCTGCGCAAGCGGTATGCCGCCATGGAGATGGTGAACGTCTCCTCCGACGTGTATGAGATCTTTGAGATGACCGGCTTCACCGAGATGATGCCGATCTCGAAGGCCTACCGCCGCATCTCCGTCGACGGCTGCGAGGTCATCGGACAGGGCGCCAACGGCAAGGTCTACCGCATCGATCCCGATACGATCGTGAAGGTCTACTATAACCCCGACGCGCTGCCGGACATTCACCGCGAGCGCGAGCTTGCGCGCACGGCCTTTGTCCTCGGCGTGCCGACGGCCATTCCGTATGACGTCGTGCGCGTCGGCGAGGGCTACGGCTCCGTGTTTGAGCTTCTCAACGCCAAGAGCTTCTCCAAGCTCATCGCCGCCGATCCCGACGGGCTCGAGGGCTATGTGCGCCAGTTCGTCGATCTCATGAAGCTCATCCACGACACGACCGTGAAGCCCGGCGTCATGCCGCAGATGCGCACTGTCGCCCTCGACTGGGCGGACTTCCTGCGCGATTATCTGCCGGAGGACAAGTGGCGGAAGCTCCATGATCTCATCGCCGCCGTGCCGGAGCAGCTCACCATGCTCCACGGCGACTATCACACGAAGAACGTCATGCTCCAGAACGGCGAGGTCATCCTCATCGATATGGACACGCTCTGCACCGGCCACCCGGTGTTCGAGCTCGCCTCGGTCTATAACGCCTTCGTGGGCTTTTCCGAGCTCGATGAGAGCGTTGCGCTGAAGTTTCAGGGCTTTTCGGCGGAGACCTGCCGCCGCATCTGGGAGCTCGTGCTGGAGCTGTATTTCGACGACGCCGACGAGGAAACCCGCGCTCTGCACGCCAGGCAGGCCATGCTCATCGGCTATGCGCGCCTCATGCGCCGCCGCATCCGCCGCGGCGGTCTGGAAGACCCCACAGGCCAGCAGGAGATTGCCTGCTACAAGCAGCACATCCTCGAACTGCTCGATCAGGTGGACCGGCTCGACTGGTAAGGAGGGGAGCGCATGCCAAGCAAAAGCGTCAGGGAGATGAGCCGGCGCGAACGGCGCCATTATTCCCTCAGCGCGCGCACGTTCCGCTCTCTGATTCTCGTCTCGCTCATCATCAGCCTCGCGGCGATTCTCTTCGGCTTTCTGCTCTTCACCGCCACGGTCAACCGCGAATACCGCACCGAGGCGTGGCACCTGTCCAAGATGGCGGTCGACCGGCTCGATAAGCGCGCCATCCGCCGCGAGGCGGAGGACATGCTTGCGATCTACGACAGTCTCACGCCCGAGGAGATCGACCGGCATGAGATGCCTCCGGTCGGCTTCACGCAGCTGGCCGAGTTCGGCGAGCTGCAGCGGATCCTCTCTGAGCTGCGTGACGAGGGCGGTGCCAAGGCGGCCTTCGTCGCCGTGCTCGAGCCGGAGACCTCCCGCCGAATCATGCTCATCGACAGCGACGACAATCCCGATACCTTCCTTGCGCCCGGCTTCTGGACGACCTACCGGCCGGAGGATCTCTCCGCCCTCATCCACGGCGACAAAACCGGGGCGCTCGACCGCTATTACGACGTGCAGCCCATGCCCTCGGTCATCACCCGCTATCCGGAGTACGGCTATCGCTGCACCGCCGCCGCGGAGCTCTTCGAACTCGACGGCCGTTACGTCATGGCCATGGTGGACCTCGACATGAACCCCGCCGCCCGTGCCTCGCGCATTTTCCTGCTGCAGTATGCGGGCATGCTCGCTGCCGTTGTGATTCTCGCGGCGCTGCTCGCCATCCGCAGCATGAAGAAGAATGTGGTCGACCCGATCAACGCCCTCGCGGACGCCGCCGCGGCCTACACGCGCGACCGCGTCGACGATCACCGCTCCGGCGGCCACTTCGCCAAGCTCGACATTACCACCGGCGACGAGATTGAAAACCTCTCTCTCACCATGAAGGACATGGAGCAGGAGCTCGGAGACTACGTCACCACGCTCACGCGCGTCACCGGCGAGAAGGAGCGCATCGGCGCGGAACTCAACATCGCGAGCCAGATTCAGGAGGGCATGATCCCGAGCATTTTCCCCGCCTTCCCGGAGCGGCGCGAGTTTGATATCTTCGCCTCCATGCACACGGCCAAGGAGGTCGGCGGCGATTTCTACGATTTCTTCCTCATCGACGATGACCACCTCGCCATCGTCATGGCGGACGTGTCCGGCAAGGGCGTGCCGGCGGCGCTGTTCATGATGGCCTCGAAGATTCTCATCAAAAACTACGCCTACATCGAGCAAGCTTCGCCCGCGCGCGTGCTGGAGCTTGTGAACCACCAGATCTGCCAGAACAACCCCGCCGAAATGTTCGTCACCACATGGCTCGGCTTTGCGGAGCTCTCCACCGGGCGCATGAAGGCCGCGAACGCGGGGCATGAATATCCCGTCATCCGGCGCGCAAAGGGCGCATATCAGCTCTACCGTGACGTGCACGGCTTTGTGCTCGGCGGCATGGACGGCATGCGCTATCAGGAATATGAGCTGCAGCTTTCGCCCGGGGACGAGCTTTTCCTCTATACCGACGGCGTCACCGAGGCGACGAACGAGGCCGGCGAGCTCTTCGGCACGGCGCGCATGCTCTCGGCACTCAACGGCGCGGAGCACGCGGCGGACGGTGTGCTCGACGCGGTCAAAACTCATCTTGACGATTATGTCGGAGCGGCGGAGCAGTTTGACGACATCACGATGCTCTGCTTCCGATATCTGGGGTCGCCTATGAAAAAAAGAACCATTGATGCAAAAGTGGACAATCTGCAGCAGGTGCTCGAATTCATCGACGCCGAGCTGGAATCGGTCGACTGCCCCATGAAGGCGCAGATGCAGATCGACATCGCCGTGGAGGAGATCTTCGTCAACATCGCGAAGTACGCCTATGCCCCCGGCGAGGGACATGCCGTCATCGGCGTGCTGGCCGAGCCCGGCCGCGCGGAGATCACCTTTGCCGACAGCGGCATGCCCTATGATCCCCTCGCGCGCGAGGACCCGGACGTCACGCTCTCGGCCGAAGAGCGCGAAATCGGAGGCCTCGGCATCTTCATGGTCAAGCAAACCATGGACGAAATGCGCTATAAGTATGAAGAGGGTCAGAATCTGCTCACGCTGGTGAAGACATTCTAATGTGAATCCTTCCTGTCATCCTGAGCGGAGCGCGTCAGCGCGGAGTCGAAGGATCTTGGCACCGTAGTTGGATAGAACAAACTGCGTCTGTTTTGCTGCTCTGCCAAGATCCTTCGACTCCACTTCGTTTCGCTCAGGATGACACGCTCTTTGGTGATGCGGTGTATATTCCCATTCCTTTTTCACATACTCTGTAAGAAGTGAGAAGGGAGCGGATGCATGGAACTGTTCGAGTCGCTGTACCATCTGATGTTCAACGCCGCCACGGACGCGCTGCGCGCCATGGAGCGGGGCGATTTCGTCCGCGCGCAGTCGATTCTGGTGCGCGCGCAGCGCGCCGCGGAGACCAGATATCTCGATGAAACGGAAGAATGACCGGGATTTTTTCAAAAAATAAAATTTTTTTCAAAAGAAAAAAGGATTTTTTCGGGCAAACGTCGTATAAAGGGTAATGCAAGGGACTTTGCATTGCCCGATTTTTTTCTGGGGAGGAGATTGCATGGCCTGTCCGAGAGAGCAGCGCGAGCAGCTGGAGCGAACGCTCATCGGCCCGCGCGGCGTCCGCAGCGCCGATTCGCGCGGCCGGCAGACGCCGGAGACGCCCTGCCCGATGCGCACCTGCTTCCAGCGGGATATCGACC
>JAZPZZ010000110.1:0-2103 GCA_045544935.1 Oscillospiraceae bacterium | reverse complement strand
TGGTGCCCATTGTTGTCTTCCTAAGACCCGCTTGGCCTCCGACTTCGGAGGGACCCGCTTAATGCTGCTCGGTTCCCCGCCTGACATGGTTCACGGGGCTCCGTTGCGCAGGGCCGGGCCTTCATCGCTGCTTACTGCGGGCAGACGACACATCGACTATCCGGGGGCGGGAATTCATCCCTGCTGTAGCGGATTGCAGGTTACAGGGCACCGCTAGCTCCCCAACTAGTGCAGCCTTGTCAAGGACTACATCAATGTATTTTACACCATTCTACCCCGAAACGCAAGCAAAAAATCCGCCCCGGCGCGAATACCGGGGCGGATGCTTTTTTTCACTTGCCGAGATAACTCGTCAGCAGCTCCTGCAGCAGCTCGTCCCGGTCGAGCCGGGTGATCATGCTGCGCGCGCCGTTGTAGTTCGTGATATACGTCGGGTCCTCCGAGAGGATATAGCCCACAAGCTGGTTGATGGGGTTATAGCCCTTGATGACCAAGGCGTTGTACACGGAAGAGAGGACCTCTTTCATCTCCGTTCGGTTGTCGATGGCAGTGAATTTTTTGGTCGCGCTGATCGGCTTGCTCTGATCTCCCATGTTTCCACCTCCTGTCAATGGCTGGGAAGACTCCTGTATATTATAACAGAAAAAATGAATCTGTAAAGAGGAAAATCTCTAAAATGTGAAAAAAAGTTACGGAAATTTGTCGAAAATCACCGCATCACAGCGTGATATGCGTTTTTCAGCGCCTCGAGCACGGCGTTCACGATCTCTTCGGCGTGATCGTCGGTCAGCGTCTGGTCGTCCGCGCGCATCTTCAGCGAGAAGGAAACGCTCTTCTGGCCCTCCGGAATCGGCGCGCCGGTGTACACGTCGAAGAGGCTGCACTCACGCAGCAGCTCGCCGCCGGCCTGACGGATGCAGGATTGCAGCATCGCCACGGGGATGCTCGCCTCGCACGTCACGGAGATATCGCGCGTCACCGCCGGGAAGCGCGGCAGCGGCTGATAGACCGGCGTTGCGCCGCGGTTTGAAAGAATTGCGTCGAGCCGGAGCTCGGCCGTGTAGAGCTCGGCGTCCACGCCGTAGTTCGCGGCCGTCAGCGGATGGAGCTGGCCCACCACGCCGAGGCAGTGCCTTCCCGCGTACACGGCGGCGCAGCGGCCGGGATGGTAGGAGGGGTTGTCGGGCTCGGCTTTGAAGGAGACGTTCTCCACGCGCATGCCCTTGAGGATCTCCTCCACGACGCCCTTGATGGCGAAGAAGTCCATGTCCTCGCCGTAGGCGCCGAGGCAGAGCACCTTCGGCTCGTCGGCCCGTCCGTCGGAGCGCGGGAAGTAGACCTTGCCGAGCTCATAGAGCTTCACGCTCGGGTTGCGGTAGTTGAAGTTGCGCGTGAGGATCTCGAGCATGCTCGGCAGCACCGTCGTGCGCATGATGGAGGTGTCCTCGCCGAGGGGGTTGAGGATCTTCAGGCTCTTGCGCAGCGCGCTGCTCTGCGGCAGGCGGATCTTGTCATAGTAGCTCGGGCTGATGAAGGAATAGGTGATGATCTCGTCGAAGCCGAGCGTGCGCGCGAGCGCGCCGAGCCTGCGCTCGGCCTTCTGCCGGTCGGTGTAGCCGCCGGTCGTCGTCTCGCCGCGCATGAGCGTGTTCGGAATCTCGTTGTAGCCGAAGAAGCGCGCGACCTCCTCGGCAATGTCGGAGTAGTGCTCTACATCGCCGCGCCAGGAGGGAACATAAATGGTGTCGCCATCGAGAGTGAAGCCAAGGCGGACGAGAATGTCACGCATGGTGGCCTCGTCAATGTCGGTGCCCAGCAGGGCGTTGATCTTCTGAGGCTCCAGCTTTATAGTGGTCTGCTTGATCTCGCCGGGAACAACGTCGATGATGCCTTCAACGACCTCGCCTGCACCCAGCAGCTCAATCAGCTCGCATGCGCGCTGAACTGCCTTGTAGGTATTCTGGGGGTCAAGTCCCTTTTCGTAGCGGGAGGATGCGTCGGTACGCATACCAAGAGCGGTGGCGGTGCGGCGGATAGATGCGCCGTTGAAGTTTGCGCTCTCAAAGAGGACCATGGCGGTATCGCCGACTATCTCGGAGTTTG
>JAZPZZ010000109.1:0-7147 GCA_045544935.1 Oscillospiraceae bacterium | reverse complement strand
GTTATTTGAAGTAGTCGATAAAAACAAGAAACCCGAACCCGTCGCCGATCGGCACAAGGTTCGGATTTCGTTGCTTTGGTGGGAGTAATAAATGTAAATCCCATGCCCTGCAATGCGCTGAGTTTAGTATCCCTATGGATTGAATCCCAACGATTTCAGGACTTTTTGCTTCGTTGATTCAGCTTTCACTCAGATCTTTCCGCACAATCTCCTCGGCGCGGTAGCGGATGCTGTTCATACGCTGCACCCACTTCATCTGGTCTTCCGCTTTCAGCTGCTCGGTGACTCCCTCTCGCTCGGCCATTTGGGTCATGAGCCGATCCAGCATATCCTCGGCGCTCCGATCTACTTCTTCCAGATGCGCGTTGAGCGTCCCGCTCATCAGCATGGCGTCATAGATCGGCTTTTGATGTGTACGGAGAAACCGCCGCCTGCGCTCACCCCAGATGCCGATCTGCGGTGATTCCGGTGCAACCAGATCCGGGATCAGATAGTCGCCTTCCCAATGGTAGTTCAGTTTTTCTCTCATTCCAATACTCTCCTCCAAAAGCTGGCATCCGGTGTGTCAATGATCTTCAGAATCAGCTGCTCCAGATCAGAACGGAGCAGACTGTCCATGGGCAACTCGTTGCGCCAGTCGTACAGTGCCTTGACGATTAGCTGCCGTTCATCGTCATTGATTTTGATTTTATATCGCATGAAAAAGCCCTCCTTCGCTTGATGATTTCATCATAGTGAAGGAGGGGGCTGTTGTCGAATGTGCGAACAAAGAGAAAACACTCAGAACGGTATCAAAACCATTCTGAGTGCTTTCAGTTTGTGCCCTTGCAACGCCTTATATGGCCGTTTTCAATACTTCCTTATAAGACCGTGGCATATGGCAGGCTCTCTTTTTGGATATTTGCATGCAGAAAAAGCTTGTCATCCTGAGCGGAGCGCGACAGCGCGGAGTCGAAGGATCTTGGCTTGGCAGGAATACAGAACGATCAGCGTCTATCCAACTGCTCTGCCAAGATTCTTCGACTCCACTTCGTTTCGCTCAGAATGACATGCGTTTGACTGCGTATCTTTATTATGTTAGAAGTTGCTGATTGGAATGCTTTCGTCGTCCTCGCCGTGCTCTACCGCGCGGATTTCGGCGTCGTAGCCGTAGGCGTCGTTGACCTGAATGTGCACCGTGTCGCCGACGTTCTTGCCGAGCAGGGCCTTGCCGATGGGGCTCTCCTTGCTCACGAGGCCGCTCAGCGGGTCCTGCCGCAGCGTCGTGACGAGCCGGAGCACCTGCTCCTCCCCGTCCTCCTCGATCCAGATCGTAACCTTGTCGAAGAGCTGAATCCCGCCGCCGGGCGTCGCGGCGTCGATGACCTTCGCCGTTTTGATCATGCGCTCGAGATAGCGCACGCGGCTCTTGTTGCGGTTTAATTCCTGCTTGGCCGCCTTATATTCAAAGTTCTCGCTGAGATCGCCGAAGGCGCGCGCGACCTTCACCTGCTCGATCAGCTGCGGCATCAGCACACGCTGCCGATGATCCAGCTCGGAGCGCATTTTATCAATATCTACCTGCGTCAGTTCGTCGTACATACAGAATCATCCTTTGTTTCAAATGAAAGAAAAAGCCTCGTCACAACGACGAGGCTTTGGCAGCGGAAGAAGGATTCGAACCCTCACAAACGGAGTCAGAGTCCGGTGTGCTACCATTACACAATTCCGCTAAGCGCATATGCTATTATAACCGGATTTTTGGTTTTGTCAAGAGAAAAATTCCCATTTTTGAAAAATAGTTCGGCAGGGGTGAAAAGACGCCGTAGGGGCGCTTCACGAAGCGCCCGCCTGTGGGATTTTACTCCCGGTAAGCGGCTGGCGCAAGCGACCCGCCCTACGGTCTGAATCAATGCATACGAAGATTGCAGGCGACCGCAGGCCGCCCCTACTGTGATTGTGTGAATGATGTGAATGACTTTCCTATAAACCGTTAAAAAAAATGTTTTTAAAAAAAGGTTATGAAAATGGTTCACACCAATCACACAATCACACATCCTTCCTTTTCCATACCTGCTGCTGTCCATAGCTTGTCAGCCGCTTCCTCCCTGCCCGCTCAAGCATTGGGAGGCTGTCCAGGATGAGGGCGATCTCGCGGCTTTCCTGCGGCGTGGGGTCTCTCGGGCTGTCCATGCCGAGAACCAGCGCGTTTCGCGCCACGTCGCGGACGCAGAAGAAATAGTCCTCCGGACAGCGGTAGACGTAACGCTCGATCGCGCCGACGCGCCAGTCCTCCTCCATCGCCTCGCGCTGCTCGGCCTCGAAGTCCGTGAGGAGCGCCGCGTCCGCCACGGCGGGCAGGTCGCTGCGGCGATAGCGGTCGAGCGCCTCGGCCCAGCACTGGAGGATCTCCGCGCGGCACTCCGCCTCCTTTGCATAGAGCGCGGCGCCCGTCGTGCGCACCTCCACGGGGCAGAAGCGGCGGTTGCCGGTGCGGTCGCGGAGAAACTGCCGCCGATTCGTCGTGCCGAGAAAGATGCACTGCCGCGGCTGCTCGGTGACCTCGCGGTCGTAGGGGCGGCGATACCGGTCGCGCTGGCGCGAGAGGAAGCTCTTGACCGCCTCCTGCTCCTTGACGCGCGAGAGGGCCAGCAGCTCCGTGATCTCGCAGATCCATGCGCCGGTGAGCTGCTCGATGCTCTCCTTGCCCTCCATGGTGGTCAGCTCCGTGAACCAATCGTCCTCGACGGCGAGCCAGCGGACGATCGTGCTCTTGCCGCTGCCCTGCTTACCGACGAGCACGGGCACATAGTCAAACTTGCTGCCGGGCTCAAAGACCCGGCGCACCCCGCCGGCGAAGATGAGCCGGCTCACCTCGCGCACATAGGGCGAGTCCTCGCAGCCCATCCAGCGCGAGAGAAAACCCTCCAGGCGCGGCGTTTGGTCCCACTTCAGCTCCTTGAGGCGCTCCTGCACGGGGTGATAGCGCCGGTGCTCATAGAACAGGCGCAGCGCCGTCTGCAGCTTGGTGGGGCTGTAGAGCCCGTAATACTGCTCCAGATGCCGCTCCACGAACGCGAGGTCCGCGGACGTCCAGCGCGTGACGGTGGGCCTGGTGAACAGATCATAGCTGAAGCGCTCGGCGCACTGGGCCAGCTCGTTATAGCGCACGTTGGAGAACTCATAGTCCCAATCCAGCGCGGTAAAGAAATTGTCGATGGTCTTGACCGGCCATCCCTTCCGGTCCAGCTGCAGCGGAATGCCGGGGTTTTCGATCAGGCCCGGCAGATTGGCGCGGGGCTGACTGGTCATGTTCGCATTGTGATGAGATTCTTCCATATCATCCCTCCTTGCATACTATTAAAGCACTTATTTCGCACTTTTGCAAGGCGTTTTTGCAATTTTTCGCAAGTTCTACATTTTGCACAAATGCAAAAGAGACCGTTCGCCGGAACGGTCTCTCTGCAATGCGGATATCGATTGGACAGCGGGTCGCCGAGGGCGTCGGCCCCTACGAGATGGCATCGGCGCTTAAAGCCGGATTGTTCGTGCCGTCGTATTCCACGGCGAGGCGGCCGGCTTTGAGCGCGGCGGCCGTGGCTTCCTTGAGGGTTTTCCCCTGCAGATAGGCCCAGAGCAGGGCCGCCATGACGGCGTCGCCGCCGCCGGTGGTGTTGACCATGCGGGTGGGATAGCACGGGAGCAGGACGCGCTCGGAAAGCGCTCCGGCGAGGATGCCGTCCGCGCCAAGGGAGAGAAAGACGCGCTGCACGCCCTGCTGCAGCAGCGCCTCCACGATGCGCTCCGGATGCGTCTCGCCCGTGAGATGCTGGCCCTCGGTGAGGTTCGGCTTGAAGGTATGGAGCGCGCCGAGGATCGGGCGCAGGCGCTCCGCCTTCGTGACGGAGACGGGATCGGCGAAGATCGGGACCGTGACGTTTTGGGCGATCCAGCAGAGGGTCTCGCGCGTGAGATTGCCGTCTACGACGACGGCGGCGGCCGCGTTCAGCATCGGAAGGCGCGCGGAGAGAAACGACGGCGTAATGCTCTCGGAAATGTCCGTATCGCTCAAGGCCAGCTGCATTTCGCCGCGCTCGTCCGTGATATAGAGATAGGTGGACGTGCGCATGCCGGGCATGGTCGCGGCGTGGCTGAGGTCCATGCCGAGGGTCCGGCAGCTCTCGCGCAGGGCGGCGCCGTAGGGATCGTCGCCAAAGACGGTGACGAAATGCACCGGCACGCCCAAAAGGCGCAGATCGTGCGCGATGTTGCGCCCGACGCCGCCGGGCGTATAGCTGACCGCGCCGGGATTGGAGTCCTGCAGGATCAGCTTCTGATACGGCCTGCCGCAGACGTCCATATTCACAGCGCCGACGACGGCCACATAGGGATCACTTCTCATAAAAGCCTCGCAGACAAGAGCCCCCAGCATGGCGCTGGGGGCTCGGTTTGGTTTATACGTTCCAGATGTTCTTGGCATACTCGAGAATGGCGCGGTCGGCGGCGAAGAAGCCGGACATGGCCGTGTTCACGAGGGACATACGCGCGCGCTCGGCGGGATTGCGGAGCGTGGCATACATGCGGTTGTGCGTATCGACGTAGCTGTCGAAGTCGGCGAGGAGCATATACGGGTCGCCGCCGTAGAGCAGGCTGCCCGCGAGATCGGAATAGCTCTCGCCGTCGGCATAGCCGTGGTTCATGCGCTCGAGGACGCGGCGGAGCCGGTCGCTGCGATTGACATACTCCTGCGGATAATAGCCGTTTGCCTTGAGGGCATTGACCTCGTCGGTATGCAGGCCGAAGAGGAACATGTTCTCATCGCCGAGGCGCTCGTACATCTCGACGTTCGCGCCGTCGAGCGTGCCGATCGTGATGGCGCCGTTCATCATCATCTTCATGTTGCCGGTGCCGGAGGCCTCCTTGCCGGCGGTGGAGATCTGCTCGGACACCTGCACGGCAGGCATGAGGATCTCGGCGGCGGAGACACGGTAGTTCTCGAGGAAGTGCACCTGCAGGCGGCCCTTGCAGACGGGGTCGTTGTTCACATCGTTCGCGAGCGAGCAGAGCAGCTGAATGATGCGCTTGGCCGTGGCATAGCCCGCGGCAGCCTTGGCGCCGAAGACGAACGTGCGCGGCAGGAAGTCCTGATCGGGATCGTCGTGCAGGCGCTGCTGCAGATGCGTGATGAGCATGGCGCACAGGAGCTGGCGCTTATACTCGTGCAGACGCTTGACCTGCGTATCAAGGACGGCGTCGGTATTGAGAACAAAGCCGTCGTTCTTGAGGTATTTGGCCAGACGCTGCTTATTCTCCAGCTTGATCGCCTCGAGACGCAGCTGCACCTCGCGGTCGGTCGAGAACTTCGCAAGCTCCGCCATCTTCTCCGGGTGGAGGAGGTAATCCTCGCCGCCCAGCAGCTCGCAGACGAGGCTGTGCAGGCCGGGGTTGATCTGCGCGAGCCAGCGGCGGTGGTCGATGCCGTTGGTGACGAAGGTGAAGCGCGCGGGATTGAGGCCGCAGACGTCCTTGAAGAGGTCGTTTTTCAGAATGTCGCCGTGCAGGGCGGAGACGCCGTTGACGATCTTGCACGTGGCGAGGCACATGTTCGCCATGTGGACCTTGCCCTCGGCGATGATGAGGTTGCGGCCGACGCGCTCGTCGTCGCCGAACTGCTCGCGGAGGTAGTCGCACCAGCGGCGGTTAATCTCGCAGATGATCTCCCAGATGCGGGGCATCTGGCTCTGAATGAGGCCCTGCGGCCAGGTCTCGAGCGCCTCGGACATGACGGTGTGGTTCGTGTAGTCAAAGCACTCGGTAACGATGCTCCACGCCTCATCCCACTCGAGATTGTCCTCGTCCATGAAGATGCGCATGAGCTCGGGGATCATGAGGGTCGGGTGCGTGTCGTTGATCTGGATGACGTGGCGCTCGGCGAAGTTCTTCACCGTGCCATAGCGCGCGCGGTGCTCGCGCACGATGCTCTGCGCCGTGGCGGAGACGAAGAAATACTGCTGGCGGAGGCGGAGGGTCTTGCCCTGCAGATGATCGTCCGCGGGATAGAGCACCTTCGTGATGACCTCGGCCATCGTGCGGTTTTCCAGCGCCTTCATATAGTCGCCGGTGGCGAAGGAGTACATGTCGAGATCGTTGGTGCTGTGGGCCTCCCAGAGGCGGAGGGTGTTCACGCGCGTGTTGTCATAGCCCGCGATGAGCATATCGCGCGGCACGGCGAGAACGGTCTCATAGCCCATGAGCTCGCCGTGATAGTGGCCGAACTGGTCCCAGTGCGGCTCGACGCGGCCGCCGAAGCGGACCTCGACGGTGTCCTCATAGCGCGGGACGAGCCAGCCCTCGGCGGCGGTGCGCCAGTTGTCCGCGACCTCGATCTGACGGCCGTTTTCGATCTTCTGGCGGAACATGCCGAGCTCATAGCAGAGGCTGTAGCCCGTGGCGGGAATGTCCTGCGTGGCCATGCTGTCCATATAGCAGGCGGCGAGACGGCCGAGACCGCCGTTGCCGAGGCCGGCGTCCGGCTCGGACTCGAAGATATCCGCGGCATTGCGGCCCATGTCCTCCAGCGCGCCGGTGAGTGCCTCGGACACGCCGAGGTTGAAGGCGTTCTTCATCAGGCTGCGGCCCATGAGAAACTCCATCGACAGATAGTGCACCTCGCGCTCTGGGGGCGTACTGCCTTCGAAGGCCAGAACGCGGCTCATGATCTCACGGATGACGATGGCGCTGGCCTGGAACACCTGTTCGTCCGTTGCGTCCAGAGCCGTGACGCCGAAGTGCGCGCAGAGCTTATCCTCGATGAAGCTGCGCATCTCGTCGCGGGAGATCTCGTTGGTCATACTACTCATGTTTTCCAATTCCTTTCCAACTGTGGGATTATATGAACAACCGAACGTCGGTTGGAACACGCTTGTTCAAATAAACGAAGGTATTTAAAATTTTAAAACCACCGAATTCATGCGTTCATCCCACGCCATTCGGCGTGGGATGAACATGCAGATGCCAAAGAACGACGTTCTTTGACATCTGAAGGGTACTCGCGCTCCATCGCCCGGGGCTTTGGCCCCGGTTGGTCGGCGCGAGGGCTTGCATAAGCTGCGCCTCAGGGAGTTTTTCCGCCGCACATGTCGCCGGAAAAACGATTGAATTGGATTCG
>JAZPZZ010000108.1:0-7612 GCA_045544935.1 Oscillospiraceae bacterium | reverse complement strand
AAGGTGCTCTCCAGCACCGCGGACCCGGATCTGGAGATTCGGGGCGTCAGCTTCAATTCCCGCACGACGCAGCCCGGCGATCTCTTCGTCGCCGTCAAGGGCTATGAGTCCGACGGGCATCGCTTCATTCCCATGGCGCTTGAAAAAGGCGCCGCCGCCGTCCTCTGCGAGGACGTGCCGGACCGGGAGGGGCCCTATATTCAAACGGAAGACAGCCGCCTCGCCCTCGCCGAGGTCAGCTGCGTCTGGTTCGGCCATCCCTCCAGAGAGCTGACCATGATCGGCGTCACCGGCACGAACGGCAAAACCACCGTCACCACGCTTTTGAAGCACGTGCTCGAGCAGACGATCGGCGCCAAGGTCGGCCTCATCGGCACGAACGCCAACCTCATCGGCGACGAGGTGCTCCACACCGACCGCACCACGCCGGACGCCTATTCGCTGCAGGAGCTGCTGCGCCGCATGGCGGACGCCGGCTGCACGCACGTCGTCATGGAGGTCTCGTCCCACGCGCTCTATCTCGACCGCGTCGCGGGCATTCATTTCGCCGTCGGCGTCTTCACGAATCTCACGCAGGATCATCTCGATTTCCACAAGACCATGGAGGCCTATGCCGAGGCCAAGTCCATCCTCTTTCAGCGCTGCGACCACGGCGTCATGAATCTGGACGATGCGTGGACGCCGTTTCTCCGCGAGCGCGCTTCGTGTGAGGTCAAGACCGTCTCCACGCAGGAAAATCACGCCGACTTTGTCGCCAAGGACATTCGTCTCACCGCCGAGGGCGTTCGCTTCATGCTCGTGTCCGACGCGGGGCTTCACCGCGTCACGCTCGGCATCCCCGGCCTGTTCTCGGTGTATAACGCCTTGAGCGTGCTGGCTGCGGCCGCGGCCGTCGGCGTCGGCGTCGATCAGTGCGCCGCCGCGCTCTCCACCGCCGAGAGCGTCAAGGGCCGCGCCGAGCTCGTCCCCACGGACGGAGATTATTCCATTCTCATCGATTACGCCGTCACGCCCGACGCCGTGGAAAATATCCTCAATACCGTCCGCGCCTTCACGAAGGGCAGGCTCGTCTTCCTCTTCGGCTGCGGCGGCGACCGCGACCGGCTCAAGCGCCCGATCATGGGCCGCATCGCCGGCGAGAAGGCCGATTTCGTCATCGTCACGAGCGACAATCCCCGCACCGAGGACCCGATGGCAATCATCAACGAGATTCTCCCCGGCCTCAAAAAGACGCACACCTCCTATGTCGTCAAGCCCGACCGGCGCGACGCCATTCGCTATGCCATTGAAAATCACAGAGACGGTGATGTGATCATCCTCTGCGGCAAGGGCCACGAGGACTATCAGATCATCGGCCATGAAAAAATCCACATGGATGAACGCGAGATCGTCGCGGAAATCCTGGCCAAAAGGAAGGAACAGCAGAAATGACCATCAGATTAATTTTAGCCTTTGTCATCGGCTTTCTCGCGGCGAGTCTGATCGGCGTGTTTCTCGTTCCGTATCTGCGCCGCATCAAGGCCGGTCAGAGCATCCGCGAGGACGGCCCCAAGTGGCACATGTCCAAATCCGGCACGCCCACGATGGGCGGCATCATGTTCATCGCCGCCGTCGCCATCGTCTGCCTCACGGTGGGCTTCCATTCCATGCTCGAGGGCTATTACGGGCACATCTTCTGTCTCGTCTTTGCGCTCGTCTTCGGCGCGATCGGCTTCCTCGATGACTATGAGAAGCTCAAGAAGAAGCAGAATCTCGGCCTGCGTGCGTGGCAGAAGTTCCTGCTGCAGCTCATCGCCGCCATGGTGTTTATCTACCTCATGCGCTCCTTCGGCTACGTCACGAGCGATGTGTACGTCCCGTTTTTCAACGTCTCGTTCCACCTCGGCGACGTGCTCTATACGATTCTCGCCGCCTTTGTCATCACCGGCACGGTCAACGCCGTGAACCTCACCGACGGCATCGACGGCCTTGCCGCCGGCACGAGCATCCCCGTGTGCGTCTTCTTCGTCGCCGTCACGTTCCTGTGGCAGCGCGGCGATATCTCCGTCGGCGTCTTCGCCTCCGGCCTTGCCGGCGGCCTGCTGGGCTTTTTGCTCTATAACTTCAACCCCGCCAAGATCTTCATGGGCGACACCGGCTCGCTCTTCCTCGGCGGCGCGATCGCGGCCATGGCCTTTGCCTATGACATGCCGCTCATTCTCGTCACGCTCGGCGTCATGTACATCATCGAGACCCTCTCCGACATCATTCAGGTCGGCTACTTCAAGCTCACGCACGGCAAGCGCGTGTTCAAAATGGCCCCGTTCCACCACCATCTCGAGATGGGCGGCTGGCTCGGCAAGAAGTGGAAGGAGAAGGAGATCTTCGCCCTCTTCGTTTCGGTCACAATCGTCTTCGCGATCATCAGCTTCATCGGCGTCTACCACCGTTTCTAAGATTTCCAGGCGTCAGAAAGGATCATCATGCCTACGAGAAAACGCTCCTCCGGCTCCTTCGGGATGCAGCTGAAAAATCTCATACCCGGCTGGCAGGCAGCGTCGAAACTGCGCGGCGGCTTTGATATCACGCTGCTCACGCTCGTGCTGATTCTTCTGAGCCTCGGCCTGTTGATGGTGCTCTCCTCGAGCTATCCGCGCGCCTATTCGCAGGCCCTTGCCTCCGAGAGCGGCAGCGCGCTCGATTACTTCAACCACCAGCTCATGTTCGCCATCGCCGGCGTCGTCATCATGTACGCCGCGTCGTGGGTTCCCATGTCGCTCTATCGCCAGTCCAGCCGTCTGGTCTATGGCTTCGCGGCCGTCATGCTCCTGCTCGTGCTCGTCATGGGCACGGCGGAGAATAACGCCCGCCGCTGGATCGTGCTCGGTCCGCTCTCGTTCCAGCCGTCCGAGATCACGAAGCTCGCCATCATCCTCGTCTTCGCCGATCTCATCGCAAAGTACCGCGCCCGAATGGAGACCATCCAGTTCGGCGTCGTGCCGTTTGCCGTTGCGCTCGGCATCCCGATCGTGCTGCTCTTCTTCGAGCCGCACATCTCCTGCATCCTCATCATCTCTCTCATCGGCCTCACGATGATGGTCATCGGCGGCATGCCGAGAAAGTATTTCTTCATCGGTCTGGCCGCGGTCGCGGCGCTCGGCACGCTCGCGTTCTTTGTCTCCACGCACGTGCATGTGCGCATCCTTGCGTGGCTCTTCCCCTCGCAGTATGCCGATGACGATATCACCTATCAGGTGCGCGAATCGCTCATGGCCATCGGCTCCGGCGGCCTCACCGGCCTCGGACCGGGGGAGGGGCGGCAGAAGTATCTCTACCTCCCCGAGAGTCACAATGACTACATTTTCTCCATCGTCTGCGAGGAGCTCGGCCTCATCGGTGCGGCCGCGATCATTCTGCTGCTCGCGCTCATGCTCCTGCGCTGCACGCAGATCACGCTCCACACGCAGGACCGCTTCAGCTTCCTCGTCGCCGCGGGCATCACGGCCCACTTCGGCCTGCAGACGATCCTGAACATCGCCGTCGTCACGAATTCTCTGCCCTGTACCGGCGTGTCGCTGCCGTTTTTCAGCTATGGCGGCACGGCGCTGTTAATGCAGCTGCTGGAAATGGGCATTCTGCTCAGCATCTCGCGCGAAGCGCCCTTGAGCCGCGCGGGTTAGAAAGGTAATCGTTATGAAAGTCTTGTTCGCCTGCGGCGGAACCGCAGGGCATATCAATCCCGCCATCGCCGTGGCCCAGCGCCTGCAGGCGCTCGATCCGAAGACGGAGGTCCTCTTCGTCGGCACGGCGGACCGCATGGAGTCCGAGCTTGTGCCGCGCGCGGGCTATGATTTCAAGTCCGTCAAGGTCTCGAGCTTCTCCCGCAGCCTGAGCGCCGCGGGATTGAAGCACAACGTCGCGGCGGCGAAAAACGCCCTCACCTCCACGCGCGAGGCGCGAAAGATCGTGCGCGCGTTTGCGCCCGATATCGCCGTCGGCACCGGCGGCTACGTCTGCTATCCGGTTTTGAAGGCCGCGGCGCAGCTGAACGTTCCCACCCTCGTGCACGAATCCAACGCCGTCCCAGGCCTCACGACCAAGATGCTCCTGCCGGACGTCGACCGCGTCCTCGTCGGCTTCGAGGAGAGCCGTCAGTACTACGGCGACCCCTCCCGCGTCTTCGTCACGGGCACACCCGTGCGCACCGGTTTTTCCGACTGCACGAAGCAGGAGGCGAAGCAGAAGCTCGGCCTTCCGGCCGATCAGCCGCTTGTCGTCTCGCTCTGGGGCTCGCTCGGCGCGCGCATCATGAACGAGAAGATCACCGATATGATCGCCCTCGCCGGCGCAGACCCCGGCTTCCGTCTCATCCACTCCGCCGGCAAGTCCGGCTATGACACGGTTGCGGAAAAGCTGCGGGAGACCTGCAATTTTGATCTCCCGTCCTCCGGCTATGACGTCCGCCCCTATATCTACGACATGCCGCTCGTCATGGCGGCGGCGGATCTCGTGCTCTGCCGCGCCGGCGCCTCCACGCTCGCGGAGCTGACCTATCTCGGCAAGCCCGCCATTCTGGTTCCGAGCCCGTACGTCACGAACAACCACCAGGAGAAAAACGCCCGCGTGCTCGAGCATGCCGGCGGCGCGAAGGTGCTTTTGGAGCCCGAGCTCACCGGGCAGGACCTGCTCGACGCCATCCGCGCCCTGCTCGCCGACCCCGCGGCGCTCGATCGCATGGCCGGAAACATGAAGGCCTGCGGCGTGCCGGACGCCACCGAGCGCATCGCCGATATCGTTCTGGAGATGATCCGGGACTACCAATGAACCGAAAAAACCTCCCTCCGCATAACATGAAGTGATATTTCATGATGCGGAGGGATTTTTTATGACGATCTGGCGTGTGGCGGGCGGACGGCGGCTTTCGGGCGAGCTTCCGGTGCAGGGGTCGAAAAACGCGGTCCTGCCGATTCTGGCGGCGTCCATTCTCGCCCCGTGCCAAACGCTGCTCACCGGCGTGCCGGATCTGCGGGACGTGCGCATCACGCTGCGCATTCTGCGCCATCTCGGCTGCGCCGTCTCCCGCGAGGGCGACCACGTCTGGATCGATTCGCGCCCGATGAACGCCTGCGAGATTCCGCACAGCCTCATGCGCGAGCTGCGCTCGAGCGTCATCTTCCTCGGCGCGATTCTGTCCCGCTGCGGGCAGGCGCGCCTGAGTCTCCCCGGCGGGTGCGAGCTCGGCCCGCGCCCGGTCGATCTGCATCTGGAGGCCCTGCGCGCGCTCGGCGCCTCGGTCACGGAGCAGGGCGGGGATATCATCTGCAAAGGCTCCGACCTGCGCGGCGCGCGCGTCATTCTCCCGATTCCGAGCGTCGGCGCCACGGAAAACGCCATGCTCGCCGCCTGCGCGGCGCAGGGCGTCACGGTCATTTCCAACGCCGCGCGCGAGCCGGAGATCGTCGATCTGCAGAAGTATCTCCGCACTCTCGGCGCGCAGATTTCCGGCGCCGGCAGCGCGGAAATACGCGTGGAGGGCTTTCGTCCCGTCTCCTTCGTGCGCCATCCGATCCTTCCGGACCGCATCGCCGCGGCCACGCTTTTGTGCGCCTGCGCCGCCGCCGGAGGCGATATTACGCTCACAAATGTATTTCCTTCTCATTTTTTAACGGTTCTGGACTCGCTTTCTGAAGCAGGATGTGATATAATAACAAAATCGGGGGCAGTATCGCTTCGTTCGGACGCGCGTCTCATTGCGCCGCGGCCGATCGTCACACGGCCCTATCCCGGCTTTCCGACGGATGCACAGCCGCCGCTCATGGCCGCCTGTCTCAGAGCGCGCGGGACGACGGTGTTCACCGAAACGATCTTTTCCAACCGCTATCGCCATGCGCTGGAGCTGCGCCGTCTCGGCGCGGACGTGAGCATTGAAGGCCGCGTGGCCTTCATCTCCGGCGTCGAGCGCCTCACGGCCGCCCCGCTCACGGCGGGCGATCTCAGAGGCGGTGCCGCGATGATTGTCGCCGCGCTCTCGGCGGAGGGGGAGACCGAGATCTTCGACGAGGAGCACATCTCCCGCGGCTATGACCGGCTGGACCGGCAGCTCGCGGCGCTCGGCGCGGAGATCTCCTGTGACCGTGCATCAAACTGACAAAGATTGGAGACCAATATGAAAACAGCCGCAAAGGGAACCAAGGAGATGGAATTCCGCCGAAGGCACGGCGGACTCTGGATCTTCCTCGGCGTGATCGTCCTGATTCTGCTCGCCATGAGTATTTTCTTCACCGTCACGGACATCGAGGTGGAGGGCAACGCCCGCTATACGGATGACGAGATCATCCTCGCCTCCGGGCTGGAAAAGGGCGAAAACCTCTTTTTCATCAACCGCTATGACGCGGCCAGCCGCATCTTCAAAAAGCTCCCCTACGTCAACGACGTCATGGTCACGCGCGAGCTGCCCAGCCGCGTCGTCATCTCCATCACGGAGAGCAGCGCCATGGGCTATGTCACGCTCGAGGATGACTACTGGGTCATCGACCAGAACTGCAAGCTCCTCAAGAAGATCGATCAGACCGAGCTCAAGAGCCTCATCCGCATCGACGGGCTCGTTCCCGTGGAGCCGGAGGAGGGCACGATCATGACCGTCGCCGAAGAGGACGGTGCGAAGCTGCGCTTCCTCTCGGAGATCCTCAATCAGCTGCTCAAGCGCGGTCTCTGGACGGACGTTTCGATCATCGATATGAACGACGTCACGAACCCCGCCTTCGCCTATCTCAGCCGCTTCACCGTTCGCGTGGGAGAGGACGCGGACCTCGATTATAAATTCGGCCTCCTGCAGAGCGCGGTCGAGCAGCTCGCCGAGCACGATGCCGGCACGCTCGATCTCTCCATCGATCAGCAGGTGCATTTCAGCCCCGGTTAAGAAATCCGGATGCGGCGCGCAAAGCGCCTGCCCCGGCGTTTTCCAAAAAAAGATTGACCTTGAAGGGGAAATGATATAAAATGGGTAAGAATAAGAAAAAGAACCGCAACCGGCCCAGGCCGAATCCCGTCCGTCAGGATTCCGCACAGCAGCAGCCGAAACCGGAGCAGTCCGCCGTGGAGGAAACTGCCGTGCTTGAACCCATTTCCGAGAAACCCGAAGCGCAGGACTATGTCCAGCTGGATCTGATCCAGGAGGAAGCGCCCGCGCCCGAGGAGCTCCCGACCGAGACGGCCGCCGAGCCCGAGCCCGCGCAAACCGAAACAAACGAAACCAATCAAAACAGGGAGGAACCAACAATGCCCTATCTGACCGAAACCGGACCCGAGAATGTCGTCACCCTGAAGGTGGTCGGCGTCGGCGGCGCCGGCAACAACGTTGTCAATCGCATGGTGAAATCCGGTGCCCAGGGCATCGAGTATGTCGCCATCAATACCGATAAGCAGGCGCTGGCCGTCTCCAGCGCCGACCAGAAGATCCAGATCGGCGAGAAGCTGACCCACGGTCAGGGCGCCGGCAGCGATCCCGAGGGCGGCAAGCGCCCCGCCGAGGAGAGCCGCAACAACATCGCCAAGTCCCTTGAGAATACCGACATGGTGTTCATCACGGCCGGCATGGGCGGCGGCACCGGCACCGGCGCTGCGCCCACGATCG